>JBDTLA010000137.1:0-18843 GCA_039935035.1 Rudaea sp. | reverse complement strand
TGTTCGAGCGCACCACGAAGCTGATCGGCTTGCGCACCGGTGATCCCCGCAGCGGCAATCTTGTCGGCATACGCCTGGCGCAACGCATCCAGGTTGTAGCCCACGTAGTCGAGCATCACGTCGGTGGTGTCGCCGCGACGGATGTGCGAGAACTCATAGCCGTCGTTTGTCAGACGCACGTTGACCGCGTCGGTGTCGCCGAACAGGTTGTGGATGTCGCCGAGCGCTTCCTGGTACGCACCGACGAGGAAGATGCCGAGGCGGTACGATTTGCCCGGTTCCGGCGCGTGCAGCGGCAAGCTCACGTCGACGCCGCCGCCATCGACATAGGCATCGATGCGCCCGTCGGAATCGCAGGTCAGGTCGGCAATCACCGCGCGTCGATCCGGCGCCTTGTCCATCCCCGCAATCGGCACGATGGGGAAGATCTGATCAATCGCCCAGGAATCGGGGATCGATTCAAAAATGGAAAAGTTTACAAAGTATTTGTCGACGAGCTTCTCGTTGAGCTCGTCGAGCGCTTGGCGATGCGAACGTTCGGCTGGGTCCAGGCGCTCACGCAGGGCATTGACGACTGCGTAGTACAAATCGTCGAGTCGCGCTCGCTCGCGGAGTCCAAGCTGGCCAAGTGCAAACAAAGCGTGGCCCTCAGCCCATTGATGTTGCGCTTCGTGATACAGCTCGACGACCGAACGCGCATCGATTTCGCTGTGGATTTCGCGCAGGCGGCGCAACGTGGCCGGCTCGTCGTCATCGGCGGGCGGAACGCGGCCTTCCGGCGCGCGCTCGATATCGCTGACATTGGTGACCAGCACCGCATGATGCGCGACCATCGCGCGCCCGGTTTCACTGATGATGTGCGGCGGTTGCAGATCGTTTGCGGCGCAGGCCTCGGCAAGCGGCTGCACGATGGTTGATGCATATTGATCCAGTCCATAATTGATTGAGCACGCCGAGCGCGAACGCGTGCCTTCGTAATCCACGCCGAGGCCGCCGCCGACATCGACGTAACGAATCGGCAAACCGGCTTTGCACAATTCCACGAAGTAGCACGTCGCCTCGCGCATGCCGGCGGCGATATCGCGCACGTTGGAAATCTGCGAGCCCATGAACACGTGCAGCAGTTGCAGTGACGAAGTGAGATTCGCGGCCTTGAGCGTATCGATCAAGGTCAGCAACTGGCGTGGGGTCAAACCGAACTTGGACTTCTCGCCGCCCGTGTTCTGCCACTTGCCCGCGCCGAGGCTGGTCAGGCGCATGCGCACGCCGAACAAGGGTTCGACGCCGAGCGCGGCGGCTTCTTCCAGCGCAGGTTTCAACTCGGACGGTTTTTCGATGACGATGAATACGCGCAGGCCGAGCTTGCGTCCGATCAGCGCCAGACGCAGGTATTCGCGATCCTTGTAGCCGTTGCAGATGACGATGCTGCCGGGTTTAGCCAACGCCAGTACCGCCATCAATTCGGGTTTCGAGCCGGCTTCCAGACCGAATCCGCCGGACGTGCCCTTCGCGAGTTCACCGGCCACGCCGCTGTGTTGATTGACCTTGATCGGATACACCGCGGTGTATCCGCCAGGATAATCGCCAGCACGCATGGCGTCGGCGAACGCCGTTTGCAGGCGCGCCAGACGGTGATGCAGGATATCCGAGAAGCGCACCAGCAACGGCAAGCGTGAGCCGCGCGCATTCGCAGCGTTGACGATTTCCGGCAATGCCAGCGCGGGGCCATCAGTGCCACGCGGGCGCACGAGCAGTCGACCTTGTTCGTCGACATCGAAATAGCCTTCGCCCCAATGCGCGATGGCGTACTGCGCGCGGGCGGCGTCTGCGTTCCACTTGGACATGTCATTGCTCCTGGATCATGGCAGTGAAACGTCGCAGCGGCAGGCCTTGACGCGATGACTCCAGCGGTCGGAAGCCCCGAATGCCGCGGGACCGTCTGGATCGACAACGATAGGCAGGATCGAACCTGCGTGCCTATTGTAACTGCGTGTCTGCGTCAGCAGGAACCGGTACAATCGCACCCCGATTGCGCTTGCATGGACGTGACATGGCCGACACCCAAGAAACCTGGTTCAGCGAGCAGCACGAATATTCGGGCTCATCCATCGGCTTCCGCGTGACCGAGCGCCTGCACGCCGAGCGCACGCCGTTTCAGTCCATCGAAATCTACAACAGCACCGATTGGGGCAAGTTGATGGTGATCGACGGCTGCATGATGGTCACCACGCGCGACAATTTCTTCTATCACGAGATGATGGCGCACCCGGCGCTGTTCACGCATCCGCGCGCCAAGCGCGTCGTCATCATCGGCGGTGGGGATTGCGGCACGCTGCGCGAAGTATTGCGTCACGAAGAAGTCGAGCAGGCGATTCAGGTCGAGATCGACGAGCGAGTCACGCGTCTGGCAGAAAAATATTTTCCCGAACTGTGCGAATCCAACAACGATCCACGCGCACAACTGGTGTTCGCCGACGGCATCAAGTGGATGGCCGATTGCGAGCCGGAATCCCTGGACATCGTCATCGTGGATTCCACCGATCCGATCGGTCCGGCCGAAGGCCTGTTCAACGAAGCGTTCTACCAGACCTGCCTCGACGCGTTGCGTCCCGGCGGCATTCTGGTGCAACAAAGCGAATCCGCACTGGTGCATCTGCCACTGCTGAAGTCGATTCGCAAAGCTTTGAAAAGCGCCGGCTTCCACTCGCTGCGTACTCTGACGTTTCCGCAACCGTGTTATCCCAGCGGCTGGTGGAGCGCGACGATGGCGCGCAAGGCACTGGATCTTTCCGGTTTCCGCGAACGTGGTGCGGCGACGAAGTCGTTCGCCACCCAGTACTACAACGCCGAAACCCACAAGGCCGCGTTGGCCTTGCCGGAGTTCTTGAAGGCGGCGCTGGCCGAATAAACCCGCAAGCGCAGCAAAGTTGTTGAGGCGGCCGCTCGACGCCTTACTTGCGCCACCGCGCCCAGGCACGAGTCAGGCAAAAATCGGCGCGATCCAGCCAGCGCGCGACCATCAGCGATTCCTCGGCGATCAGCGCAAGCCCGATCGCGGCGGTCAGCAGGCCCGGGCCAGGCAGGAACAGCAGCACGAAACCCACGGCGATCAGCACTAGGCCAAAACCGATGACGACGACGGTGTGCATGACCCGCGGGCGCACCTGCTGGCGGCGATGATGCGCCTGAAACCGCGTGCCGCTGCGTGCGCTCATGAAATTGCGCATGTGACGTTTGATATTTTCGAACACGAAACATATTCCCTGGAATAGCCGAACTTCTATCGACAATCGGCGTGCGCGAACCTGCGATCAGTATTGCGGATTGTGCCCGATACGGTGTTTGTTGGATGTATGCTGGAATGCATTTCGGGTGAAGGAATAGATCATGAAACGCATTGGGTTGGCGCTGATTTCCGCTGCCTTGACCTGCATCACGGCCCATGCCGGCGACCGTATCACGGGCTTGCCGCTGGCTACGCGCTCGCAAGTATTGGCCACGCATGGGATGGTGGCGACGTCGGTGCCGCTGGCCACGCAGATCGGGTTGGATGTACTCAAGAAAGGCGGCACCGCGATGGATGCGGCGATTGCCGCAAACGCTGCATTGGGCTTGATGGAGCCGGTGTCCAATGGCGTCGGCGGCGATCTGTTCGCCATCGTGTGGGATGCGAAGACGCAGAAACTTTACGGTTACAACGGGTCGGGACGCTCGCCGAAAGCGCTTACGTTGAAATGGTTTCAGGATCACGGCTACAAGGCGATCCCGCCATACGGGCCGTTGCCGGTCAGCGTGCCGGGTACGGTCGATGGGTGGTTCGCATTGCATGGCAAATTCGGCAAACTGCCGATAAAAGACGACCTCGCGCCGGCCATCGCCTATGCGCGCGAAGGTTTTCCGGTCAGCCAGCTGATCGCGTATTACTGGAATCTTTCCGTACCGCGACTGAGCAAATTCCCGGGATTCACTGAGCAATTCACGCTCGACGGGCATGCGCCCGCGGAAGGTCAAATCTGGAAAAATCCGCATCTGGCCAACACCCTTGAAGCCATTGCCAAGGGCGGCCGCGACGCGTTCTACAAAGGCAAGATCGCGCACACCATCGCCGATTACGTCAAGGCGCAGGGTGGATTCCTGAGCTATGACGATCTGGCCAGGCACCATGGCGAATGGGTGCAACCGGTGGCGACGAATTACCGCGGCGTGGATGTCTGGGAATTGCCGCCCAACGGTCAGGGCATAGCGGCCTTGCAGATGCTCAATATTCTGGAAGGCTACGATTTCTCGAAGATCCCGTTCGACAGTGCCGAACACGTGCATTTGTTCGTCGAAGCCAAAAAGCTCGCGTATGAGGATCGCGCACACTTCTATGCCGATCCGGATTTCTACAAAGTGCCGCTGCAGTGGTTGATCTCAAAAGATTACGCGGCACAACGACGCAAGCTGATCTCGCCCGATCACGCAATGAAATCGGTGCGAGCCGGCGAACCAAAACTGCACGGCGACACGATCTACCTGACTACGGCGGACCGCTGGGGCAACATGGTGTCACTGATCCAGTCGAACTACCGTGGCATGGGTTCGGGCATGTCGCCGCCGGGCTTGGGATTCATTTTGCAGGATCGCGGCGAACTCTTCGTGCTCAAGGACGGTTACGCCAACACCTACGCGCCGGGTAAGCGGCCGTTCCATACGATCATCCCGAGTTTCATCACCCGCGATGGCAAGCCGTGGATCAGCTTCGGCGTCATGGGCGGCGACATGCAGCCGCAAGGGCACGTGGAGATTGTGCAGAACCTGATCGATTACCACATGAACCTGCAGGAAGCCGGGGATGCGCCGCGCATCCAGCACGAAGGCTCGACTTCGCCGGAAGCTCAGGCCGATGAAATGACCGATGGTGGCTGGGTCGATCTGGAATCCGGGTTTTCCTACGCGACCGTTCGCGGTCTGATGGAAAAAGGCCATAGCGTGCGCTTCGCCCATGGCCCCTACGGCGGCTATCAGGCGATCGAATGGGACGCAAAAAACGGTGTTTACATCGGCGCATCCGAAAGCCGCAAGGATGGGCAAGCGGCGGGCTATTGAAGCGTTGGTGCGGCGCGGACGCTGCGCGGCCGCGTTGTGAGGTGCGCTGCGCGCACGAAATTGCAGCCGCGACGCGTGCGAAAGAAAACAATCCTGCGCGCAGCGCGCGCTACCCGAATAATTTTTGAACGCTCGATCCGCGATAATGCGTGTCGATTCGTGTCAAAAATGCCCTTGTTCCGAGGAAATCGCCACCCATGAAAGCTCGCTTCCTATTGTTGCTCGCTGCGTTACCATTTGCCGCCCTCGCGCAACCCTATTTGCCCGATGCCGGTCCGACAGCCGAACAACCCACGAAGTCCCAGCTCACCCCCAAGCAACAATTGACCCAGTACCGACACGACCAGATCAATCTGCTGGCCTTGCATGCGGATCCACCGTCCTTGCTGGCCGCTGCCTTGTTGGCAGAACCCGATGCCAATGACAAAACCCGGCCGGACGTGCTGAAAACCCCAAAGTTGCTTGAGCGCGCCCAGCGCTTTGGTGCCGATTCCGCGTTGGTGTGGTGGGTCACAGCGGCGATCGAATGCAAGGCCAAACTCAAGGACTGCCCAAGCAGCGATACCTTGCAAAAGCTCGAACAACTCGACGCACAGAATGGCGCGGTCTGGGCCTTGGCGCTGTGGCGTGCACAACAGGCCGGTGATGACATCACCGCACGTGCCACGCTGACCAGTGCCGCGCAGGCGAAAAGCTATGACGACTATTTCGGCGCACTCATCCTGACCATCTATCGCGCCGAAGGCATCTTGCCGATGAGCTCCGAATTGCTCAATGCGACCGGGCAGGACGCCAGCGTCGACGGCTACCGATTGACCACGGCTGCAGCCATTGCAGCGGCCCTGGTGCAGCCGGAAAACTCGGCGATCATGAAAGCTTGCAAGCACGCCGATAGTGCGGATTCGTCGCTGGTCGAGGATTGCATCCAGGTGGCCAGGACGATGGCTGCCGCTGGCAGCATGTTTACGCGGCAAATTGGCCTGGCCGTTGAGGAATCGATGCTCTCAGGTGGTCCGGCGCACGATGCGGCAGTGACACAAGTGCGCACGCATGCGTGGCGCATGCAGCAAATTGCTCGCTTGGGCGGCCGCCTGGCCACCGATACGCGGGTCACGCGCACCTACCTGCAGGCGTTGCAGGCATCCGCCAACGAAAGCGACGCGGTCGATGCGGTTTTGCGCAGCCAGGGTGTGGCGCTGGAACCACCCGGCGACTGGCAGCCTGCAACCTCCGAGTCGCCCCCAAAACCCTGACAGCTTCCGCCAGCCGCGGCCCCGTTGTACTCTTGCCGACACGTTGTCGACACGGAGATGCGCTCATGCAGAAGATTCTGGTGGCCAGTTCCAAGGGTGGTTGCGGCAAGACTACGATAGCGACGAATCTCGCCGCGCACTTTGCCCAAGCGGGAAAGAACACTGTTCTGGTCGATACCGATCGCCAGGGTTCGAGCCAGCACTGGGCGGAAAAGCGTGCCGGTTTGCCAGCTCCGGTTCTGGCCTTGTCGGGATTGCACCCGGATTGGGCGCAACGCATTCCGGCCGATGCCGATGTCGTGCTCGTTGATGCGCCGGCCGCCATTCATGGCAAGGAACTGACCGATTTGTTGAACGATGTCGATGTGCTGCTGATTCCGGTGCTGCCGTCGCGTATCGACTTGGAAGCCAGCGCAGCGTTTCTGGCCGAGGTTTCCAAACAAGCTCGGGTCAAGCGCGGCAAGGTCGCGGTCGGCCTGGTCGGCAACCGCCTCAAGCCGTGGACGACCGCGTCGCAACAAGCCGTGGATGAGTTCAAAAATCTGCCGTTTCCGCTGGTTGCGCAACTGCGCGATACGCAAGGTTATGTGCTGATGGCCGGATTGGGGAAAAGCGTCTTCGACTACAACTCAGAACTGATTCGTTCGCATCAGGAGGATTGGGGCAAACTGTTGCGCTGGTTGCGCAAACAGGCATAACCCGTACAAGCCACCGCATTTCAAGCATTGCCGTCAAGAACAGGGGTACGACCATGAAACGAGAAATCATCCTGCTGCGCCATGCTCACGCAGAATCCGGTGGTACTGTGGCCGAAGACAGCGCACGCGATTTGAGTCCGCGCGGGATCGCCGAAGCCCAGGCCGCCGGCGAATGGCTGCGTGCGCAAGCCGCGTTGCCGGCCCGCGTACTGTGTTCACCCGCGGTGCGTGCGCAGCAGACTCTGGAACACGCATTGGGCAAACTCGATATCAAGGTCGAGCCGAGAATCTACGATGCCACGGCCGGCGAGCTGGACGCCTTGATCGACGAAAATTCCGACGCACAGCGTCTGTTGCTGGTCGGGCACAATCCAGGATTTGAAACCCTGGTGGCGCTACTGGCTACCGGGCAATCCGGTGATTTTCGCGGCATGCCGCCAGCCGGGATCGCCTGGTTCGAACTTGACGGCGAAGCCGAGCCGGGCAGCGGTCGACTCAAGGCATTCTGGTCGCCCTGAGCAGCGGTGAACGCTGGGTTACGTGGAATACGACGATGGTTGCTGTGTCTGACCTTGATTTCGGTCGGCGCAGTTTCAGCGCCATCACCACAAACTGAAATTCTCGAACTGGACCCGACCCACTCGCAAGCCGGATTCGAAGTGAAAGTGCTATGGCTGCTCGGATTGCACGGTCAATTCGGTGCCGTGCGTGGCAGTGTGTCCGTGGATCGGTTCCATGGCACGGCGGTCGTTGATGCGCGCATCAACGCCAACGACCTGCGCATGCGCAGCAGCAATTACGCCGACTGGGCGCGCTCCGTGGAATTCTTCGATGCGCAGCATTATCCGCAAATCCGTTTCGTATCCGAATCGTTTCCGTTGGCCCGAATGCAGCATGGCGGCGAAGTTTACGGAATTCTCACCATTCGCGGGATTACCAAACGGGTGCGTTTTACGTTGCGGCCTTCCGCATGCGCGCATCCGCTGAAAGCCAGCTGTGCCGTGCGCGCCGACGGGAAAATCCAGCGCAGCGATTTCGGCATGCATTCGCGCCGCGGCACGCTCGCCGACAAAGTCGGCCTGCAGTTGTCGATTTTCGTCAACCCGGCACCCGCTTCGACACCATGATTCGCGCGCGCACCATCGGCGTTGTGCTGATCGTCGCGAGCGCGTTGCTCAGCGGCTGTGCCGTCAATCCTGTGCGCGCCCGCCACGCCTTGGCGACGGCAGATGCGGCGCAGGATCGAACGATGACCTGCCGCAAGTTCGATGCCTGTGCCATCGCCTCGCCGTATCATGCATTGGCCGCGCGTGCCATCAGCGAATCCAAACCCGGCAAGCCGGTACATTACGTCAATCTGCTCGACATAGGCGAGGACGCCTTGTTGCTGCGTGTGCACCTGATTCGTGCCGCACACAAGAGCATCGACCTGCAGACTTTCATCTTCGCCGAGGATGACGTCGGCTACTTGATGCTCAACGAGCTGGTCAAGGCGGCGCGGCGCGGGGTTCATGTGCGCGTCCTCGTCGATCAACTATTTTCGCTTGACGACGTTGAACTGCTCGCGCAACTCGCGCGAGCGCACGTCAATTTCGAATTGCGTGTCTACAATCCGACGTTTCATCGAGCGACCACGCCGCCGCTGGAATTTGCCGCCGGCATCGTGTGTTGCTTCTTCAGCTTCAACCAACGCATGCACAACAAGTTGTTGCTGATCGATAACGAAATCGGGATCGCCGGTGGGCGCAATTACGAAAACCGCTATTTCGACTGGGACGACGCCTTCGATTACCTCGACCGCGACCTGCTGGTGACCGGTCCAGCTGCCAACGCAATGCGCGATTCCTTCGAGCTGTTCTGGCGGCATCCGCGCAGCGTGCCGCTGAGCCGTTTGCGCGATGTGTCCACGCGCATTCTGGGTGATGGCATCAATGCGCCGGGCTACCAGGCGCACGCCTACAAAAACCCCGTGCGTGTGCGGGCCTTGCTGCGCCATGCCGACAGCAGCGACTACATCCAACGGCATTTTGCCGACAAGACCATGCGCGTGGGCGAGGTGGAGTACTTTTCCGACAGGCCCGAGAAATTCGACGACCCGAACAAGCGGCAGGATAACGAGCTTAGTCATCATATCGTCGAGTTGCTGAGCAGCGCGCGATCGGAAATAGTCCTGCAAACCCCATACCTGGTGCTCAGCCGCACTGCACGGCGCGTGTTCAAGCACCAGCACCGCAATTATCCGCAATTGCGCGTGCGCGTATCGACAAATTCGCTGGCGGCGACCGATGCGTTCTACGTGTATGCCTTGTCGTACAAGTACAAAAAGCGCTATTTGAAGCTCGGTTTCGAGATCCACGAGTTCAAACCATTTCCCGCCGAGGCCGTCGATCTGATCGCAGATTACGATGAACTGGGGGATGGCCCGAACACGGATCGCCGCTACCACAAGTACGGCCGCGCGCCGTTGACGCAACACGGTGTGCGCCTGGGACTGCATGCCAAGTCCATCGTCATTGACGGCAAAATCGGCATGATCGGCTCGCACAATTTCGATCCGCGCTCAGATCATTACAATACCGAATCCGGCTTCGTCGTTCACGACCGCACGTTTGCCCAACGCCTGCGCGCGGTGATTCTGCGCGATACCGAACCGCAAAACGCCTGGACCATCGCCCGCCGTCAAGGCAACAGCTGGCTGAGCAAACTCAATCGCAAGATCGGCGATGTGTCGGCCTCCCTGCCGCTGTTCGATTTGTGGCCTTATCGCTATGCGTCGAGTTTCGAGATCGAGCCCGGCTGCAAACCCATGCGCGCGGACACCCCAGGATTTTATTCGTGCTATCGCGATGTCGGCGATTTTCCGGATGTCGACCTGCCGTTGAAAACCATCTACACGCGAATTGTCACTGCGTTTGGAGCAGGGTTGCATTCGATTCTTTGACGGGCGCTTGCACGTTGATTTGTCGTGGTTTCACCAACCCGAAGAACCGATGACCTGGGTTGGCGAGCCCGGCAAAGGTTCCGGCCGACGCTGGTGCCCGCAATGCTCAGCCCGTCCTGCGGGCTGCGTTGCTCGGCGGCGCCTTGAATGCCATTCATCGCCCCCCATTCGCGTATGTGCTGCCGATTGACGTCAATCGCCGTAGCGGGTTAACAAAAAAGATCAAAACAGCTGACGCAAACAACGAAAGCGCGGCTGCTTGTGTTTCTGCCGCACACGCTCATAGGATGCACAATTGTCTTCAGCACAGGTTTTGCGGATGTCCAAGCTCAGCGTTGTCGTGCCTGCCTGCAATGAAGGTGAAAGCCTGCGTCAGTTTCACGCGCGCCTGGTTGCCGTGTTCGATCAACTGGATATGACCTGTAGCGTGTTGTATGTCGATGATGGAAGCCATGACGATACCTGGGCCATAGCCAGTGCGCTGCGCGAATCCGATGAGCGCGTAGCCACGCTCAAACTTAGCCGTAATTTCGGCAAGGAATTGGCGCTTACCGCCGGGCTCGATCATGTCGACGCGGATGCCGTGATCGTCATCGATGCGGATTTGCAAGACCCACCCGAGCTGATTCCGGAATTCGTGCGTTGCTGGCGCGAAGGCTACGATGTGGTCTATGGCACGCGTTCGACGCGTGCCGGGGAGAGCCGCCTGAAGAAGCTGACATCCGCGGCCTTCTATCGCGTGATGCAACGCCTCAGCGCCACGCCCGTACCACGCGACACCGGGGATTTCCGTTTGCTCAATCGGCGTGCCGTGGACGCAATGAAACGTTTGCGCGAACGTCAGCGTTTCATGAAAGGCCTGTTCGCCTGGGTCGGATTCAGACAGAAAGCGGTGGTCTATGAACGGGATCCGCGCTTCGCCGGGAAAAGCAAATTCAACTATTGGCGACTCTGGAATTTTGCCCTGGAAGGCATTACTTCGTTCTCCGGCACGCCACTCAAGCTGGCCACCTATGTTGGCGTGTTGACGGCATTGCTGGCATTCGGTTTTGGCGTATTCGTGCTGATCAAGGCGGTATTGTACGGCGATCCGGTTCGCGGCTATCCGAGCTTGATGCTGGTGGTCCTTTTCCTCGGCGGCGTGCAGTTGATGGCTCTGGGCATGATCGGCGAATATCTGGGGCGGTTGTACATGGAAGCCAAACAGCGGCCGCTGTATCTGGTCGACGAGCACCACACCGCACGCAGCGACCCCGCCGCGTCGCTGCAACCCCCAGATGTGCCCCACCATTGACGTGCTGGCGCTGGCTGGATAGTCTGCGCATCCGGCATTCTTATACAGGCAGAAGCGTTATGGCGCTCGAATTCAACATCGAAATTTCCGATCAGGACCTGCCGTATTTTATGGACGCCATGAAACGTGCGGAAGAGCGCGCCTCCGGCAAGAGCGCCCAGCAGATTCTCGACGAGGCGTCGAAAACCTTTGTCGATGCGAACAAGCAGCAGATGCCGGAGTTCGTGCGCTCGCGCCTGGCCTGCGTCGAAAACCTTATTGCAATGGCCGGCGACGAAGGTTGGGCGTTGTCTGATGAAGATCGCAATCGCGTGGTCGGCGCGATGACCTATTTCGCCGATCCTGAAGATTTGATTCCGGACAATATCCCCGTGCTTGGTTTTCTCGACGACGCGATCATGATCGAAGTCGTGCAGGAGGTGCTACAGCCGGAAATCCAGGCCTATGCCGAATTCTGCGACTACCGCGCCGAGGAAGCTGCGCATCGTGGTGCCGATGGAGCAAAAGTCGGACGCGAAGATTGGCTGGAAGACCGCCGCGCCGAACTGCACGCGCGCATGCGCGCCCGCCGCACCTCCTACGCGCCCGCTGCTGCCTGGTCGTCGCACTTCAAGTTTTCCTGATCCGACGCACCAGCGCCAGCCAGTCGCAGCACCACTTTCCGATCAGGGAGTGGCCGAAGGCAACCCGTTGCGTACGCGCTGCGCATTGATCCACGCTTCCACTTCATCGGCCTCGGGTGGGCGCACTGGCCCCATCCAGCCGCTTGCGTCGCCGTTTTCAAGGTAGCTTGCGACGCTCGCGTCGAAATACACATCGACCCGGTTGCGATTGTCGCCGCGCGCCTGCACGACGTAAGTGGGTGGCTCGGGGTTCGCCGCGAGGAAAATTCCGCTGAATGGCGTGCGACAGTAATCGACTCCCATGACATAGGCCAGCGAGGTGGGAAAGTCGGATTGCTGGAATGACGCATCGACGACTTTCGGCATGTCGATTGCGCCGGCCACGATCAGCGGGATCCGCGCAAAGGCGCGCTCGCGGTAGCGTTTGTATTCGTCCGGCAGTATCGGCGTCATCGCGTGATGGTCGCCGGTAATCAGCAGGATGCCGTTGGCGAAGAAGCCGCGCTTGTCCAGCGCGTCGTAGAAATCCGCGAGCTGCTCGTCGACATACCCAAACGAGTTGGGCGGATCGATCTTGCCCGTGCGTGGGTCGACGAATGGTGGGTGCGAGCTGACGGTGAGCAGGATCGACAGGAACGGTTGCGTATCGCGACGCTGGTCGAGCCATTGTTCGTAGCGCTTGAACAATTCCCGGTCAGGCGCCGCACCAAATTGGCCGCGTGCAACGCCCTTGTAGAACGGGCTTTCGTTGCCTTCCACGGTATCGAAATCAAGCCGGCGCAACCAATTACCTGTATCCAGAAATTTCAGGCTCTCCGTGGTGAAATGTTGCGTCGTGTAGCCGGCTTGGCGTGCGATACCCGGCAATGTGTTCGGGTCCGGTCCGAAGGCATCAAGGGAATACCAGTCGCGTCCCGGTGGTATCAGTGGCGGCCGGCCGGTGATGATCGCCGTTTCGCCGCCATCGGTGGTGAAACCGTTGGCGTAGAAATGCGTGAAGTAGTGGTTGGCTTTCGCAATGGCATCCAGACGCGGCAGCCAGTCGTGCGGGCCGCCGAGCAACTTGCTTTGGTACGCCGACAGCGACTCGGTGATCACGATCACGATGTTGCGACCTTGCGCGGTGCCCCGCGAGCAGGTGCGTGGCAACTGATCGGCCTTGTGTTGTTCGTGGCTGGCAAATGCAGTGCTCAGCAGTTTGGCCCGACCCGACGGGAGGTTGGCGCCCACAACATTCCAGACATATTGGTCGGCCACGTAGCGTAGTGGCTGGTACAACATGGCGGCACCAAAAACGCAGGCACCAAGCGCGCAGGCAACCAGCGTGACGCCGAGTTTGCGTGAGCGCTGCCCCTGCAAGAGCAGTCCGAGCAGGACGATGATGACCGCCAGCGCGAATGCGAGATACCACGCACCATTCGCGGAAAAAAATTGCGCGCGCGCAACGCTCCATGCTGCGGAAGCGTCACCGGAAAACCGCAACAGGTCGGCGAAGTAAAGGCGCTGAGTGAACAGGCGCAGCAACGCCAGGTCGATCGCCTGCGCAGCGATCAGCGCGACGGCGAGCAGGCGCAACCCGAACCGCAACAATCGCCCGGGTGCCACCACGGCCAAACCAAGCACCACATAGATTCCGGCAACCAGCCAGGCGTCGTGGCCCAGCGTCGGCATGAGAAAGCAACCGTGGCACGAGGTATACGCCCCGGCGTAGTCGTCAAGATAGGTAGCGCGTAGCGCGCTCAGTACCAGCGCGAGAAACGCCGCCGCAACAACCCAGGGGACGCGAAAGCGAATTTTAGGCATGCGGCGAAGCGGCAGTTATGGCCGCTCCACGATCGCCGTTACGCCCATCCCGCCGGCGGTGCAGATCGAAATCAGGCCGCGCCCCGAACCCTTCTCTTCCAGCAGCTTGGCCAGCGTGGCAAGGATGCGAGTGCCGGTGGCGGCGAAAGGATGGCCGAGTGCAAGGCTTGAGCCGTTGACGTTGAATTTGCTCATGTCGATGCTGCCCAGCGGTTTGTCGCGACCGAGGCGATTCTTGCAGTAGTCCGCGCTTTCCCACGCGCGCAGCGTGCACAACACCTGGGCGGCGAACGCTTCGTGGATTTCGTAGAAGTCGAAGTCCTGAAGGGTCAAGCCAGCGGCATCGAGCATGCGCGGGACCGCGATGGTCGGCGCCATCAGCAAGCCTTCGCCGTGGACGAAATCCACGGCGGCGACTTTGGCGTGGGTGAGGTATGCCTGCGGTTTGAGATTGCGTGCGGCGGCCCACGCTTCGCTGGCCAGTAGCAGCGATGAAGCGCCGTCGGAAAGGCCGGTGGAATTGCCTGCGGTGAGCGTGCCTTTACCCGAGGTCTTGTCGAATGCGGGTTTCAGCGCGGCGAGTTTTTCCATCGTCGTGTCCGGACGCAGAAAACCGTCGCGCTCCAGTCCGCGGAACGGCACGACCAGACCCTTGAAGAAACCGCGATCGTAAGCAGCAGCGGCTTTCATGTGGCTCGACAATGCCAGTGCGTCTTGGTCTTCGCGCGAAATGTGCCACTGTTTGGCCATCAGCTCGCAGTGATCGCCCATCGACATATTGGTACGCGGTTCGGCCACGCCGGGGAAACTGGGCTTGAGTTCGGCGAACGAGAATCCACGCACCGCGGTCTTGAGTTTTTCCAGCGCGCCGCGCGCGCGATTCATGCGCAGCAAGCGTTGTTGCAAGGCCCGTCCGTAAACGATCGGCACGTCGCTGGTGGTATCCGCACCGCCCGCGATGCCGACATCGATCTGGCCGGCAGCGATCTTGTTGGCGATGATGATGGCGTTGTCCAGCGACGTACCGCAGGCCCGCGCGGTGGTGATACCCGGCGTGGTTGGCGCCAGTCCCGATGAAAGCGTTGCCTCGCGCGCGAGGTTCCAGTCCGAAACGTGTTTGATGACCGCACCAAATGCCACTTCGCCCAGTTCCACGCCATGCAGGTCGAAACGCTCGACCAGCGAACCCAATGCCTTGACCGCCATGCCGAAATTGCCAACATCGGCGTACGCGGTGTTGTTGCGACAAAACGGAATGCGCACGCCGCCGAGGATGGCAACACGTTGGGTTGTGGTCATGGGGCATCCTTCGCAAGCGGTGGTCGGGAACGGCGGCGTCCGCGCCGTGAACGAATGGCGTGGCTATTGTATGCCTTGCGATAACTATCCTGAAACTGGTGCGGCCACGAACATTGCCGTCGCCTCGCGCCAGATCTGCCAGGCTTCGGGAGCCTCGCGCAAACGTGCGTCGAGATGATTGGCGTAAAGCTGCATGACCGCATCAATCGATTCATTGCCCGGCAGCACCGTTATACGCAGCGTGCGCATGCCGCTGTCGAAATCCAGACCCACGCTGAAAAGCACGAGCGGCACGCCGGTTTCCAGCGCCAGGCGAGCCAGTCCGAGCGGAAACCGGACTTCCCGATCAAGCAGCGCCAATTGGGTGAAACGCTGCTGCGGCTGCACCGGCAGATCGAGCATGCCAACAATGCTTCGCCCGGCACTCAACGCGTCGCGCGCTGCCGCGGAACTGCCGCCGGTAAATAGCGCGCCAGCACTGCCGATCTGGCGCAACGCCCAACCGCGGAATCGCCCAAACCAGTGGGATGCGCGGGTCAGGCCCAATGCTTGCCCCTGCGCGCGACGTGCGAGAAAGTGCGCGGATATTCCGTGATCACGCAGGCTCGGCCAGACCCAGTTACCTGCTCCCCAGTGATAGGTGAGAAGCACGCATGCTGCAGCTTTTGGCCATTCGCCGATCTGCGCGACATGGCGTTGGCGCCAGCGCTTGCCACGCAGCAAGGTCAGGTAAACGTCAGCATGATCGACCAGGCGTAGCAGGCGAAATCGGGTTTTCCAGATGTATTCGTCGCTGTTCGCACAGTGTGGCCGCGCAGCCGCCCATGCCGGTTCAACGGCCTCGCGATAAAGCTTCTCGCTGCGTGCCACGCGTTTGAGAAGCGCAAAGCCCCAACGCCACGGCAGAATGGCCACGAATGCGGGAAGCAGAAACAGGGTCAGCGCGTCGCTGCTGCCGCGGCGGATGCGGGCCAGCACGATCAACTCACCCGCGTGGCGCGGATCAACGTCATGCGCCGTTGCCGCCAAGGTCGCGCCGCAGCGGTTTGCCGTACATTCGATAGTGTTCTTCGCGCATGCCCAGCATGGCGTAGGTCTTTTGCGCGCGCAGATTCTCGTTCTCGACGTACAGACGAATGCCGACCACTGCGCTGCGGGTGCTGGCATCGCGTTCGACATGTTGATACAGCGCCCGGAATACGCCGAGACGACGATGTGGCGGGCGCACGTAAACACTTTGCAGCCACCACCAATCGCCGTTGCGCCAATCGCTCCATTCGTAGGTCACCATCAGGCAACCCACGACCTCACCGCTCGCTTCTGCGACCCGATAAAAGCCGCGCCGCGATTCGGCCAATATCGCCTGCACCCCAGCGCGTAACACGGTGCGATCCAGTTGCTTGTCTTCGGTTTCCCGTGCCATGGCGATATTGAATTCCACTAGAACGTCGAGATCGGCGTGGCTGGCCGCGCGCACCAGCAAGTCTGAAGATGGGGGCGTCATTTTTTATCCGCTTTGCGTTTGCGTCGGCGCGACGCACCGACTTTGCGCGTGAGTGTATTGCGTCCGAGGCCGAGTTGTTCGGCCGCGTGGCTGCGGTGATTATCGTGTTGTGCCAATGCCGCGGCGAGTACGGTTTGTTCGAATTGCTCGCGCAACGGCGCATAGATGTCGCGATCGCCGTTGCCGAGACGCGCACGCACGTGGCGCAGCAGCGGCGTGCGCCAATCGTCGATAGTGTCGCTATCGGTGTGCGGCCGCGTATCGGGCAAATCCTGCACGCGGATCTCGCGGCCGGGGGCCATCACCGCCAGGCGTCGGCAGAGGTTTTCCAGTTGGCGGACATTGCCTGGCCACGGCAGTTGCGCCAGCGCTCCGAGTGCGGCCGGCGAGAAGCGCTTGGGCTGTAGACGCATATCGGCAGCCGCACGCGCCAGGAACCGCGATGCCAGCAACGGGATGTCTTCGCGACGTTGTTCCAGGTTCGGAAGGTGCAGGCGCACGACATCGAGCCGGTGCAGCAGGTCGGCGCGGAATTCGCCACGCGCCACCTTGCCTTCGAGGTCTTGATGCGTTGCGGCGATCACGCGTACGTTGGCGTGGATCAACTCACGACCGCCGACGCGGTAAAACTCGTTCTCTGCCAGCACTCGTAGCAAGCGGGTTTGCAGCGGCACGGGCATGTCGCCGATTTCGTCAAGGAACAGCGTGCCGCCTTCGGCCTGCTCGAAACGTCCCGGATGTCGCTTGGTCGCACCGGTAAACGCGCCGGACTCGTGGCCGAACAATTCGGACTCGAGCAAATCGGCGGGAATCGCCGCGGTGTTCATCGCCACAAATGCGCGCGTTGCGCGACCGCTGTGCCGATGTAGCGCGCGCGCCACCAGTTCCTTGCCGGTACCGGTGGCGCCGGTCACGAGCACGTTCAGATCGGTTGCAGCGATGCGCCCGATGATGCGGAACATCTCGCGCATGGCGGGCGCCTGGCCGATCAGCTCCTGCTCCGGTTCAATCACGGGTAGTGGCGGCGGCGGTCGGGTTTCGGCGAGGGCGCGCTCGACAGCGGCAACCATCTGGTCCAGATCGAAGGGTTTGGGCAGGTAATCGAACGCGCCGTTGCGATACGCCGCCGCAGTGGATGCGACGTCGGTGAACGCGCTGATGATGATGACGGGCGCAGCGACCGATCGGGCCTTGAGCGTTTCCAGCAACTTCAGCCCGCTTGACCCTGGCATACGTACGTCGCTGATCACAACATCTGGCGTGCCATCATCGATTGCGGCTAGCAAGGATTCGGCATCAACGAATTCGCGGATGCGCACGTCGATTTCCGCCAGCGCCTGAGTCAGCACGAAGCGGATTGCGGTGTCGTCGTCGGCAATCCAGACCTCAGCCATGGGCTGACTCCAATGGCAGCGTCAAGCTGAATACCGTATCGCCCGGTGCGCTGCGAAAACTCAAATGTCCGGCATGTTCCTGTGCGATCTCGTGGGCGACAGCCAGGCCGATACCGGAGCCGCCATGTTGGCCGGACACCAGCGGGAGGAACAACGTATTGCGCAAATCGTCCGGAATACCGCAACCGTCGTCGGCAACGTCGATCCGAACCGCAAGCCGGGTTCGCTCAATGCCGATCACTACGCCGTGCTCAGCGCGCGTACGCACGGTCAAATGTTTCGCTGAAGCCTGTACGGCGTTGCGCATGAGATTGAGCATCAGTTGCAGCAATCGGTCGGCATCACCGAGCAACGCCGGCAGGCTTGGATCGTAATCTCGATCGATGTGCACGTGGGCGCCGAATTCGGCGGTCGTCAGGACGCACGCACGCTCGACCATCTCGTGCAGGTTGATGACGCTCAGATGGGGTTTACCACCGGGATGTAGCAACCGATCGGTCAAGGTGGCCAAACGATCGGCTTCGCTGATGATCAATTGCGCCAGCTGCTTTTGCTCCGGCGCGTTGCTGCGCCGTTCCAGCAACTGCGCCGCACCGCGCATTCCGGCCAGCGGATTCTTGACCTCGTGCGCCAACCCACGCAGCGTATGCGAAATCTTCGCGGTGGATTCGCGATCAAGCACGCCGCGCTTGTGCACCTCGATCAGTGTGCTGCCACGATCCCACGCGCTCAGTGACACGTCGACGTGTGACGCGCCGCTCGGCAGCATCAGATCGCGCAGCGTCACGTTGCTGCCGAGATTACGCGAGCGCTCGATGGCGCAACTCACCCATTCGGCAACCGGGCCGAGTCGACTCAACGGACAGTCGCGCCAGCGCGTCAAACCGGTGATTTCGATGAATGCCGCATTGACATGGATAAAGCACAAATCGGCATCGAGTAACCC
>JBDTLA010000136.1:0-62067 GCA_039935035.1 Rudaea sp. | reverse complement strand
TTGTGGCAACTTTCTGGCGCGCGATACGATGCTAGGTATGTCAACGCGATTGCAACGTTCACGCGCCCAATCCGAATTGCTGGAGAGCGCCGGAAAAATGTGCGATTGTTCGCTAATGCGACGCTGTCCAATGAGGCATAGGCGCCGCGCAATGAAATCAAATGGTTCCACCGAACATTGGAGAAACACGATGCGCAAATCTATACTCTGCATTGCCTGCATATTGCTGGCGACATCTGCGATAGGTGCAGAAGTGCAGGCGCCGGCGGCGCGCACCATCATTCTGGTGCGGCATGGGAATTACGTTGACGATCCTGCCGCAGATAAACAGCTGGGTCCGCATCTTTCGCCCATCGGGGTCGCGCAAGCGCATCTGGTTGCGGCACGGCTAGCCGGACTGCCGACGCGATTCGATGCGATGTACGTCAGTCCGATTCAACGCGCGCGCGATACCGCAGCGGTAATCTCGAAGAGTTTTCCGGGGCGTCACTTCGAAGTAGTGAACGATCTTGCCGAGTGCACGCCACCAACGCGTCGCGCCAATATCATGGCACGCGAGAAGCCGCGCGACCTTGCCGCATGCACGGTGCAGCTTGATCGGGTTTTTGCTAAATACTTCGTGCCGGCGCGCGGGCATGAGGAAACGGATTTGATGGTTTGCCACGGCAACGTGACCCGTTATCTGGTCACGCGAGCGCTGGATGTGGACACCAAGGCATGGCTGCAAATATCTGTCGGCAACGCCAGCATCACGAGGATTCGCGTCAATGCCAATGGCAGCTTAACGGTCATCTCGGTTGGCGATGTCGGACACATTCCGCCGAATCTGCGTACCAGCGCTGCCGGGGATCCCGATCGAAGCCTGGAAATTCCAGCGTTGCCATGATCCGAATGCTCAGGACTTGAAACGCAGCGAATCGAAGCGCATTTTCCAATAGCCACGTAACGGGAGTATTCCATGGCGACCGGTTGGGCCGGCGATGGTGCCGTGCAGGATCAGATCGATGCGACGGTGAACGATGCGGTCAAGCGCGCGCGCGGCAAGTTGCGCCGCGGTCCTGGTCTGTCGCACTGCGAGGAATGCGGCGAGGTGATTCCCGCGGCGCGACGCAAGGCCGTGCCCGGCGTGCGCATGTGTGTTGCCTGTCAAAATGACTTCGATCGCGACCAGGGCGGTATCGCGGGGTTCAACCGTCGCGGCAGCAAGGACAGTCAACTGCGGTGAAATACGTGTCGCAATGCCATGCTATCGTCCATGGTTGAGGCCTCTGACGATCCTGAGCATGCAGACAAACCGCTTCAAATCCCATGCTTCGGGTGAGTCGCTCAGCGACGAGGAGTGCTTGCGTCGGGCGCAGGCATTCGCCCAGCGCATGGCCGTCCGGCGCAGCGTGCGCGAATTTGCGCCGACGCCGGTACCGCGCTCGATCATCGAGCATTGTTTGCGCGCGGCCGGCAGCGCGCCAAGTGGGGCGAATCAGCAGCCTTGGAGATTCGTCGCCGTTGCCAATGCGCAGTTGAAACACACGATTCGCGAAGCGGCCGAAGCCGAGGAGCGCGAGTTCTACACGCACCGCGCGACGCCGGAATGGCTGCAGGCGCTGGCCGTGCTCGGCACCGACGAGAAAAAGCCGTTTCTCGATATCGCGCCCTGGCTGATCGGTGTGTTTTACGAGCGTACCGGCGTGGATGCCGACGGCACCAAGCGCAAGCGTTACTACCCGCATGAGTCGGTCGGCATAGCGACCGGTTTGTTGATCGCGGCGTTGCATCATGCCGGCCTGGCGACGCTCACGCATACGCCCAGTCCGATGGGCTTTCTGAACCCGTTGATGCAACGCCCGCGCAACGAAATGGCGTTTTTATTGCTCGTCGTCGGTCACGCGGCGGCCGATTGTCGCGTACCGGATATTCAGCGCCTGCCACTGGATACGATCGCGACTTTTATCGAGTAGGCCCTCAACCCGCTCAACCTCGCACGCAATTTCGTCCATCGTTTTTCGCCTCATACAAGGCCGTATCGGCGTCGTGCATCAGTAGGTGTGCGTCACCGGCCGTGCGCAACACGCTGCTGGCGACGCCCGCACTGATGGTTACGCAATTGGTTTGCTCGCTTCCGGGCACGCGCACAATTGCCTGCTGCATGGCGGTGCGAATGCATTCGGCCAAGGCGCGTGCGTGCGTGATGTCGGTATCCACCAGCAGGCAAGCAAACTCTTCACCGCCATAGCGCGCTACCAATGCGTTGGGTGGCGCTTGCTCGCGCAACGTGTCCGCTACAACGCGCAGCGCTTCGTCGCCCGCAGGGTGCCCGAAACGATCGTTGTATTGCTTGAAATGATCCACGTCGATGAATATCAGCGCGGTCGGCAGTGCGCTGTTGGCGGCAGCGATGGCATCGGGCTCCAAGGCTTCGGACAAGCTGCGCCGGTTGGCAAGGCCGGTCAACGCATCGCGGTAGGACAGGTCAACCAGACGCGCATTCGCGTCGCGCAAATCTGCTGTGCGTTCCGCAACTTCCACTTCGAGGCGCCGGCGTTGCACATTGAGGGTGCGGATTCGCCATTGCACCAGGCCAAACCCAAGCAATAACGCAGCACCGAAGAAAAGTACCAACGCCCAGATTTGTTGCCACCAATGCGGCACGATGACGATGGGAACTTCCAACGGCGTGCTGACATTGCTGGCGTAGTCGCGTGCCTCGATCCGCAGCGTGTACGAGCCGGCAGGCAAGGCGCTGAAATCACGATAACTTTGCGCGCTCCAATCGCCCGGTGCAGGTTCGTAACCAATCAGTTGGCTGCGGAAGCGGGATTCATTTTCGTTCTGCCACGACAGCAGCGCGTAGTCCACGCGCAGGTCGTGTTGGCCGGCTGGGACGCGTACGGATTTTTTGTTGACTGGCTTGCCGTCGATCGCGATGGACATGAGCATCAGCGGTTTGGCGTGGTGATCGCTGATCTCGCGGGTCGGATCGTAGACCGTCAAACCACCGAGCGTCCCGGTCCAGAAGCGATCATGGGCGTCGATGAACTGCGCGTTCGTGTTGCATTCGTCGTGAACCATGCCGTCACGCCGGGTAAATACGCGCGAGCTGTATCCCCCAGCGCGCGGGACGAGCAGTTGCACCCCGCTGTTGGTGCAGATGTACACGCGTCCCTTGGAATCGCGCAAGGCACCATAGGCCGTCGGGTCCGGCGGTGGCGGCAGGTCGGCAGGCAATACGCGCGCATGCATCGGATCGCTGATGTCCATGCGGATGATGCCGTAGTGGGCACTGCCGATCCACAGGATTGGCTGCTTGTGCGTATCCAGTAGCAGGCTAAGGCCGAGCAGATTGACGCCAGGCAATCCGGCCTGTTCGCCGAGCAACGTCCAGTGTTCGCCGTCGAATCGGACCAGGCCCTGATTGCTGGTCGCCCACAACCATGAGCGGCCGTGACTGTCGACTTGTTCGGCCAATTTGGTGATGGACCATTGTCCTTCGATCCCGGATGGCCGGAACGCAGTCCAGACCTTCCCGCGCAATCGATAAATACCCGTGTCGCGCGTAGCGAACCATTGCTCGGTTTGCCCGTCGATTTTTCGGCTGAGCATATCCATAACCGCTTGACCGGCATCGTGCACCCACGGCGTTGGGACGTTCTCGAAGTGTGGTCCGTCACGCACGCGCAGCAGATAACCGGAGCGCTCACCGACCCACAACCCGGGATTGCCATCGCTGTCGTTCGCGTACTTGATCATGCGTACGTCGGTATCCGGCAACGAACCGTCGGCCTGGGTGAAGTCGCGCCATTTGCCGTCTTCGTAAAGTCCCAGGCCGTCCGCGGTAGAAGCGACCCACAGGCGCTCGCCGCCGTTGCCATCGGCATCGATCAACAAGCCGAAGACGCCGATTGAGCCCGCACCCAGCAACGATGCGGTCTTCCATTGATTGGCACCGACAATCATCCGCGCAACGCCGGATTCGGTAGCCAACCATACGACTTCCGCACCGCTCGGGCTGCGCCATGCGCTCAGCCCGCGTATCGCATTCGAGGGCAGGCCATGGCGACGGTCGAATACGCGAGCGCGATCGTGGTAGATGCGCACCAGTCCGGATCGCGATGCCACCCAGATCGTATGGTCGCCATTCGGCAACGTCGTCTGGACCAGGTCGTAGAGTTCGTCGGTCGGCAGCGAGCCTGACTGCTTGGTCCACGAATGCAGGCCGTCGTCGTCGAGTCGCCACAGCCCGGAGCCGAAAGCCGAAATCCACAACTCGTCGTGTCCGCCATTGTGCGTTGCGAACAGACTCTCGATCTGGCTCGGATCGAAGCCCGCGCGACGGAATTGCTGCCAGCGGCCGGATTCGCGAAACCACAGGCCTTGATTTCCGGTGCCCACCCATAGCCGTTCGTGACCACCGAGCGTCTGCGTCATGGCGAGCGACAGCAACGCCCCTGGCGGCAGTTGGGAGTTTCCGGGGTCGGCTATCCAGCGGCCATTACTCAAGGCGAACAAACCGGAGTCCCAGGTCAAAGCCCACAACTGGAAGCGGCCGTGCGAATCGGCCGTCTCCGTGACGCGTCGAACCCGATCGGACGCAAGACCATTGGCGCGGCCGTCAAAATGCCAGTGGCTACCGTCGTAATGCCCGAGTCCATGTTCCCGGGAACTGGCCCAGAGCGTGCCGGTGTGATCCAGAAACAGGTTGTCGATGTAAAACTGCAGCGCTGGATCGTCCAATGGCTGCCAGCGCTGGCCGTCGTAGCGCGCAAGTCCGTGTGGCGAACCCAGCCAGACGAAACCGTCGCGATCGGTTTGTATGCTAACTGTAACGGAATCCGGCACGCCGTCGCGTACGGAAAAGTTGGTGAACGATGGTGCGCCGATCTCGAACAGGTCGATCGGACGGGTTTCGGCGGTTGACGATGCTGACGCAATGAGCGGTAAAGAGGCGCCCAGAAGTGCGAACCATCGCCAACGTACTTTCTTCATAGTTCCGTTCGGGCCATTTTGAGCGGCATTATGCCAAAGCAGCGGGTATGCTTGCCTGAATGAACGCATCCGCCGCAATCCGGCCAACAGTGAACACCAGCCGATGAATATTCGCCATGGCGAAACAGACCTGATATCCGAAATTGATTTCGGCGCAGTGCTGGAACGAATCGCGGCCGAGGTGCATCCGCTGATCGGACAAGGTCGCGTTGCCGACTACATTCCACGCCTGGCGCAGGTTCCGGCGGACCGCTTCGGCATGGCCGTAGCGACGCTGGATGGACGTGAGTTCCGTGTGGGTGCGGCCGATGAGGCATTCTCGATTCAGAGCATCTCGAAAGTTTTCACGCTGACGCTGGCGTTGGAGGCGGAGGGCACGGACCTATGGCAACGGGTAGGGCGCGAACCGTCCGGCAGCGCGTTCAATTCGCTGGTGCAGCTCGAACGCGAACGCGGTATTCCACGCAATCCGCTGATCAATGCCGGCGCGCATGTCGTGGCCGACGTGATCCTTTCCGGCGGCGGCGATGCGCGTGAACGCCTGCTCGCGTTCGTGCGCGAGCGCGCCGACAACGCCGCAATCGACATGGACCCGGAAGTGGCGCGTTCGGAGCGTGACACCGGTTTTCGCAACGTCGCGCTGGTCAATTTCATCCGCAGCTTCGGCAATATCCACAACCCGGTCGATGCCGTGCTGGATTTCTATTTTCACCAGTGCGCGCTGAGCATGACCTGCATGGACCTGGCGCGCAGTTTTCTGTATCTGGCCAACGGCGGGCGTTGCCAGCGCAGCGGCAAAGAGGTCATCAGCGCGGAGCGCGCCAAACGCATCAACGCGGTGATGCTGACTTGCGGCACCTACGACGCAGCAGGCGATTTTGCATTTCGTGTCGGCCTGCCGGCCAAGAGCGGCGTGGGTGGCGGGATCGTCGCGGTCGTGCCGAACGTCCTGGCCATGGCGGTGTGGTCGCCTGGGCTGGACGAAAAAGGCAACTCTCTGGCCGGCGGCGCGGCGCTGGATCGCTTTACCGCGATCACGGGATTGTCGGTGTTTTGATTCAGCGCGCGGGTAGCGCCACTTCCAACACTTCGCACGGCGTGTTTGCAGAGATTCGGTAATCGACACCTGTGGGTATTGCGCAGGCATCGTCGACGCCCAGCGTATGTGCGCCAAGCTGTTCGCTGTGTAACCGCATCCGACCTTCGAGTACATAAAAAAACAGCAGATTGCCGTTGTGGATTTGCGTTGGCGTTCGCGCTTCGCCGGTGCCGTGCGAGGTGGTCGTGCGCAATACGCGCAAGCTGCCGACCCCGTTGGTCGACTTGGCAATTCCCGTATCGCGATACTCGAAGTCGCTGTTCGCAAGTATTTGCCACTTCGCAATCGAGGCGTCGTGATGAACGAAATGTTGCCCGCTAAAATCCCGCGCGGGTTGCAATATTGGCGTGGGTAAATCGAAGGCGTGCTCACGCCACGTTTCGTGTTCGGCCGGGCCACCGATCTCGATGACTTCAAGGCCCGATGACGAATCGAGCACGCGATGCCGAATCTTCGGCGGCTGCAGAACGCAATCGCCGGCATGCATGACAAATGGTGGCCCCTGATCCTCGTACACCACGCGCACCCAGCCGCGGCGACAATAGATCGCCTGGAAGGCGACATTGTGGTAATGCACGTAGTCGGGTACCGGACCGCCCCTCGGAATGCGGATATGAGAGGCGATAAACCGGCCGCCGAGCCGCCCGGGAATCAGGTCGCGATATTGCATACCGGCGCGGCCTGGTATCCACGCATCCTCGTCGCCAGCGCAGGTGATCAAGAGTTGGTTCGTTGCGTGCGCCGGTACTGCCGACTCGTGGGCATTGTCTGCGTTCTCGCGAGTCTCAATTCGCACGCTGACACCGAGATCTGACACGACGGCGATACGCGGCGCATCCGCCGGCATGATCATGTCCATGCGCATGCCGAATTGTTGCGTGTACATTGCGACAGTCGCATCCAGGTCGTTGCATGTCACGAAAATTTTCGTTGGCGGCGTCTTCATCATCGGCGTATACAAATCCATTTTCAAAAATGGCGTGCAATCTGGCATGTACATCCTTTTTACACCATTCGTGTCAAACTGTAGCCACGTTTCGGGGAAGAGGATAGATGACGGCAGCAGCAACACCGTGCTTCGATGAAATGGGTTGGCCCGATGAAATTCGCCCGCCCTATGCGCTGATTGATGCCTGGTTGAAGGCATTGCCGCCCGAGCAGCTTGCTCTCAAACGCCGTGAAGCCGAAGTCTTGTTTCGGCGCATTGGCATTACCTTCGCGGTTTATACCGAAGGCGGCGATCCCGAGCGGCTGATTCCGTTCGATTTGATTCCGCGCGTGATGGCACAAGCCGAATGGAAGCGACTGCGGCGCGGGCTCGAACAGCGCGTGCGTGCGCTCAACGCTTTCATTCACGACGTCTATCATGATCGCGAAATCTTGCGCGCCGGCAAGATCCCCGAGCGTCTCATTTTGAACAATCCTCAGTTTCGTCCGGAGATGGCGGGGCTTGATTTGCCGCATCGCGTCTACACGCACATCGCCGGAATCGACATGGTGCGCACGGGGCCAGACGAATACTACGTACTCGAAGACAATTGCCGCACGCCCTCGGGCGTTTCGTACATGGTCGAGAATCGCGAAGTGATGATGCGCCTGTTTCCGGATCTGTTCCGTCGCGCCGGCGTTGCACCGGTCGCACACTATGCCGACGATCTGCTCGAAACGCTGCGCTCCGTGGCGCCGGTCAATTGCACGGGAGATCCAACCGTTGCGTTGTTGACGCCGGGCATTCACAACAGCGCGTACTACGAGCACGCGTTTCTCGCCGATGAGATGGGTATCGACCTTGTCGAAGGTGCGGATCTGCTGGTCAAGAACGACGTGTGCTATATGCGCACCACGAGCGGACTGGAGCGCGTGGACGTGATCTATCGCCGCCTCGACGACGATTATCTGGATCCACTGGTGTTTCGCCCGGAATCCACGTTGGGGGTGTCGGGTCTGACATTTGCCTGCCGTGCTGGAAACGTGAATCTGGCCAATGCAATCGGTGCCGGGATCGCCGACGACAAGGCGGTATATATCCATGTACCGACCATGATCCGATTTTATCTGGGCGAAGAGCCGCTTCTGCAAAATGTGCCGACGCACGATTGCAGCAAGCCCGATGAATTGGCATACACGCTGGAACATATCAGTGAACTCGTGGTCAAGGCCGTGCATGGTTCCGGTGGCTACGGCATGCTGGTCGGACCACATGCCTCGCGTGCGGAAATCGAAACGTTTACCGAAAAGCTCAAGGCAAATCCGCACGACTACGTTGCGCAACCGACGCTGGCGCTGTCGACGGTTCCGACGTTCGTCGATGCGGGCATCGCGCCACGTCATGTCGATTTGCGCCCGTTCGTACTCAGCGGTGAGGAAATCAAGATCGTTCCAGGTGGCTTGACTCGGGTTGCATTGCGCGAAGGTTCGTTGGTGGTCAACTCGTCGCAGGGTGGTGGCACCAAAGACACTTGGATTCTGGAAAGCTGATGCTTGCGCGCACTGCAGAAAGTCTGTTCTGGCTGGCCCGTTACGTGGAACGTGCCGATTACCTGGCGCGGTTGCTTCAGGTTGCTGGGCACATGAGTGCGGTGCGCGTCGATGCCGATCGCGTCAGTGAGTGGGAATCGGCGATCGTGGCGGCTGGTTGTGAAGAGGATTTCGCCGACAAGCACGCGCAGGCCGATGCGGCAAGCGTGGTCGCCTGGCTGGCCTTCGATCGTGACAATCCGTCGTCGATCGTCAATTGCATCGAGACGGCGCGGCGCAATGCGCGCACGGTGCGCACCGCCTTGACCAGCGATATGTGGGACGCGGTAAACACCAGCTGGATGGAATTGCGCGATTTCGATCCGGCAAAGATGAATGAGGATCGGCTGGCCGAATTTCTCGATTGGGTGAAGTCGCGCACCAGTCAGGTGCATGGTACTTATGCGAGCACGATGCTGCGCCGCGATGGTTTTCACTTTACCCGCATAGGTCAATTTCTCGAACGCGCCGACAATACTGCGCGATTGCTCGATGTGAAGTACCACGTACGCCTGCCGAGCGTGCAGGATGTCGGCGGTTTGGTCGATTATTACCAGTGGCTTGCGATCTTGCGAGTTGTTGGGGCGCGGCGCGCCTACCGTGTTCTATTCAAAGGTCGCGTGGAACCCGCTCAAGTGGCCGAGTTGCTGCTGCTGCGTCAGGAATTTCCGCGTTCCCTGGTGTTCTGTTTCGATCAGATCGTGGCGAATCTCGACGCCATCGCTGATCAGGACCCACAACGCAGCGCAGAAGCCAAGCGCCTGGCGCATTCGCAATATGCCGAATTGCGCTTCGGCCGTATCGACAAGGTCTTGCAAGTTGGTTTGCACGAATATTTGACTGCGTTCGTGTTGCGTTGCGAAGAACTCGGCACTGAAATCGCACTCGGACACTTGTTCTGATGCTCCTGTCGATTCGGCATACGACGCAATATCGCTATGCCGAGCCCGCATTGCGCGTGACCCAGGCCGTGCGTTTGTGGCCCACGGCGTGTACCTCACAGAGAGTCGCCTCATGGCAAGTCGATGTCGAAGGTCGCCGGCTGTCTTCATCAAACAGCGACGGTTTCGGCAATCGGGTCGCAACGCACACGGCGGATGGCCCGGTTACCGGCATTCGCATCGACGTACGCGGCGAAGTTGAAACCCGGGATACGCAGGGCGTCCTCGATGCTGGCAACGAACCGTTGCCGCCGGAATACTTTTTGTATGCCACACCGCTGACCAGAATCGGGGCTTCCATTCACGACTTGGCTATCAGCACGCCGCAAGCCGATGGCGATATTGCGCGGTTGCATGGCTTGTGCAACCTGGTACGCGATCGCCTGGATTACGTGCCCGGCCAGACCGATGCGCAGACCACAGCAAGCCAGGCACTCGCGAATGGGGCCGGTGTGTGCCAGGACCATGCGCATGTGCTTATCGCCGCGGCGCGCGCATTGGAGTATCCGGCGCGTTACGTCAGCGGTTACCTGTGCGCCGGCGTCGATGGCGGCGATGCTGCAAGTCACGCCTGGGCGGAAATTCATGTCCCGGATATTGGCTGGGTGGGCTTCGATGCGGCCAATCGCATCTGTCCGGACGAACACTACGTGCGTCTTGCCTGCGGTCGCGACTATCATGACGCGGCGCCGATCCGCGGCGTGCACCAGGGCGGGGTTGAAGAAACCCTGGAAGTGAGCGTACAAATCGTGCGCAAGCACGGCCAACAATAGCCAGCCTTCGCTGGCATCCACCGGAGCAACAACCGTGACGTATTGCGTAGGTCTTCTTCTCGACCGAGGTTTGGTCATGCTTGCCGATACCCGTACCAACGGCGGCGTGGACAACATTTCCACGTTTGCCAAGCTGCACGTGTTCAATACGCCCGGCGAGCGCGAAATCGCGGCGATGACATCGGGTAATCTCGCCATCACCCAGGCGGTGATGAATCTGATCGAGGATGGATTGCCCGATCCGGAATCCGGACAACTGCGCACCATCTACACGGTGGCCGGTATGTTTGCCGCTGCGTCTTTGGTTGGCGAAGCGGTGAACTGGGTCTATCGCAAGTACGCCAAGGCGATGAGCGAACAGAATGTGACGTTCGACGTGTCGATCCTGCTCGGCGGGCAGGTCGCCGGGCGAACGCAACGCTTGTTCCAGATCTATGCGGCGGGAAATTTCGTCGAGGCTACGCGAGATACCCCATTCCTGCAGATTGGCGAGCACAAATACGGCAAGCCGATACTGGATCGTTCCGTCTGTAGCGACACGTCGCTGACTGACGGCGTCAAGCTTGCGTTGATTTCCATGGACTCCACCTTGCGTTCAAACTTGAGCGTGGGAATGCCGCTGGATCTTCTGGTCCATCGCCTCGATCGATTTGACGGTGCGGTAGTACGGCGTATTGAAGAGTACGACGAATACTTTCGGCAGATCCGCGAACACTGGTCGCACGCGCTCGAAGATGCGCACAAGGCGATACCTGCGCCGGACTGGGAAATTTGATTAATATTGCTAGCCTGTGTCTTGGAGAGCAGCAGCGATGTCGAACCAGAAGCGCCCAATGGATAATGCCCGCCTTGATCGTGTAGTCGCGCTAGCACGCCGCGATGCGGCCCAACGCGAGCTCGGCTACCGCGAACGCGCCCTGAAAATGTATCCGTGGGTGTGTGGACGTTGCGCGCGTGAGTTCAGCCGGGTGAATGTGCAGGAATTGACCGTGCACCACCGCAACCACGATCACGATTTCAATCCGATGGATGGCAGCAACTGGGAATTGTTGTGCGTGTATTGCCATGACAACGAGCATTCGCGTTACATTGATCATGCTGCCGGCAGCATCGATTCGGGCGCGGCCGAACCGACCGATGCAACCAATAACCCATTCGCCAATCTCAAAGCATTGATGAACAAGCCGAAGTGAGCGGGTGTCGCAATGCTGGCGGAGGCACCAGCTTCCGTCGGATAATGCGCCGTTGCGTCAAGTTGCTTGATGCCTTCACGACCCCATTCCACAACAGCACGGCAGGCAGTTTATGGGCAGAGGCCCGAGTATCGAAGGTCGCAAGAACGCGGAAGACTCGCGGCGCGGCAAGATTTTCACCAAGCTGATCCGCGAGATCACCATTGCTGCGCGCGGTGGCAGCGACCCGGCGACCAATGCGCGCCTGCGCATGGGCATCGCCAAGGCATTGTCGGCGAATATGACCAAGGACACCATCGAGCGCGCGGTCAATCGCGGTTCCGGTGCCGATGGCGCGGACAACATGCAGGAATTGCGTTACGAAGGCTACGGGCCTTCGGGCGTGGCAATCATCATTGATGCGATGACCGACAACGTGCAGCGCACCGTGGCCGACGTTCGGCATGCCTTGTCCAAGCACGGCGGAAACCTCGGTACCAACGGATCGGTGGCGTTCCAGTTCGCGCGAACCGGTGAGTTGGTGTTTGCTGGCGTGGACGCCGCCGTTGAAGAGAAAATTCTTGATGTGGCGCTGGAAGCCGGCGCCGACGACGTGCGCAACGATGGCGGGCAAATTACGGTGCTGTGTGCGGGGGAGAAATTTGAAGCGGTAAAAGCCGCGCTCGATACGGCAGGCATGCAGGCCGAGCATGCCACAGTGGTGATGCGGCCTGACAACCGGGTTGCGGTGAGCGGTGATACCGCCGACACGTTGAAGGATTTGCTGAACTGGCTGGAAGACCTCGATGATGTGCAGGAGGTCTATCACAACGCAGCATTGCCGAATTAGCGAGATCGCTTTCAGCGCACTGAGCAAGCTGTTGCTGCGCGCACTACACATCCGCGGCGATTGCGTGCACACTTGTGCTTTACATAAAGGCGACAAGCATGCCAAAACCGAACTATCAGTACGAGAAACGCCAGCGCGACATTGCCAAGAAAAAGCAGAAAGAGGAAAAGCTGGCGAAAAAACGCTCGAAGAAACAGGGTGATGGCGACGACGATTCCGATGCTAGCGTGCCGAGCGATACGGCAGACGTCGCAGCCAACGACTGATTCGCCAGACCCTCAAATTCGTTGTACCCGAAACTTGCGACCCTTGATCTTTCCTGATCGAAGCGCGTTGAGCGCCTTTTCCGCAAGCTGACGGCGCACTGCAACGTACGCACGGGTCGCAAACACGTCGATCTTGCCGACCGCGTCTGCGGGCAGGCCCACGTCGCCCGTCAATGCACCCACGATATCGCCGGGCCGCAGCTTGTCGCTGCGACCTGCATCAATGCGCAAGGTCGTCATCGCAGGCTGCAATGCGTCGGGAGTTGGCTTTCCGATTGGAGCGATCTTGATCCATCGCAGTTTGTTGCCCTGGATTTTTTCGAGACTGAGCGCACGCGGCATTTCCCGTGGTGCGCACAGGCTCAACGCCAACCCGCTGCGTCCGGCACGCCCGGTGCGGCCGATGCGATGCAGGTAGATATCTGGGTCTGGTGGCAACTCGTAATTGATCACAGCGGCCAGATCGTCGATGTCCAACCCGCGCGCGGCAACATCGCTGGCCACCAGAACACGGCAACTTCGATTGGCGAATTGCACCAGTACCTCATCGCGGTCGCGTTGATCGATGTCGCCATGCAGCGCCGCCGCGGCGATGCCGAATTCAGCCAGCGCCTCGATCACGGTTTGCGTATCGCGGCGGGTATTGCAAAACACGACGCTGGATTCAGGACGATGTTCGATCAACAGTGCCGCCAGTACCCCAGGTTTGGCCGCGACGCTGTCGACCTCGATGAAGGATTCTTCAATAGCGGGCTGCATGACTTCATCGGCAACCGTGATCTCGGACGGGTCGCGCAGCATGCTGCGGCCGATGTCGCGGATGGCTTCCGGGTAGGTCGCCGAAAACAGCAGGCTTTGCCGGGACGGCGGCGTCGCGCCGACGATTTCGCGAATCGCTTCCTCGAAGCCCATGTCGAGCATGCGATCGGCTTCGTCGAGCACCAGCGTGCGCAGCTTCGCCAGGGTCAGCACGTGCTTGCGCAATAATTCCTGTATGCGTCCCGGCGTGCCGACGACAATATGCGGGTCCTTGCGCAATGAGGCCAGTTGCGGACCTATCGCCACGCCGCCAGTCAAGGTCAGTACCTTGATGTTGGGAATGCCAGTGGCCAAACGTCGAATCGCCTTGGCTACCTGATCGGCGAGTTCGCGCGTCGGGCAAAGCACCAGCGCTTGTGCGCGCAGCAGAGTGGGATCAAGACGCTGCAACAGGCACAGTCCAAAGGCTACCGTTTTGCCGCTACCTGTGGGCGCTTGCACGATGACATCGCGACCGGCCAGCAGATGTGGCAGGCCCTGCACCTGGACCGGTGTCATTTCGGTGTACCCCAACGCATCGACAGCGTGCATCAGGGCAGGGGACAGCGGCAACGATGAGAAGACGTTCATGCGCCATGATCGCAGGAATCAGCCAATTGTGCTGACCAACTTTGGAAAGCGCCTCAGTCCGGCTGTGATTGCGAGTATCCAAATATGCGCGTACCCGGCTGGCGCGACCGCTGCCGAAACGGTCGCGCCGTGGCCTTACTTGGTCTTCTTCTTGTCCTGCTTTGCGGTGCGCTTTTCCTTGAGCGTCTTGCTCGGTTTCTTCTTTTCGGATTTCTTTGAATCCATACCTTTGCTCATGATGATCTCCTGGTTGAGATGGGTTTGCGGATTGTATGGCCGCAGATGTGTTGTAAACCAGTCCGCACAATTTTTCCAGAGGCAGATGCCTGACTGGCGCCCGCTTATTTTTCCGGTGTCGTCTTGATTAGATAGCCACCGGATTTTTCGTCGCGATCCAGTTCGAGCAGACCCTTGGATCTAGCCTGTTCAAGCAAGGCATTGAACGATTTGAAACCATAGAAACTCTCGCTGAAACCCGGCTTGCGACGTTTGAGCGCCTGCTTGACCATCGAGCCCCAAACTTTTTCGCCTTCGCCACGTTCGTCGACCAGGGCCTCGATGGTTTCCAGAAGCAGGTCGAACGCCTGAAGTTCCTTGCTGGCGTTGTCGGGTGCGCCAGCTGGAGATTTACCACCCTTCGATTCCACTTTCTTCTTTGGCGCCTGTTTTGGCTTGCGTGTGCGTACCAAGTCGTCGTAGTAAATGAACTCGTCACAATTGGCAATCAGCAGCTCCGACGTGGAATTTTTCACGCCAACGCCAATCACGGTCTTGTTGTTTTCGCGCAGCTTGCTGACCAAGGGCGAAAAGTCCGAATCACCGCTGAGGATCACGAACGTATCCACATGCGACTTGGTGTAGCACAGGTCCAGGGCATCAACGACCAAGCGGATGTCGGCGGAATTCTTGCCGGATTGGCTCACGTGCGGCACTTCAATCAGCTCGAACGACGCATAATGCATGGCCGGACGGAATTCCTTGTAGCGTTCCCAGTCGCAATACGCTTTCTTCACCACAATGCTGCCCTTGAGCAGCAGGCGTTCGAGAACGATGTTGATATCGAACTGCGCATATTTCGCTTCGCGCACGCCGAGCGCCACGTTTTCAAAATCGCAGAACAAGGCGAGATTGCGCGTATCAGCTTGCATGGCCATGTCAGTTCCGGTTGTTAGCGTTTCGTGCACTTTGCGCGCGTAGGCTGCCACGATCAACCGGTGCAGTGACTATTCCCGCGGCTAGCTCAACCGCGCCGCGCCGAAATGATCGGGACGTGCCACACGGCGTAATTGGGTGGCGTGCGGATATCTTCGATCATTGCATCGAAGTCGGCACGAACATCGGCTGGCTGGCGTCCGCTGGCTTGTGCAAGTGGTTCAACGTAACCATCACGCCAGGCTTCGAGTATTCCTGCGAAGATTTCCCGCGGCACGCGCAGCGTATCGACGATGACATAGTCCGCGGCAATATCGTTGTATCCGCGCTGCTCCAGCAGCGGGGGCGTATGCCGGCCGATGCGCCCGTCGCAGCCGATGCTTTCAAGAAAGGGCAGGGCATGGTCGATCCAGAACCGATCCGGATCGCGGGAGCCACGCGGCATGCGCAACATGGCGTAATCCTCGGAAAGCAGATGCAGCCAGCCACCGGGTTTCAGCACGCGCCCGATTTCGTCGAGCACGAGCGGAAAATTGGGCACGGCTTGGGACATATGCCGACACACGACCAGATCGAAATGTGCATCGGGAAGGGTCAGCTCGAACGCATCGCCAACTTCGTAGCGAATGCGTTCGCCAAATTCCGCACTTTGGTCGCGTGCAATCCGAAGGTTGCCATCGAGGATGTCTACACCGACAAGTTTCGCCTGCGGGAAACGCGAGGCCAATCGTCGCGTGATTTCGCCGGTGCCGCAGCCCAGATCGAGAATGTGCAGGGCGCCGGACAAGCCGTAACGGGCGAACAGTGCCAACTCCTGCGGCCAGATCGCTTGCGCCTGAAACGCGAGCGTTCTCGCCATGGATTCGTCGCCCATTTGCTGGGCTTGCGGATTGTTGGTGGGGTTCATGTCAACGCTTTGCAACGGGGATCAGCCCGCAAGGAATGCGCTGACCTTGTTGCCATCGAGGTCGCGGAAATAGCCTGTATAAAATGTCTCTCCACGCAAACCCGGAGCGCCTTCGTCGCTACCGCCGAGTTCAAGGGCCTTGCGGTGGATTGCATCCACTTGGTCGCGACTGCTGGCAGCCAATGCCACCATGGTGCCATTGCCCACCGAAGCCGGGCTGCCGTTGAAGGGCACAATCACCCCCAAGCCGGGTTTATCCGGCGCAATCGACCAAATGACGTAACGATCCGATTGCATACCGCGTTTGGCGCCAAGGATTCCGAGCAAATCATCGTAAAAAGCGACGGCGCGGGGCAGGTTCGTGGTGCCAAGAGTGACGTATCCGATCATGTGCGTCTCTAATCAGGGAAGGGTGCGCAGCATTTCACGGTTGCGCCCGTGCAGTAAAGGGGCTTTCGGCAGGGGAATTGAAGGATTTGGCCAAATGACGTGCTGGCATCCGAATTGCTTTGCCTTTCAGGTCACTACTCCCAACGAACGCGATCGCCCAAATTCAACTGTCATGTTTCTGCCATTTCCAGATCAGGCTCGTTCCGTCCAGGACTCTATTGCGCTTGGGCGGGTGCAACTTTGCCTGCGGTTGAGGCTTGTTCGCACCGGGCTTGCTTGTATTTGCGTCACGTCAGTTTTGCTGACCAAGGATGCGTGCATCGGAGCTTGCGTGGTGTTCGTCGCTGCCAGCCTGGGCTGGCCATGGTTGGCCAAGACATGGGTGATGCGCAGTCGCGATCAGGGCCTGGTAGAAATTCGTTGCCTGCTGATCGATTCGGTGTTGGGCGGTGCTGCGGTCGCGTTGATGCAGTTCAACCTGCTGCCAAGTGCGTTGCTGACGGTGATGCTGGCAAGCGACAAGGTGATAGTCGGTGGCTGGAACCTGATGTTGCGTGGGCTGCTGGTCCAGGTCGCGGCTTGCGTGGTGACTCTGGCGATTCACGGCGTTGCGTTCGCTCCGCAGACATCAGTTTTCCAGATGTTGGTCACGTTGCCAATGCTCATAGGTTATCCGCTGGCGGTGAGCGTTTTCGGGTGCAGGCTGCTGGACGGTCGAGCCTTCAGGTCTCACCGATCGCGTCCGATGGTGCCTGCCGACGAACCATCCAGTGGTTGATCGGGCGACCCGGTCATTGCCTTCAGCAACAATTGGGTCATCAGGGCTATTCATGGCTGATGCGACAAGGGCTGTATAGTAAAGATTCGGCCCGCGACGCTTTGGCTACGAGGATTTCGTGACGATTACCCTGATCATCATCGCGATTACCGCGATCGTTTCATATTCCGGATTCAGTAGTGCCCAACTGATCGACAAGTTGATCTTGTGGCCACCGGCGGTCAGCCGGCAGAAAGAATATTACCGGTTGGTGAGCTACGGCATCATCCACGCCGATGTGCAGCACTTGCTGTTCAACATGCTCACGCTGTTTTTTTTCGGTCGTGCCATGGAACCGGTGTACAACGCGTTGCTCGGGCCAATCGGGTTTGCGTTGTTCTACGTCGGGGGTCTTATCGTGTCGATCCTGCCGACTTACTTGCGTAACCAGAACAATTCCCGCTATCGCAGTCTTGGTGCGTCGGGCGCCGTTTCGGCAGTGCTATTCGCGTTTATCCTGTTGCACCCGTGGGCGAAAATTCTGGTCTTCGTCGTGCCGATGCCGGCAATTCTTTACGCGATTCTGTATGTGGTCTACACGTTCTACATGGAGCGCCAGGGTACGGGCAACATCAACCACAGTGCGCATTTGTGGGGTGCGGCTTACGGCATTCTCCTCACCATCGTGCTTTATCCACCGGCCATCGACATGTTCCTTGACGGATTGTCCAATTCCGCACAGTGATCGCGCCAGGCTTGATCGGGTTCGTGCGCGATTCGCGCTTGCGATCCCGCGCATGCGCAAATGATCGCTCAGCCGCGATTCAAGCACGTGGAGCTATGCTGAACGCATCAGTCACCATTGGAGGACCATCATGAATCGCATCATCAGCGTGTGCGCGATGGTTGGCGTTTTCCTTGCCTTGAGCGGATGCGTCTACGGCCCAGATTATTACCAACGGCCAAGTGTCGTCTACGATGATGGTAGCGCCATTTATTCGGACGGCGGAGCGTACTCGTATGGCTACTATGGCGACGGGTATGCGCCGGGCTATTCGCATTACGGAAGTTACGCCAGTCCGTGGCTGGGTTTCGGTTTTTATGGCAACTACTATTACGGCGGCAATTATTATCGCGGGCACCACGGATCATGGCACGGCTACGACGGACGCCAGGGTTATCGTGACCATGGCAATTGGCGCGGCGGCAGATCGTATGACCGTGGAGGTTCGCATGGATCGTCGCAACCGGGCACCGTGCGTGCGCTACCGCGATCCAATTCCGGTCGAGCAGGCGAGCAAATCCATCGCCAATGAGTGCCATCGCGGTGCAAGCGCAAGATTTTGCTGCGGGATAACGCCTGCTGTGCATCCACACGAGGTGCTGGCGCAGCGAGGGCAAGACGCTGATTGTAGCGCCCAATGGGAGCGGCGCACAGACTGGTTGCGCCGCAAACCGATGCTATGATCGGTGCATGTCTGCCGTACTCGAACAACGCCAAAAACTACTGCCCGGGCGCTTTGCGTACCTGATGGGCTTGTATGCGGAAAATTATCATCGTCTGGCGCGACTGTTTGCACCGGCCGAGCTGGACTGCGGCAGTTATTTGTCCAGCATCGACGACAACCTCGATGTACGCATGGATGTGGTCGAACGCCATCGTTACACCTTGGAACTGCATCTGACCTATTGCATGTCCGACCATGCAACCGGCGGCCCGGCGCCATCGGCGTGGTTGCGCATGTACAAAGACGCGCATGTGGCCGAAGTGACGCATTGCGATCCTGGCAAGCGCCTGTGGCGTCAACTCGGCCCGTTCGCGCCGGCGCGGACCGTTTTCCAGGAACGCATGCGCATGGCCAGCTTCCTGAATCGCTGGCTGGAATATCTGGCCGAACAGGGACATTCACGCGGAACGTTGGTGCCGTATCTTGCGACGGCGATTCCAATTTGCGCGTAGGCTGGCATGACAGCGTCGCCGGTTTGTCACGAGCAGTCATTGTGTGGTGGCGCGCCAAGCTGCTTTGGGAAAAGCATTGCTTGAATCACGATCGTCATGAAGCGCACAACGTAACAGCGATGTCTTTCAAGCCGCTTCGGGGTGTTGCGTGTTGGTCGGGCTTTTTGCTTCAACCCTGGAAACGGAGGTCATCGAACTTCTGATTGCAGCTGTCGCGGCGGGCTGAAGTTTGTGTACAACACGCGCATAATCTTCAGTTTCCAGCGTAACGGAGTCTGCCATGAAACTTGAAAAAGTCGTCTATACCGCAATGGCCACCGCCACCGGCGGGCGCAACGGGCGCGCCGTGGCGTCCGACAACAAAGTCGATGTCAAACTTGCGCCGCCGACGGAAATGGGCGGAACGGGTGAGGGTACCAATCCGGAACAATTGTTCGCCTGCGGGTACTCGGCCTGCTTCCTCGGTGCGATCAGGCTCGTCGCCGGCAAGGAAAACATCACCGTTGCGCCCGATGCCTCAATCACTGGCCTGGTCGGCATTGGTCCGATTCCGAACGGTTTCGGTATCCAGGTCGAATTGAAAATCTCGCTGCCCGGAATGGATCGTGCTGCGGCACAAGTGCTGGTCGAAAAAGCGCATGTCGTGTGCCCGTATTCCAATGCGACACGTGGCAATGTCGATGTAACCTTGACGGTGGTATGACATGGATCGCCAATACGATCTTCATGCAAGGACGCGCTAAAATAAGCGATCGTTTGGGTGCCACGCGCAATGGCACAAACTCGAGCCGCGAGTGCAAGCCACTTCCATTGGTTGCGGCAATCGCTCTGTACTTTTCTGTCAGTGCATCGGCCGCAATATTCGCCGTCAATACCAGCAACCTGACCGACGGCTTGGGCAACTGTCCGTTGCTCGATGCGGTCAATACTATCAATCAAGGAAGTCTGGTTTCAGGCACGGGTTGCAACCCAACGGGAAACATTGGGCTGGGCGGCGACACGATTGTGCTGAAGAGCTTTGTCTTTACATTTTCGGATCAGCCTGCAGGCGGATCAACCACGGGCGACACTGCGATCGCCATGCTTCCGTCCAGCCGCTCACGTTGATTGGCGACGTGGATGCGAACGGCAAGCCCTTGGCAACGATTCAACGCAGCTCATCGGCCCCGGTTTTTCGCCTGATTAAGGCCAGTTCGAATCTGACGTTGATCGGGATGAAGTTGCAAAACGGCGGCGCCAGTGCCGGAAACGGCGGGGCACTGAAAGTCAGCGGGCACAATCCAGTACACCTGAGCAATTCCACGATCAGTGGCAATGCCGCCTCAGGGGCCGGTGGTGGTGTCTACAGTACGGGCGCAATCACGATTACGGATTCGACGATCAGTCGAAACACGGCCGGTACAGGCAACGGTGGCGGCATCATGAGCAGTTGCACCACGCTGTCGATCGACGGCTCCACCATCAACGGAAATACCGCAACACATGGACAAGGCGGCGGAACTTTCGCCGACACTGCCAACACCGAACTGACCAATTCGACCGTGCAAGGTAATTACGCGCAGCGCGGCGGCGGCATTTACACGGATATGGCAACGCTCAACTTTTGTACGATTTCCGGCAATACTACGCAATCTGGAAATGCCGGCGACGGACTGCTCGTCAAGGCGTATTCGACTGCCAATTCGACGTTGATGTTCGGCAACAATCCGGGTAATGATGTTGATGCGGGAACCAGCGGTTTGGCTCTTGGTGGCGGTTACGACCTGATTGGGGCGCACGGTAGCAATATCAGTATCCCGGCAAATTCCAAATCCTGCGATTCGCAACTCGGTTCCTTGGCCGAGTATGGCGGCGCAGCGCAAACCTTGGCACTGATTGAAAGTTCATGCGCGTTCAATGCAGGCCCGACAATGCCGCCGCGTGATCTCGTCAACGATCAACGTGGCAACCACTACCCGCGTCTAATCGGGACCGCCACGGATATTGGCGTCTTTGAAGTTCCGCCGATCGATCGAATATTCATCGATGGATTTGACAGGTAGCGACGCAACAGAAGGAGCACAAGCATGCAACACGCCTACGATTATCTGATTCTTGGCGGCGGCATGACCGCCGACGCCGCAGCAAAAGCCATTCGCGAAAACGCTCCCGATGCGCGAATCGGCATCGTCGGCGACGAGACGCACGCGCCCTATGAACGCCCGCCGTTGAGCAAGGCCTTGTGGAAGGGCAACAAGCCGGTCGAATCGGTGTATCTGGATACGGCAAAGAGCGGCACCACGTTGCATCTGGGCCGGCGCGTCGATTTGCTCGATCGCGCAGCGCATACGTTGCGCGACACGCAATGCGACACTTACCGTTATCGTCGACTTCTGCTGGCGACCGGCGCGACGCCTCGTCGCTTGTCATTTGCAGGCGATCGCGTCATCAATTTTCGTACCCTGGATGATTACCTGAAGCTGCGTCGATATACCGTCGCCAAGGCGCAAATCGCTGTCGTCGGCGGCGGATTTATTGGCACCGAACTCGCCGCGTCGTTGGCAAGCGTCGGGTGCACGGTGACGATGTTATTTCCTGGCGAAGCCATCGGATCCGGAAGATATCCGCCAGCATTGGCCGGATTCCTCAATGCGTATTTTCGCGAGCACGGAGTTGAACTGCGTACTGGTGTGAGCGTAGTCGACGGAAAATGCAACACAGCCAACGTCGAACTGGCCTTGTCGGACGGTACGACACTGACTGCAGGCGCCGTAGTCGCGGGGCTGGGTGTAACACCAAACGTTGCTCTGGCCGAAGCGTCAGGCCTGAAAGTCGATAACGGAATTGTCGTGGACGAGCATTTGCGCAGTAGCGATCCTGACATCTGGGCCGCTGGCGACGTCGCCAATTTCCCCAACGCGGCAATGGGTCGCCGCATGCGCGTAGAGCACGAAAACGCTGCGATCAGCATGGGCCATCACGCCGGTCGCGCCATGACCGGTGCAGGCGATGCCTACGTGACACTGCCGTTTTTCTATTCGGATCTTTTTGACCTGGGCTACGAAGCGGTTGGCTTGCTCGATGACAATCTGGATATCGTTGAAGAATGGAAGCGGCCGTATCGCGAAGGCGTGGTTTATTACCTGGATGGCGGTCGGGTTCGTGGCGTGCTGCTGTGGAATGTGTGGGGGCAAGTCGATGCCGCACGCGACCTGATTGCAGAAACGCGTTCGCATGATGCCGACAGTCTGCGCGGCAGGTTGCCACGCATGATCTGAAAATGTAGCGCGCATTTCGCGCACGATGGCCGACACACCGACCGCGCTAGTGGCCTGTAACAGAGGAATCGACGGCACCTCGCTTGGTCTGTCGTCGGCTGGCTTGATCTTCAGTTGGCCAATAGCTTCGGCTATTGGCCTCGCTCCAGATCGACACCAGCCACCAACATCCCGGTGCCAGCTATCTACCGCTTCCTCTGTTACGCCACTAGTTTGTAGCGTGCGCTCTACGCGTGATGGCGAAGCACCAATCGAACGAGCTATGCTCATCCCATAAAAAAACCGCGCACAGCCTCGCAGCCATGCGCGGTTGTCGGTCGTGCTATTACCAGATTTTCACTTGCTCATCGCCGCTGCGAACCATCGGGTCGCCTTGCTTGCAGCTGAACGCGCTGGCAAATTCCGGCATGTTTGATGGTGCACCCATCGCGCGGAATTGTGCCGGTGAATGCGGGTCGGAGTTCAACAACACCATTTGTTGTTTTTCGCGCGTCGAGCCACGCCAAACGCGTGCCCAGCTCAGGAAGAAACGCTGGTCTTCGGTGTAGCCGTCGATTTTCTCGCTGGCTTCCTTGGGGTTGTTCTTCATCGCCGTTTGCAACGCGTCGTAAGCGATGTTGATGCCACCCAGGTCGGCGATGTTTTCGCCGAGCGTGAGTTTGCCATTGACGTGCAGGTCCGGATGGTCGGCGAGCGGTGCGTAGCCGTCGAATTGCTTGACCAGGCGATCGGTACGTGCCTCGAACTTCTTCTTGTCTTCGGCCGTCCACCAATTTTCCAAGTTGCCGTTGCCATCGAATTGGCTACCCTGGTCGTCGAAGCCATGACTGGATTCGTGACCGATCACGGCACCAATACCGCCGTAGTTGATGGCGTCATCGCCATCGGCATAGAAGAATGGCGGCTGCAGGATGGCGGCAGGGAAGTTGATGGTGTTTTCGCTAGGGCTGTAATAGGCATTGACCGTTTGCGGTGTCATATGCCAATCCTGACGATCCGTTGGCTTGCCGATTTTGGCAATGTCGTAGTTGTAGTTGAATTTCGACGCAGATTCCATGTTGGCGTAGTAGTTGTCAGGCGTGATCTTCAAGCCTTCCCAATCGCGCCATTTGTCCGGATAGCCGATCTTGGGCAGGAACAGCGACCATTTCTCGAGCGCTTTTTTCTTGGTTTCCGGGCTCATCCAGTCCAGATTCTCAATGCGGGTCTTGAGCGCATCACGAACGTTCTTAACGAGCGTTTCGGCACGCGCCTTGGCTTCGGGCGGGAAATACTTGGCTACATACAATTGGCCGAGCGCCTGACCCATTGCACCGTTGACCGCACCGAGCGAGCGCTTCCATTGCTCCTTTTGTTCAGGCTGGCCGCGCAGGGCTTTCCCGTAAAATTCGAAATGGGCGTCGACGAAACCATCCGACAACGCGTTGGCTGCCGACGAGATGGTGTGGAATTTCAGATACGCCTTCCATTCATCCAGCGGCGCGGTTGCCAGCAGGTGATCGAACTCGGCAAAGAACTTGGGTTGCGACAAAGAAAAGCCCTTGTCGATGGTTACTGCCTGTGACTTGAAAAACGCATCCCAGTTGAAGTGCGGTGTGACTTTGTCGCCGGCAGCCACGGACACGAAGTGATACTGATTTTCCGGCTTGCGCATTTCCACGCGCGGAATGGAATGTTTTGCCAACTCCGTTTCAAGCTTCATGGCCAAGTCGGCATCATGGGCTGCCTGCTTGGCTGGCGTTCCGGTCAGCTCGAACATTTTGGCCATGAACTTGACGTAGTCTTCGCGGGTTTGCTTGTCCTTGGCATCGGTGTAATAGGCTGGCGTGGGCAAGCCAAGGCCGGACTGGGAGGCGTAGCCGATCTGAAATTTCGCGTCCTTGTAATCAGGGCTCGAACCGAATCTGAATACTGCGCCATCGCCTTTGGCGAACGATTGGTTCAGCCATGCCGGCAGATCCTTGTTGGACTTGAGCGCATCGATAGCGGCCAAATCGGGCTTGATCGGATCGAATCCGAGTTTGTTGCGCGTCGCCATGTCCATGCTGGAGCGGTACAACCAACCGATTTGCTGCTCGATTGAGCCGGGCTTCGCGCCATCGGCATCCTTGTTGGCGTTGTCGACCAGTTCGCGCTGATGCTTGAGACTTTCCTCGTGCAAGACGCTGAACGAGCCCCAGCGCGTTTCATCGGCAGGAATCGGATTGGCTTTGTTCCACTTGGCATTGACGAATTCACCGAGGTCGGTGCAAACCTCGGCTGCGGCGCCAAGATCGGCTGCAGTGAAGGTGCCGGTGCCGGGGATGGTCGGTGGCGTTGGGGCCGGGGCCTTGACGGCGACAGGCGTAGCCGGTGCGGCGGCCGGGGCCGTGGCGACACTGGATTCATGCTTGCCACACGCGCTGAGAGTCAGCGCCAGGCTGATACCGAATACGAGGGGTTTGAGCAACTGCTTGGACATGAAATACCTCAAGGAATGCGAGCCCGTGACGGGCTTCTGAGTAAACGGATAAAACGAGAGGCCAGCAAAATTCGCCGTCCAGACTCCTGAGAGTAGGGCAATTTCGACACCGGTTTACAGTGTCGAAGGTCAGGGGCTGAAAACTACCACCCGGTCAGAGCGATTCGAAAATTCCCGCTGCGCCCATTCCGGTGCCGATGCACATGGTCACCATCCCGTACTTCTGTTTGCGTCGGCGCAGGCCGTGGAGCAGGGTGGCAATACGCACCGCACCGGTGGCACCGAGCGGGTGACCCAGGGCGATGGCTCCACCCAGCGGATTGATCTTTTCCGGATTCAATCCGAGATCCTTGATCACGGCCAGGGCTTGGGCGGCGAATGCTTCGTTGAGTTCGATCCAGTCCAGGTCGTCCTGCCTGATGCCGGTCAATTCGCAGGCTTTCGGAATGGCCGCCTTGGGACCAATACCCATGATTTCAGGTGGTACCCCGGCGACGGCGAAGCCGACGAAGCGCGCCAGTGGTTTCAAATCGTATTCCTTGATCGCGCGCTCGCTGGCGAGCAGCACGGCACCGGCGCCATCGGACATTTGCGACGAGTTGCCAGCAGTGACGCTGCCGCCGGCACGAAATACCGGACGCAATTTTGCCAGCACTTCGGCTGTGGTGCCTGGACGCGGGCCTTCGTCGTTCTTGATCGTGCGCGTATCGCCTACGATGTCGCGGTCACCCAAATCCGGATAGCGATCATCCAATGTATATGGGGCGATCTCGTCAGTGAATTCGCCGCTGGCGATACCCGCCAGAGCCTTGGCGTGGCTGGAAACCGCGAACGCATCTTGCTGTTCGCGCGTGACCTTCCATTGTTCGGCAACTTTTTCAGCGGTGATGCCCATGCCGTAGGCAATGCCGATGTGCTCGTTGGTGAAGATGCGCGGGTTGAAAACTGGGTGGTAGCCCATCATCGGCACCATGCTCATGCTTTCGGTACCGCCGCCGATCATCAGGTCCGCTTCGCCCAGACGAATGCGGTCGGCTGCCATCGCCACGGCTTGCAAGCCGGATGAGCAGAAACGATTCACGGTTACGGCCGGTACGCTTTCCGGCAAACCGGCGAGCAGCACGCCAATGCGCGCGATGTTCATGCCTTGCTCGGCCTCGGGCATGGCGCAGCCGATGATGGCGTCGGTGATGCGCGACTTGTCCACTTGTGGAAACTTTGCCAGCACCGCATCAATTGCGAAAGCAAGCATGTCGTCTGGGCGGGTGTGGCGGAACACGCCGCGCGGGGCCTTGCCCACGGGAGTGCGGATGGCGGAGACGATGTAGGCGTCCTGAATTTGGCGAGTCATGATGCGTTCCTTGGAATAGGGCTGAGAGCGAATGGCTGAAGGCTGCAAGAGCAAGAGGCTTGGGGCTGTTTAGTCCCCACCCCGGGCCCTCAGCCCTCGCAGGGTCAATTGCGCAACGGCTTCCCCGTCTTCAACGTATGTGCAATACGCTCCTGCGTCTTGGGCATTTGTGCCAATTCAACGAAATGCTTGCGCTCCAGATCGAGTAACCATTGTTCGTCTACGCTGGAACCGCGTTCGATCTGGCCGCCGCACAGCGTGTCAGCGATGCGTGTGGCGATTTCCATGTCGTGGGGCGAGATGAAACCACCTTCGCGCATATTCACCAGACTGGCTTTGAATGTCGCCGTGGCGACATCGCCAGCGACCGGGACCTGTCGTGCGGGAAGTGGTGGGCGATATCCGGACTCGGCCAACGCATGCGCCTGCGCTTTGGCCACGTACAACAACTCGTCGGCGTGGAATACGACCACGTCGCTGGGCCGCAGCAAGCCGAGTTGCTTGGCATCCAGCGCACTGGCTGAAACCTTGGCCATTGCCACCGTCTCGAAATAACCCTTGAGTGACGTGAACACGTCGTCGCCAACCGCGTTGTCGGCAGCGCGGATCGCGATTTCCTTGAGCCCGCCACCGGCCGGAAGCAAACCAACGCCGGCTTCGACCAGGCCAATGTAGCTTTCAAGTGCCGCGACTGTGCGTGCTGAATGCATCTGGAATTCGCAGCCGCCGCCGAAGGCCATGCCGCGAACCGCAGCGATCACCGGCACCAGTGAATGCTTGATGCGCATGCTGGTCTGCTGGAATCGAGCGATAAAGTCTTCAAATTCCGCAACTTTTCCTGATTGAATGGTATCGACGACCTCGCTCAGATTGGCGCCAGCGCTGAATGGCTCGCTGTCCTGCCAGATGACCAGCGCCTTGAAGTTGCGCTCCGCTTCGTCGATTGCGCGATGAACACCATCCAGCACCCCTGCATTGACCGTGTGCATCTTGGTCTTGAACGAAAGGATGGCGATGTCATCGCCACCAAGATTCCACAGACGCACGTCATCGCTCTCGAACAGCGTCTTGCCTTTGTCCACCGTAGCGCCAAGCACCTGCTCGGGAAATAGCTGGCGTTTGTACACGGGCGCGGTCGACGCCGGCAGATAATCATTCTTGCTGGCCGAATACGAGCCCATGGCGGTATGCACGCCCTGGCGCTTTGGATCGCTTGCCCAAGCCGGCAACGCGGCGTTGCTCATGGTCTTGCCGTCGACATTGTCGTCGTGAATCCATTTTGCGACGTTGGCCCAGCCGGCGGCTTGCCACGTCTCGAAAGGCCCGAGCTTCCAGCCGTAACCCCAGCGCATCGCGAAATCGATGTCGCGCGCGCTGGCTGCAATGTCCCCGAGGAAATAGGCAGCGTAGTGGAACAGGTCGCGATGGATCGCCCACAGGAACTGCGCTTGCGGGTGGTTGCAATTACGCAGCGCCGCGAATTTTTCGCTGGGCGATTTGATTTTCAGGATGTTGGCGACTTCGTCATCGACTTTTCCTGTCATCGGCACGTAATCGGCCTTGGCGGGATCAAGGACCAGAATGTCGCGTCCGACCTTGCGGAAAAATCCCGCGCCGGACTTCTGCCCGAGGGCGCCCTTTTCGATCAGCGCCTGCAGCACGGGTGGTGCATTGAAATGTTCATGCCACGGATCGCCGGCCAGGGTATCGCGCATCGTTTTGATGACGTGGCCCATGGTATCCAGGCCCACGACATCGGCAGTTCGGTAGGTGGCACTTTTCGGATGCCCGATAGCCGGGCCGGTCAATGCGTCGACGACATCGAAACTCAATTTGTATTGTTTAGTGTGATACATCGTGGCCAACATCGAGAACACGCCGATGCGGTTGCCGATGAAGTTCGGGGTGTCCTTAGCACGAATTACTCCTTTACCTAGCGTCGTGGTGAGAAATGCCTCCAGTCCATCGAGGACGGCGGCATCGGTCTTCGCACAGGGAATCAGTTCAACCAGATGCATATATCTCGGCGGATTAAAGAAATGCACGCCGCAGAATCGATGGTGAAGATTTACATCAAGAACATCCGCCAAGCTATTGATGCTCAACCCAGATGTGTTGCTTGCTAGAACAGCATTCGGCCCCACGAAAGGGGCGATCTTGGCGTAAAGGTCGCGTTTCCAGTCCAGCCGCTCCGCGATCGCTTCGACGATCAGGTCGCAATCTGTCAGCCACTCCAGGTGTTGGTCGTAATTGGCCGGAACGATGTTGTCAGCGCGCGATGCGAGCGCCAGTGGAGCGGGCGACAGTTTTTTCAAGTTGGCAATGGCCTTGAGGACAATGCCATTAGGGTCGCCATCTTTGGCAGCCAGGTCGAACAAGATCGTTTCGACACCGGCATTTACCAGATGCGCGGCGATTTGAGCGCCCATGACGCCCGCGCCAAGGACTGCGGCCTTGCGGATTCGAAGATTGGGTGATGACATGTCGTTGGGGCTCCGATATAGAAGTATGGGTGGGCAGCAGATAGCGAATACTTGGGTTTGGAACTAAAGGTTGAGGTTTAAAAAACGTCAGGCTGACATGCGCTTCAGACCGTTGCTCTCAGCCCGGCCGCCGTGAACGCAATTAAATGCTCCGCAGCCTGATCGCGGTGCTGTTGCTCGCTGATACCGCCACGGCGCTTGATCATGCCGAAATCCGCCATGGCATACGTGAGGGCACCGCTGATGATATCCAGTCGCCAATACAGTTCCTGTTTGTCCAGATGGGGCAGGCGTTTGCCAAAGGCTACGGCAAATTGCTTGAGCGCTGGGCTGTAATTGTCATGCAGGAATTTGCGCAATTGTTCGTTGTGCTCGGCGTACGCCCGAGCTAGTACGCGCACGAAACCGGTACCGCCGCCGGGCTGATCGACCGAAAGGGCCAACGCCGGCCGGATAAATGCAGCGAGCAGGTCCTCAAGGCTGTGACTGGCATCGGCGAGCGCGGCAGTCAGGGCTTTGAGGCGTTGCGCGTTCAGCGTATCCAGACGCCGCCGGAAGACCTCGTTGATGAGATTTTCCTTCGAGCCAAAATGGTAATTGACGGCAGCCAGGTTAACGCTTGCTGCCGACGTGACCTGGCGCAACGAAGCGCCGGCAAAGCCATGTTTTGCGAACAGCGACTCGGCCGAATCGAGGATTCGCTGCTTGGTGGAAAAGTGGGGGTTGTTCAAACTGGAGTCCTTCGAAAGGGTGTCGAATCGGGCCACACGTTCACGGCTGAAACAACCGTTTGAATCATAGGCTGGCGCAGGAAGTCGGTCAATGTTGCAAAACCTGACGACGCTCCACGAGTGCCACTACAGACTTGTTTGAGCAAGCGTACCCAAAGTAGATCCCAACAGCACGCATCACATTGTAGAAATACTTGTCGATGTGTGCGCTAAGCTCTCGGAATACCGCGCATTTGGTGATAAGATTCACTCCTTGTCCCGAGGAGTTATTCCCCGGAGTTTTTTTAGGTTTCATTTGCGGAGATGCAACACATGGCGCTGGAGCGCACCCTTTCAATTATCAAACCCGATGCAGTTGGCAAGGATGTCATCGGCGAAATCTATTCGCGTTTCGAAAAAGCCGGACTCAAGATTATCGCGGCAAAAATGAAACAGCTCTCGCGTGCCGAAGCCGAAGGCTTTTATGCCGTGCATCGCGAACGTCCGTTTTTCAAACCGCTGGTCGAGTTCATGATTTCCGGCCCTGTCATGATCCAGGCTTTGGAAGGCGACGGCGCGATCGGAAAGAATCGAGACTTGATGGGCGCGACTGATCCTTCAAAGGCTGCGGCCGGCACGATACGGGCGGACTTCGCGCAATCGATCGACGCCAACGCCGTGCACGGCTCCGATGCCCCGGAAACTGCACAAGTGGAAATTGCGTACTTTTTCGCAGGTACGGAAATCAGCGCTCGCTGAACCAACGCCATGCAAACGATCGATAATCCCGCCGAGCAGTCACGCGCATCGCCTGAAGCAGTTGCGGCGCAGGCTGCGCAAGCGTCTGCTGTTGCAACGACCAGCGACAGCGGCGGGAAGGCTACCGCGAAAGTCGATGCATCCAGAGTAAATCTGCTCGATTACGATCGTCAGGGATTGCGCGATCTGTTTGAAGGGCTCGGTGAAAAGCCTTACCGCGCCGAGCAGGTGATGAAATGGATTTATCACCATCATGCGACGGATTTTGCGACCATGACGGATGTGGGCAAGTCGCTTCGGGCCAAGCTCGAAGCGGCTGCGGTGATCGTGCCTCCGCAGATCGTGTTTGAAAAACAGGCCGCCGATGCCACGCATAAGTGGTTGCTGGGACTCAATGGCGGCAGCGCCATCGAAACCGTGTTCATCCCCGAGTCCACGCGTGGCACGCTGTGCGTATCGTCGCAAATCGGTTGCGGGCTCAACTGCACGTTTTGTTCGACGGGCACTCAAGGCTTCAATCGCAATCTTTCGGCCGCTGAAATCATCGGCCAGGTATTTGTCGCGGCCAAACACCTGGGCAACGTCCCCCACCGCCAGCGCAAGCTGACCAACGTCGTGATGATGGGCATGGGCGAGCCGCTGCTGAATTTCGACAACGTGGTGCGCGCGATGAATGTTATGCGCGACGACCTGGGCTTCGGTCTGGCCAACAAGCGGGTGACACTATCGACCGCAGGTTTGGTGCCGATGATTGATCGTCTCGGCGAAGTTGCCGATGTATCCCTCGCCGTTTCCTTGCACGCGCCCAACGACGAATTGCGCACGCAGCTGGTACCGCTCAACAAGAAGTACCCGATCGCCGAGTTGCTCGACGCTTGTGCCCGCTATGCGGCACGTCGCGCGCGTACGACGATTACGTTCGAGTACACCATGTTGAAAGACATCAACGACCGGCCCGAACACGCACGTCAATTGATCAAGCTGATGCGCAAGTTGCCGAGCAAGGTCAATCTGATTCCGTTCAACACTTTTACCGGGACGCAATACGAACGCTCGGAAGAATCCAGCATCCGCGACTTCCAGACGATTTTGCTGGATGCCGGGGTGTTGACCATGGTGCGGCGCACGCGCGGCGACGATATCGACGCGGCATGCGGCCAACTGAAAGGCCAGGTTGTGGATCGCACGCGGCGTCAGGCCGATTTCCAACGTCGTCTAGAAGCGGGAGCCAAACATGCGGCGTGAAGCGATACAGACTTGTCTTGCCGCCGCGCTTTGCGCGATGTTGGGGGGCTGCGTGTCCACGGGAGGCGCGCACTTGAGCGGCGACAGTTCCAGCGACAAGCGCGTCGAAGCCGCACGCGTGCGCATGGAACTCGGGCAACGCTACATGCAGGAGGGCAAACTTGAGATTGCCCTCGATAACCTGAACAAAGCATTGCAATACGACGACAAACTCGTTGATGCGCACACTGTTATCGCTGTGCTTTATGAGAGGATCGGCAATCTCAAGGCGGCCGAGCAGCACTACGCACGCGCGGCAGAGCTTGCGCCAAAATCAGGAGATGCCAACAATAACTATGGCGTTTTCCTTTGCGCGGAAGGCAAATTCACCGAGGCGCAAAAGTATTTCTCTGCGGCCATGCGCGATCCGTTCTACAAGACGCCCGACGTACTGCTGACCAATGCGGGTACCTGTCTCGTCGATCACGCCAACAGTTCCAACTACGACGAAGCTGAGCGCGATTTCCGTAATGCCCTTCAAGCTAATCCGAAAAACGGCGCCGCGCTGTTCTACATGGCCAAGGTGTTGTACCTGAAGAACGATTTTTTCCATGCGCGCGCGTTCATCCAGCGCTTTGAATCGCAAGGCAAACCCGATCCGGCCGCTTTGTTGCTGGCGCGCAATATCGAGGTCAAGCTCGGTCACGTCGATACGGCGCACGACTATGCGCAGCGCCTGCGCAAGGATTTCCCGGATTCCACCCAAACCCACTCGCTCGACACAGTCGCCCCGGTGTCGCAGTGAGACCACGCGCACGGATATGCACATGAATCGCGGGCAAGGTACCGTCACGGACGACAGTGCGAATGCGGCCGAAAATGATGCCGCAACGTTAGTCCAATTGTCACTTTTTGATGCCGTACAGCCAATTCCAATGAATATCAATCCGAACAATATCGATGCAATAGAACCGGTTGAGAACGACGCCGTTGAAGCCGATGCCGTTGAAGCCTACGCCGTTGTCACGCCCCGTCTCGAATCGAACCAAATTCCTGAAGGATCCAGCACCGTCGGGTTGCGATTGCGCCAGGCCCGAACGGCACATGGTTTGTCTGTGGAAGATGTCGCGCACCGGCTGAAATTGCCGCACACGGTTATCGAGGCGCTGGAAGGCGAGCGTTTTGACCGAATCGGGCACGGCATATTCCTGCGCGGTTATCTTGCCAAATACCTGCACCTGCTTGATCTGCCACAAACACTGGCAGACAGCGTGCTCGACCAACAAGACGAATTACCGCCGTTGATGACGTCTGGAATGGTTTCGCGCCCGCGCTATCTTTTCGACCGATATTCGGGTTCGGCGCTGTACTTGATATTGACCGGCGTCATTATCGTGCCGGCCGTGCTACTCGCGATGCATGTCGGATTTGAGGGGAGGGTTGCCCGCATCGCGCCATTGGATGCACCGGTATTCGGCGCGCAGGTTGCCAACACGCAAAGCGATATCGCCACCCACGCGGTAACAATCCCGGAAGGGGTCGCCGCGGCAGTGGATTCGAAAGTTATTCCGGACAATTCCAATCTGCCCGCGGTAATGGCGTCGATGGCAACCTTCAGTGCCCCAGCTGCGGAACCGGTTGTTGCGGCACCGGCACCGGTTAACGTGCCTGCGGCTACGGGGCCAGACGCCGGATCCCACAGTTTGCACTTGCACTTGGTCGAACCGAGTTGGGTAGAAGTTGTGGATGGTGCCGGAAAGCAGCTCGAATACGCTTTGCTACCCGCAGGCACCGCGCGCGATTACCACAGTAAACAATCGCTTAGCGTGCTGCTCGGCAATGCAGCGGGCGCGAGCATTCGCGTCGACGGCAAGCCTCGCGATCTGGCTCCGTACTTGCGCGGCAATGTCGCCCGCTTCAAATTGGCAGATGGTGGCTGGACGGCTTCCCCAAGCGGCGGCTGAACGCCTTCTTTACAGGAATCGGCCGCGTTCCTGCTACCCTACGCAACCCGCGTCCTGAGCGACGCGGCCCCACGCCGGCTTCCGGCTGGGGATCATCAATCCCGATTACTGAACCCTGCGAGTGCTGAGCAATGGCTTTTGATGTATTGGATGATCGTGAACAAAGCGAACTGGTGCAGAAATGGCTGCGTGAAAACGTGTTGTCCATCCTGGTGGGAATTGGCCTCGGGCTGCTACTGATATTTGGCTGGCAACAATGGCGCAAGCATCAGGCTTCGCATCTTTTGGACGCGGCCACGCAGTTCCAGGTATTCCAGGCTGACCTGGACAAGAACGATGTCGATGGTGCCAAGAAAATAGCGGTCAAGCTTCAGGGCGACTATGGAAATACGCCGTATTCGACCTTGTCTGCGTTGCGTCTGGCCGCACACAACGCGCAACGCGGTGACCATACCTACGCGCAGGCGGCTTTGAAAACGGCCTATGAAAGTGCCGGAATCGAAGGGTTGAAAACGATCAGCGGGCTGTACCTGGCGCGGTCGGAAATTGCGCAAAACAAGCCACAGGCCGCATTGACCCTGCTCGACACATTGCCGCAGAAAGGTTATGTGGCGATGCGCGCTGAAGTACGTGGCGATGCGCTTGCTGCGCTCGGGCGCAAAGCCGAGGCGCATGAGGCGTATGCCAAGGCAATCGCCGAACTCGATGCAAACCAGGCCAATTCCGCGGCAAGTACCTTTCTCGAGATGAAGCTCAACGATCTTGCCGGACAGGAGAAGAAAGGCTCATGAGGCACGATCTTTTGGCGCGCGACCTGCTCAAGCGTGGTCTGACCGTACTGCTCGTAGTCGCTGGTGTTAGCGGCTGCACGACGATCAAGAATATATTCAACGATACCAAGAAAGAGAATATCCAACCTCCGACTGCGCTGACCGATTTTGCGCCGACGCTCACGCCGCAGAAATTGTGGAGCCAGCGCGTCGGCAAGGGTGCCGACACCAGCGGTGCGCTACTGGTCCCGTTCTATGCGGATGGCAAGTTGTATGCGTCCGGCGTGGACGGAACGGTAGCGTCGCTCGATGGCGGCGACGGCCATACGATCTGGAGCAAACGCGTGGGATCACGCCATGGCTTCATCTGGCATCGCGGACATAATTCCCTGCGCTGGAGTGGCGGTCCTGCGGTGGCGGGTGATTTGCTCGTCGTGGGTTCCATGGAAGGAGTCGTGCAGGCGTTCGACGCCGGCACCGGTGCCGAGCGCTGGCACGCACAAGTTTCATCGGAAGTGATCGCGCGACCTGCGATTGCCGACGGCGTAGTCGTTGTCCGCAGCAATGATGGGCGCGTTTACGGACTGAACGCATCCGACGGTTCGCGACGTTGGATCTATGACCGTTCCAGCGTGCCGATCCTGAGTTTGCGCGGCAATGCCGCGCCGCAGATTGCCGACGGTGTTGTGTACGCCGGAGAGGATGATGGCAAAATCGTGGCGTTGCGTTTGAACGATGGCAAAACGATTTGGGAACAAACCCTGTCGCCAGGCGAAGGGCGTACCGAGATCGAACGCTTGCAGGATGTCGACGGCAATGTCGTGGTCGCCGATGGGATTGTCTATGCGTCGGGATATCGTGGCTTGGTTGCTGCGCTGATCGCGCAGACCGGGCGCCCGTTGTGGACGCACAAGTTGTCCAGTTACACCGGGGCTTCAATTTCAGCAACCCATGTATTCGTGGCCGACGCGGATTCCGAAGTATGGGCACTTGACTTGCGCACTGGCGCTTCGGATTGGAAGCAAGCCGGACTCAAGTATCGCTGGCTCAGCGAGACTGCTGCGATTGGCGACTATGTCGTCGTCGGCGATCTGGACGGCTATGTGCATTGGCTCGCAGCCAGCGACGGCAAATTCGCTGCGCGCGCGCGCTTGTCCAAGCACGCTATTCGTTCTGCGCCGATTGTCGTTGGCGACACCGTTTACATCGAGGATGTCGACGGTGAGATTGGGGCCTGGCGCATCAAGTAACGGGTTGCCGGAAAGGTCGCGTTGTTTCGCGCGGTAACGGCTGCGCGTAGCTGGATGCGGCAATTATGAGGTTTTGAGCATGCTTCCCGTCGTTGCTTTGGTCGGCCGACCGAATGTGGGCAAATCCACATTGTTCAATGTACTCACGCGCACCCGCGATGCGCTGGTCGCCGATCAGCCCGGGCTTACACGTGATCGTCATTACGGAATCTGCCGACCAGAAGGACAGCGTGAGTTCGTCGTTGTCGACACCGGTGGCTTGACCCAAGATCGCGATGGCATCGGTGCTTTGATAACCAAACAGGCGCAAGCCGCCATCGGCGAAGCCGATACCGTCGTATTTGTGGTCGACGCGCGTGCTGGCGTGTTGCCGCACGATCGCGACGTGCTGTCTGCGTTGCGTCGAACCGGCAAACGCATGCTGCTGGCAGTCAACAAAGTCGATGGTCTGGACGAATCGGCTGCGCTCGCCGAATTCGCTACCCTGGGGCTTGCCGATTCGCTGCCACTGGCGAGCGCGCACGGGCGCGGAGTCGGCACGCTGATCGAGGTAATACTCGAAGGTCTGCCTGCGGTTGATGCCGACGCGTTGGAGGCCGATAGCGCCAACGACGGCATTCGTGTGGCGATCATTGGTCGTCCGAATGTCGGCAAATCCACTCTGGTCAATCGCCTGCTGGGCGAAGACCGCGTCGTCGTTTCAGACGTTGCGGGAACCACGCGCGACTCGATTCGCGTCGTGCTCGAACGCGACGGCAAGCGCTACACCCTGATCGATACCGCCGGCGTCCGGCGCCGCGCACGCGTCGAGGAAGCCATCGAGAAGTTCAGCGTCATCAAGACGCTACAATCCATCGCCGCAGCGCACGTGGTCGTGGTGATGCTGGATGCGAATGAAGGCGTTTCTGAACAGGACGCGACGCTGATCGGCTATGTTCTCGATGAAGGCCGTGCCCTGGTGCTGGCAGCGAACAAGTGGGACGGACTGAGTAGCTACGATCGCGAACAGTGCACGAAATCCCTCGACCGCAAACTGGATTTCGTTGCGTTCGCAAAATCCGTGACGATGTCTGCGTTGCATGGCTCTGGTATTGCCGAACTGATGCGTGCCATCAATCGGGCCCATGCATCGGCTACGCGCCAATTCACCACTTCCGAACTGACCCGTGCAGTGGAGCAGGCTTATACCGCGCACCAGCCACCGCTGGTACGCGGGCATGCGCCAAAGTTGCGATTCGCCCATCCCGGCGGCAGCAACCCGCCGACCATCATCATCCACGGCAGCCGTACCAAGCATATCGCCGACAGTTATCGACGCTACCTCGAAAACTTCTTCCGCAAGCGCTACAAACTGGAAGGTACACCGGTACGTATCGAGTTTCGCGAAAGTGAAAACCCGTTTGCCGGGCGCAAGAATGTGTTGACCGATCGCCAGGTCAAGAAGCGCAAACGCCTGATGCGCAACGTCAAGGCGCGCTAAAAGCCATCGCGATGCCGTTCGATCGCAATAGGGTAACCGCAGTGATCCTGGCAGGCGGGGAGGGACGTCGCGTTGGTGGTCGCGACAAGGGACTGCTGCATCTGGCCGGCCGGCCGTTGATCGCGCATGTGATTGCAGCATTGCGCCAACAAGTTGAAACCAGCGTTATTTGTGCCAACCGCAATGCCAACGAGTACGCGCAATTCGCCCCCGTGATTGCCGACGCGGCGCCCGGCTTTCGTGGGCCGCTCGCCGGAATCGCCAAGGCGTTGCAAACGTGTTCGACACCATGGCTGCTGACCGTGCCGGTCGATTGCCCACAACCACCGGTCGATTTAGCGCGCCGCTTGCTTGCTGCCGACGCGCGCGCCGCTGTGGCACACGATGGCCGTGGTCGTCAGCCGCTGTTTGCGTTGTATCGCTGCGACGATGTCATCGCGGCTACGGTAGAACGCGACCTCGATAGCGGGGTTTGGCAGTGGCAGGACAAACTGGGCGCGGTCAACATCGATTTCTCCGACCTTGCTGGCGCGTTCCATAATCTCAATACGCAAGCGGAATTTCGCCTTTGGGAACGCAACCATGACGAATGAAAACGCGCCATATCCCGTCGGGCTGAGTCTGAATGCTGCCCGATCGCGCATTGTGGAAATTGCGAAAGCGCATTCTCTGGCCGTCGAAGAAGTCGAACTGGATGGGGCACTAGGGCGCGTCCTTGCCGGCGACGTACATGCGCCACGCGACGTTCCCGGTTACCGCAATTCTGCGATGGACGGCTTTGCCGTGCGCGCGAACGATTTGCCGAGTTCCGGAACCAAAGCTTTCCGTCTTTGTGGCGAAGTGCTCGCTGGAAGCAATCAATCGATTACCGTTGGGGTGGATGAATGCGTGCGAATCACCACGGGCGCGTCGATGCCGCCGGGTGCCGACACGGTTGTGATGAAGGAAAACACGCGCACACAGGGCCTTCTGATTCACATCGATGTCGGCACGGCTGCCGGCGCAAATGTGCGTGCAGCCGATGAGGACTTTCGTGCCGAAGATCTGGCTTTAAAGCGCGGCACACGACTGGTTCCTGCACAAATCGCAGTGCTAGCGGCATTCGGCCTGGGTACGGTTTCGGTCGTGGCGAAACCCCGCGCCGTATTGATCACAACCGGCGACGAATTGACCGAATTTGGACAGGTACTTGGTCCGGGGCAGATTTACGACAGCAATCGCTACAGTCTCGGCGGCTTGCTCGAGCAGCATGGAGTGCGACTGGTTTGCCACCAACGCCTGCGCGACGATCCGGTTTTGCTCCGCGATGCCTTGCTTCGCGCAAGCGCCGATGCAGATATCGTTGTGACCAGTGGTGGCGTATCCGTGGGCGAAGCGGATTTCATGCCGCAGTTGTTGGCGGAGATCGGTGAAGTGTATTTCTGGAAAGTGCGGATCAAACCCGGTATGCCGCTATTATTTGGCCGCATTGGGCAGGCGCTGGTTTTCGCGTTGCCCGGCAATCCCGTATCCGGGTTTGCCACCTTCCTGGCCATGGTCAAACCCGCGATTGAGACAATGTCATGTGCGATTGGCGGTGGTGCCCCATTACGTGCGCGTCTGACGCGCGCAATCCACAAACAGCATTCGCGCACGGAATTCCAGCGCGGAAGCCTGGATTGCGATGACTTGGGCGTGCTTCGTGCCACGCCGTCGGATCGCCAGGGTTCGGCCATGCTCAGTGGTCTGGCGCAAGCCGACGCGCTAATCGTATTGCCGGAAGCTGTTCATGATTTCGCCGTCAACGCTGTTGTCGATGCCTTGCCATTACCCGGTTGGCCACGGTAGCGCGGGTATAATCGCTACATGCCTGTCACGCACGAACAAACCGAACCAGATCGCGTCGCGCACATCGAACAAATTGCGCCGGACGAGGCCATGCGTCGTCAGCGCAAAGGTGCTTTGCTGCTCGATGTGCGCGAAGACAACGAACGCGCGGGTGGAACGCCCGAAGGCGCAATCGGGCTGGCACTTGCGTCGATCGAGCAAGGCATTGTCGCTTTGGCTCCGCAGCCGGATTTGTCGATTCTTGCGATCTGCGCTACCGGCAGGCGTTCGCTGGTTGCGGTGCAGACGCTACATTCGCTCGGTTACAAGAATGCCGCCTCCGTGCAAGGTGGATTCGTACGCTGGCAGTCCGAAAACCTGCCGGTCCGATACGATGTTTTCGACGCCGATGCCGCGGAACGCTACTCGCGTCACCTGCTGTTGCCGGAAGTCGGCGCTGCCGGCCAGATCAAGCTTGGCCAGACGCGCATCGCCATGATTGGTGCCGGGGGGCTTGGCGCACCTGCCGCACTCTATCTGGTCGCCGCAGGTGTCGGTACGCTAACCCTGATCGACGACGACAAAGTGGAGAAATCCAATTTGCAGCGCCAGGTATTGCATGCGGACGCCCGCATCGGCATGGCCAAGACGCAATCGGCTCAGATGACCTTGGCCGGACTCAATCCTCGCGTGCGCATCGACACCCATAACACACGCTTGCGTGCGGCCAACGTTGAAGCCTTGATCCGCGATCACGATGTGGTCATCGACGGCAGCGACAATTTCCCCACACGCTATCTGCTCGATGCCGCATGTCGGCGATTGCGCATTCCGCTGGTTTACGGCGCGGTACATCGCTTCACCGGCCAGGTCAGTGTATTTGACGCGCGCCGCGAGGATTCGCCCTGTTACCGCTGCCTGTTTCCGGAACCGCCGGATACGAAAGACGCGCCCAATTGCGCCGAAGCCGGCGTACTCGGCGTGCTCCCGGGAATCATCGGATTGCTACAGGCCAGCGAAGCCCTGAAACTTGCAATCGGCATCGGCGAACCACTGGTTGGGCGTTTGTTGTGTTTCGATGCGCTGGCCGCGTGCTTCCGCGAACTGCGCCTGCCGCGAGATCCGGCCTGTCCTGGCTGTGGCGTGCAGGCTGAATTTTCTGGCTACGAGGACATTGCGCGGATTTGTTCAGGGCAGTAGCCCGCAGTTGCGTCCGTAGCGATCATTCGTTGGGTCAAATCCCGCAAATTTTCCGCGAATGTGGGGGCATCGCAAATTACGTCTCCGCCCAACCAGGCGGTAATCGTTCCGAGCAGGAATTCAGCGATCGCGACTGCAGTCAGGCTGGCGCCAAATTTGTTCGTGCGCGCGCCGCTTGTCCTGTCACGCGCAATCAGTCGCTCATGAATCATGGCTGCAAGAATGCGCGCCATTGCGCGCCGGGCCTTAGTCGCCTGCAACAGGCGGGACTTGCCGCGGTTCTGCCAGAAGTGCTCCAGCTGGAAGCGCAAACTTTCAGCATCACGACTTGTAACTGCATCAACTACCGAAGCAACCATACCGAGCGGACGCTGAAAACTCTCCGCAAGTAGTGCCTCTTTGCATTTGTAATGCTCGTAGAACGTTGAGCGGCCGACTCCAGCGCGTGTAGCGATATCCGAGACTGTCATCGCCTCGTAACCACTCTCGAAAAACAAGTGCAGGAATGCATCGAGCAATGCGTGTTTCGTTCGCTCGATGCGGCGATCATGTTTGTCAGTTGATGGAAGGTTCATTGCCATAGAGTATCCATTCTCCAACATGGAGGTTCCGGACAATTTCGCAAAAGTGTCTTGTACCGGGCTCCATGCACGCAATGCCCGGCAAATGTTCCATCCGGTTTGTTATTGTTGCCTGCAAACCAGCCGGGTGATCTCAATGCAATCAAGTCGCACGTTGTTGATGGATGCCCAACGATTTCCTGGTGATCGAATTGCCGGCATCGCAATGCTCAGTGCGTCGCTGCTGATATTGCTGTTGTTGGCGAATCACCCGAATGCGACCGCGTCGGATCTGGCAGGCATCGTTCGGGAACTCGCCGATCAAGCCTGGGTTGATCGCTTCGTGCACGGTAGCTTGATGACGTTGATGGGTTTGTTGTTGTTCGCCTATGTCGAATTCAGCTATTGGCTTGGACTTCAAAAACGTCTGGTGCGTTTGGCGACTATCGCGTACGCGATTGGAATCTGCGCCATGTTTGCGGCTGCGTTGACCGATAGCTTTGTGCTTACCGCTGTCGCCGAGCGGTACCTCGAAGACAGTGCGCGCGATTTGGAACCATTTCGCGCTTTACTGCGGTTGTGTTCATTCGCTTCGCAAAGCCTTTCAACTTTCGGTGCGCTGGCAATGTCCACAGGCATCGGTTGCTGGTGCGTCGCCCTCTGGCGCAAAGACGGCGCTGGTAACAGCTGGCTCGCGGTCGTCGGCTTGTTGCTTGGCTTGCTGCCGTCGATTGTGCTGCTATCCGGCCTATTCAACCTTCATGGACACGAGTTTCTGGTAGTACTCGTTTGCCAAATTGCCTGGAACTTGCTGCTTGGCGTGCAATTGCTAAGGCACAAGGTCTAGGCCAGGGCAGAAATTCCACGCAGTTTTGCCCGCGAGAACACTTTTTTTGCCTGGCGAATGTGCTGTTGTAACAACATGCCGTGTTGACTCCGCTGATGGCCAGTTTGGCTTTTATGGCCGCCTTCAAAAGCCGATCCCTCCATTGACACTCGGAGGCGCCATGGCATGGGCACTTCAACACCCCGTAGGGTTCATATGCGCTGAATCAGGAAGGAAAAATTTGTCCGCACAGGTCGATTTTCAGCTACACACACTCGATGGCGATTGGGTCGTGGTTTGCAGCGAGGTCTTGTGCGACAACAAGGATTCCATGAACCAGATGCAATTGCACGGACCAATATTCTGGTTTCTGCGGATTCGGAGATGATCGCAACCGATAGCTTTCAAGCAGCGCGCTCTGGAAAGAAAAGTGCCCCGGCGCGAGGTCAGGTGGATGCGCTTATTGCCGCATGGACGGGTAAGGGCGCATGCTCTAGATGGCGGTCGCGCGCGGCGAAGCACTCGTTCAGCACTTCTCGCTCCGATACCGCAAGTTGTTCGAGTGACCTCGTAGCGCGATTTCGAAGTTGCGCGATGATTGCGTACACCGAGTCGCTTGAATATCGCCATACCTTTTTCACTTGGGATGGATCTCATGGCATCTGGAAAGCAATAATTTGAGCCGTCGTTCCGTATCAAGGAGAGACATCATGTCCAATTTACGCTTTTGCCTGATATTGATTTTTGGTGCGTTCGCTGCGATTCCTGGTGCACGTGCAGCTGGCGGCCCATTCGGCATCGATCATGTTGTGCCGTATGACAACAGCGGCATCTGGAAGCGTAGCTACCAGAAAGATCTGGCCGTGGGCACCGCCCTGACCGTCGCTGGCGGGGCTCTGTGGTTGGGCGACGACAGCAAGCTTGGCGACACGTTCTGGCGGTCGCTGGATTCGCTCGTGTTGTCGAGCGCCAGCGCACAGGTGATGAAATTCGCGTTTTCACGCGAGCGACCGTCGACGACCTCCGATCCCAATAAGTTTTTTTCGGGCCACGGCAACCAGAGTTTTCCAAGCGGGGAAGTTGCGGAAATCACAGGCGCGGTGACCCCGTTCATATTCGCCTACGGGCAGGATCATCCAGCTGTTTACGCGCTTGCCCTGTTGCCTGCGTACGATATGGTCGCGCGGGTTAAGGTCCATGGGCATTGGCAAAGCGACGTGTTGGCCGGTGCGGCGTTGGGCGTCGGCATCGGCTGGTATGCCCAACGATTGGATCATCCGCTCATTCTTTCGGTTCTGCCGAAAGGTTTCATGATCGGTTTCCACAAGAAGTTCTAGTGGTTGACGTGGTTTCCTGTTTTGGCGGATGTTCGGGTACGCGCCTGCGATATCCCTCGTCGAAGCTGCTTCGATCGATAATCACCGTATTTTTTTGGTCAATAGACCACCGAGTTGGCTCATGCTGTTGAACGACACAACGCCTTCCATGTCGCTTTTGATCGGTTCGCTGGTATACCAATACGCTTGCATTCCGGCATTTCGTGCGGCTTGAATGCCGAGTTCGCTGTCTTCGACAACGGCGCAGGATTCCGGAGCGAAGCCCATCGCTTTTGCGGCGTGCAGGAACAGCTCCGGATCGGGTTTCCACGATCCGATGACGTACGAACTGAAGATGTTTTCGCCGAAGAACCTATCCAGCCCGGTCAGCCGCAACGTTTGCTGGATCTTTTCCGGCGGCCCGCTGGATGCGACGCACTTTGGCAAGGCAATCGATGCAAGCGCCTGCTCGACACCCGGAATGGCCTCCAGTCGTTCGTCGAACAGCTTGGCCAGCAAGGCACGATATTCGGGGACGAAGGTTTCACGTAGTGCAATTGTGTGATGTGCTTCAAGCGATGCACACACATTCGCCAACTTCCAACCCTTGTACTCACGTTCGAGTGATGCTGCGGTTCGTTGCACGCCATAATCGCGTAGCATGATTTCGAGACCCAGGTTGGCAAGCGGTTCGCTGTCGACCAGGGTGCCATCACAATCGAAGATGACGCATTCGATCACGGTGTTTTTCCGGCCAATTTCTGCACGGCATTGAAGGCGGCAAGTTGTTCCGGTGTCGCCGGCTTTTGATGCTTTGACTTCCATTGCGCGAGCGGTTCGCCGTAGATGCGTGCGCGGGCTTCATCCTTGCTGATTTCCATGCCACGTTCGACGGCGGCTTCGCGGTACCAGTCCGCGAGGCAATTTCGGCAGAAACCGGCGAGTATCATCAAGTCGATGTTCTGTACGTCGGTACGTTCAGAATTGAGGTGGCGCAGCAGGTGTCGAAATGCTGCTGCCTCAATCTCGGTGGTGGCGGTCATGGTTGGTCTCCGGCATTTGTCCGCAACAGTCTAACGGCTGGAAGTTTGAGCGCGGCTGATGCAACCGCCATAATGCAACTCTTTTTCGTCGATGGCATCCCATGGCTGCGAAGATTCTGGACGGCAAGCGTATCGCCGGTGAGCTGCTCGATGACTTGCGCGCACGCGTCGCGCTGGATGTGGCGCAGGGCAGGGCAGCGCCGGGGTTGGCCGTGGTGCTGGTGGGCAATGATCCAGCTTCGTCCGTGTACGTGCGCAACAAGCGGCGCGCTTGCAAGCATGTCGGTTTTCGCTCGTTTGATTTCGACTTGCCGGCTACTGCGAGCCAGGGTGAGTTGGTTGATCTGATCGACAAGCTCAATGCCGACCCGCAAATCCACGGCATTTTGGTGCAATTGCCGCTACCGGCGAATATCGACGCCAACGCGTTGATCAACCGCATCGACCCGAACAAGGATGTGGATGGTTTTCATCCGGAAAATATCGGCAGGCTGGCATTGCGCCAGCGTGGCTTGCGACCGTGTACTTCCAAAGGCGTGATGACGTTGCTAGCCAACACCGATCGACCGGTGCGTGGCCAAACCGCCGTGGTCGTTGGGGTTTCCAATCACGTCGGCCGGCCGCTGGCGTTCGAGTTGTTGCTAGCCGGTTGCACCACGATTTGCTGCCACAAGTTCTCCCACGATATGCCGCATACCATCGCACTCGGCGATATCGTCATCGTCGCGGTCGGCAAGCCGGGGCTGGTGAAAGGTGAGTGGATCAAGCCAGGTGCCGTGGTGATTGATGTTGGCATCAATAGGCTCAGTGATGGTTCCCTGACCGGCGATGTGGAGTTTGACGTTGCTATCGAGCGCGCCTCGTGGATCACGCCGGTGCCGGGCGGCGTCGGTCCGATGACCGTAGCGACGCTGATGCAGAATACCGTTGAAGCCGCGGAATTGTTGGCGGCGGGCCATTAGGCTGCGCTAATTTTGCTGGTCGACTCCGCGCGCACGGTCTGAGCAGTTTTCACCACAAAGGACACAAAGGAAGGACATTCGATCGATCTTACCATTTGTCCTTTGTGTCCTTCGTGGTCAATCATGCCTGCCTGTTCAATGGGCCCAATCCGGGGTCGCACAACTTCCCATGGCGCGAGTTTCTCCGCGCCGGTATAATTACCCGCTTAACTTCCGCCCGAGGAGTGGTATGCGAATTCTCACCGAGGCGCTCACTTTCGACGACGTCTCGCTCGTCCCCGCCTATTCGAACGTCCTACCGCGCGACGTCGATCTTTCCACGCGCCTGACCCGCGATATCCGCCTGAAAATTCCGGTGTTGTCCGCCGCAATGGACACTGTCACCGAAGCGCGCCTGGCCATCATCATGGCCCAGTGCGGCGGCATCGGCATCATCCACAAGAACATGCCAGTCGAACAGCAGGCGGGTGAAGTGCGCCTGGTAAAGAAATTCGAGGCCGGGGTGATTCGCGATCCGATCACAGTGACACCGGATACGTCGATTCGCGAGGTCATGAACATCGTGCGTGCGCGGAATATCTCCGGCGTTCCAGTGGTCGACGGAAAACAACTGGTCGGCATCGTTACCAGCCGCGATCTGCGTTTCGAGACGAAACACGATGATCCGGTGCGCAATATCATGACGCGCAAGGATCGCCTGATTACGGTGAAGGAAGGCGCGCCCGAAGACGAGGTCTTGCAACTGCTGCACAAGTACCGCATCGAAAAAGTTCTGGTCGTCAACGATGCATTCCAGTTGCGCGGGCTGATCACAGTCAAGGACATCCAGAAAGCGCGCGACAATCCCAATTCCGCCAAGGACAGCCACGAGCGCTTGCGCGTCGGCGCTGCGGTTGGTGTTGGTGGTGATACGGAAACGCGGGTTGCCGCACTGGTTGAGGCTGGCGTCGACGTGATCGTCGTCGATACGGCACACGGTCATTCGCACGGTGTAATCGAGCGGGTCGGGTGGGTCAAAAGCAACTATCCGCAGATGTCCGTCATTGGCGGGAATATCGTCACGGCCGACGCGGCAAAAGCACTGATCGATGCGGGCGCGGATGCGGTCAAGGTTGGCGTGGGTCCGGGTTCGATATGTACCACGCGCATGATTGCCGGCGTCGGCATACCGCAGATTTCCGCAGTCAACATGGTCGCCGAGGCGATTCATGCCAGTGGCGCATGCCTGATCGCTGATGGCGGCATCCGCTATTCCGGCGATATCGCCAAGGCGCTGGCAGCCGGTGCCGACTGCGTAATGATCGGCGGGATGTTTGCCGGTACCGAAGAAGCGCCCGGAGAAGTTGAGTTGTATCAGGGGCGATCCTATAAAAGTTATCGCGGCATGGGCTCGCTTGGCGCGATGCAGATGGGTTCGAAAGATCGCTATTTCCAGGATGAAATCGATGCCGACAAGTTGGTGCCCGAAGGCATCGAGGGTCGGGTACCTTACCGCGGCCCGCTGCGCAACATCGTGCATCAGCTGATTGGTGGGTTGCGCGCCTCGATGGGCTACGTCGGATGCGCCAATATGGATGAAATGCACAGCAAGCCCCAGTTCGTGCGCATCACTGGTGCGGGGGTGCGCGAGTCGCATGTGCACGATGTGACGATTACGAAGGAAGCGCCGAACTATCGCCTGGATTGATTGCCCGCAGGACTCAGGACTCGGGACCTGAGATTCGGCGGAAAAGTACAGGTCGCTGTGCCAAGCGGCATGTGAAGCGGTCATATGGTTATTCGTTGAATTTCCCCGCAGCGGCGGCAGGGAACCCGAGTTCCGAGTCCCGAGTTCCGAGTCCCGCATGCACAATATTCACCGCGACAAAATCCTGATCCTCGACTTCGGCGCGCAATACACGCAGTTGATCGCGCGGCGCGTTCGCGAGATCGGCGTGTACTGCGAAATCTGGGCTTGGGATCACGACCCGGCGAAGATTGCGAAGTTCGGCGCGAAGGGAATCATCCTTTCGGGCGGGCCGGAATCCACGACGCTTGCCAATGCACCGCGCGCACCGCAGGTCGTGTTCGATGCGGGCCTTCCCGTTCTTGGCATTTGCTACGGTATGCAAACCTTGGCTGCCCAACTAGGTGGCGCTACGGAAAGTGCGGACGCGCGTGAATTTGGCCATGCGAAAGTCGAAATCGTCGCGCAGGATCGTCTGCTTGCCGGTTTGACGGATCACGCGCCTGCACAGGCGCTGGATGTGTGGATGAGCCATGGCGATCATGTTGGCGTGGCGCCTCCCGGATTCGTCGTCACCGCACGAACCGAGCGTGTTCCGGTCGCGGCGATGGCCGACGACGAGCGCCGTTGGTATGGCGTGCAATTCCATCCGGAAGTCACTCATACGAAGCAGGGCAGTGCGCTGCTGAAACGTTTCATCGTGGATATTTGCGGTTGCGCCACGTTGTGGACAGCCGCCAACATCATCGACGACCAGATCGCACGGGTGCGCGAACAGGTTAGCGAGGATCGGGTATTGCTGGGACTTTCCGGCGGCGTGGATTCCTCGGTGGTTGCGGCACTGCTGCATAGTGCGATCGGCGAACGCTTGACCTGTGTGTTCGTCGATACCGGCTTGCTGCGCTTGAACGAAGGCGATCAGGTGATGTCCATGTTCGCTACCGAAGCCAGCAACGGCGGCATGGGCATTCGAGTGATTCGCGTCGATGCGAGCGATCGCTATTTCGCCGCACTCAAGGGCGTGAGTGAACCCGAGGCCAAACGCAAGATCATCGGCAAATTGTTCGTCGATATTTTCGACGAGGAATCGGCGAAGCTCGCAGGCGACGGCGGCAGCAGCGTGAAATGGCTCGCGCAAGGCACGATCTATCCGGATGTGATCGAATCGGCTGGGTCGAGTACCGGCAAGGCGCATGTGATCAAATCGCATCACAACGTCGGCGGGTTGCCCGAGCGCATGAACCTCAAGCTGGTCGAACCGCTGCGTGAGTTGTTCAAGGATGAAGTGCGACGCATCGGTGTTGAACTTGGGCTGCCACATGCCATGGTGTATCGGCATCCTTTCCCCGGGCCGGGCCTGGGCGTACGCATGCTCGGCGAAATCCGCCCCGACTGTGTCGAGTTACTGCAACGTGCCGACGACATCTTTATTGGCGAGCTGCGCAAGCACGGGCTCTACGATCAGGTGAGCCAGGCGTTTGCGGTGTTTCTGCCGGTCAAATCAGTGGGCGTGGTCGGCGACGCGCGCGCCTACGAATGGGTGATTGCGTTGCGTGCCGTGGAAACCATCGACTTCATGACGGCGCGCTGGGCGCGCCTGCCATATGAATTTCTCGAACTTGTATCTCTTAGAATTATCAATGAGGTAAAAGGTATTTCTCGTGTTGTTTATGATATCAGTGGCAAGCCGCCGGCCACGATTGAATGGGAATAGACGTGAGTGCGGAATTCGCCGCTGCCGATGAGCGGTTCATGCGTCGCGCACTGGAACTGGCGCGGCACGCACAGGCAACCCATACCGAAGTCCCGGTCGGCGCCGTGCTGGTTCGCGACGACCAGATCATTGGCGAAGGCTGCAACCGCAGCATCAGCACGCACGACCCAAGCGCGCACGCGGAAATCGCCGCGCTGCGCGATGCGGGGCAACGCGTGGGCAACTACCGGTTCCCCGATTCCACACTGTATGTGACCCTGGAACCGTGCGTCATGTGCGCCGGTGCCATTGTGCATGCGCGAGTCGCACGCGTGGTGTTTGCCGCGACCGATCCGAAAACCGGTGCCGCCGGCAGCGTGTTCGACACCCTGATTTCGCCGTTGCACAACCACCGCGTCATTGTGTCCAGCGGACTGTGCGCTGAGGAAGCCGCCACGTTGTTGCGTGAATTCTTCAGGCAGCGGCGCTGACCGGCACCTTTCCCGCCGACGCCAGTCGTCGATTATTTCGGTTCGTCCCCGGATCAAGTCCCGAGCAGGCGCTGAGCGTCAGGTCGAACAAGTTTGGATACGCCGAGAAGTTGTCACCACAAGGGAAACGAAGGACACAAAGTAAAGTTGATTGAACGGCTGGCCTTCGTGTACTTCGTTTCCTTTGTGGAAAATGTCCTGTTGCCCGTTATTGAACCGACACGAATTCTCAACGTGGTTCGGCACGCGCGGCGAGACCGGCCGCATATCCCGACATCCAATGCCGTGCCGATTCATCCAGGCCGGCAATTGGGTGCAGTGGCCATTGCGCTTCTTCCTCCGGCAACCGGTTGGTTATTCGCATGCAATGGGCGGGTACGGACATTGTGTATGACTGTATGAAAGTTGTGAGGCAGCATAGACACGGGTCGTCAGCGATTGAAAAGATCGTTGGCTATACAAACATGCGCAACCGTTATCGGCTGGTTGGCCCACATTTTGCTTTGGTGTGCTCACGCCGATGTTTTCCGAGCGCAGGCGGATATCCCTCAGTCGCCGTGGGGAAATACCCCCAGATGGCTGTTTTTCGCGGTTTTCGACTAGGTTACCGACACGAATTGTCGTAAGTTCCACAGTACCAAGCGCATCGTCGTATAGCATCGATTGTGACGCTTGGCTACCACAGGGGTAGAGATGAAAACGGTTTTCGACATTCTGCGAAACATGCGACTCGCCAGCTTCGCGCTGACCGGGCTGCTTTTCGCGGTTAATGCGGATGCCACGGTAACCGTCAGCGTCAACGGCAACGTCGCCACCGCGCTGGTTGAGCTTCCGGACTCGAGTACGCCAACTTACGCGGCGACTGTGACGATTACGTTCGACGCAGCGGTCAATCTGACTGCGGAAAGTTTGAATCTGACTGCAACCCTGATCGACCCGAACAACCCGCCGGCGTTGCCGCAGCAAGTAAGCATCGATCCTGATTTCCCGGTTGTCGTGGAAGTGGAACCCACGGTGGCGCTATTTCGCAATAGCTTCGAATCCGGGCAGACCGGCAACGGCAATCTCGATTTTCTGAACACCTATCTGTTCGATATCGATACAGCGAATCTGCAATGCAGCAGCGCGACCAGTACGTATCGCTTGTTCAAGGCTACACATGGCAGTAACGACTTTGCCGATGTCACCGACGATTTGATCCATGGCAGCGTGCGCGCGCGCGGGCGTGGCGGTGCTTTTTCACGCTTTATGCTGGTCAAGGATGGCCGGACTCAAACGTTGCTCGGGTTGCCGTTGATCAAGCTCACCAACCTCTCGACGCGCCTGCTTGCCGCAACCATAAGCAATCCCGCGCTGGTGGCCAACTTGACGACACTGTTGACGAACGTCGCAACGAATTTGGTTGTACTGAACGTAACCGGTGCTATCTCAAACTTGGATTTGTTTATTGCGTCGGTTACAAACAACGCAGGTGGCGACATTGCCAACGAATGGAATGCCGATAGATCGCTGGTCAACGACGCCGGAGAGCTGCTGAGTCTGGCGCAGACGTTGCGCTTCAGTTTGACGCTGTTGAACGGCGCGACTGTTTGCAACTGACATCCCATGCCCGCTCGATTCACCGCCTACCCGCCGGATCAAGCAGCGCTGGTCCGCATCCTCGACGACGACACGGTCTACACCATCGGTCGGGTGAGCGAGTGCGAACTACGCATTGAGCACCGATCGATTTCGCGGCGGCATGCCGAGCTCGTTGGTCTTCCGGGTGAGCCGGCAAGTTGGAAACTTCACGATGTCGGTAGCAAGAACGGGCTGCGTGTCGATGGCCATTTGACCCTCAAGGCCAGTTTCACCGCGTCGGTCTGGTTTGCGGTTGGGGACGTGTATTGCTGGTTGGAGTTGATCAATGCCGCAGACGCCGCCAAGGCGCTGGCACGCAACGACGACAAACGAGCGACATCCCGGCAACTGTCGGCACGTTTCACTCCCAAACTCGATATTGGCTCGCTGATCCCGCAGGCGCTGGATGTTGTGCTTGAACTGGCAGGGCTCGAACGGGGTTTTGTACTCTATGCGCCCGTCGGAGAACCGCTGCGGGTGCGCGCCAGTCGCGGAATCGAAATCGGCGATCTTTCAAAAGCCAGTTTCAGCGGCAGCGCGACCGCGGTCGATCAAGCCCTTTCCAAGGCGCGAACCGTGGTGTGCTGCGACACCAACGATTCGCCCTGGTTGGGATTACAGCCCAGCGTGCGTCTTGGTGGAATTCGCGCGTTGGTTTGTGTTCCCTTGCAGCTTGCCGATGGCGGCAGCGGCGTCATCTACGTAGACAGCACAATGCCCGGCCTGCCGGTCACCGAGCTGGATCTCGAATTGATCGAAAACGTCGCCAATCACGCGTCCAACGTGCTCGCTGCCAGTCTGCTACAGGGAGAGGTGGATAGCCTGTTGGCGGCCACCAACGAAATCGACGAACTCGCACCGCGCTGGAACGAATTGCGCTCGTTCTGAGCTCAGCCGCCTTGCTCGGTACGAGCGTGCGCTTAATTACCGCGCGCGACTGTCGCCAGTGCCGAATCCGCGCTATCTTGGCAGCATGCCAGTGTACTGCTTCACACTATTTGATCCATTCAACGGCTCCGCCCTTCGGGAGGCAAGTTCGCGCGCCGCGGCCGCGTTGCAGCGCGCAGCCTGCGGGAACTACCCATGGCGGCGCACTGCGCCTTGCCGTGACCCGCGAGCATGGCTCTGGGTGGTTTAAATAGTGTGAAGCAGAACCCAGGCAATGCCGACATGGGAATTGCCGCAAGCGAAAACGCTGCGGCAACGTCAACTGGCCAACTTGGTCTCTACGAGCTGAGTCCCGGCGACACGCTGGCGGGTCGTTTTCGCATCGAATCGATGCTTGGAGTCGGCGGCATGGGCATGGTCTATCGTGCCCACGATCTGGCTCTCGACGTTGACGTGGCGATCAAGCTGTTGCGCCCGGAATTGGCGCGCAGGCCCGAATCGTTCGAACGCTTTCGCCAGGAATTGCTGCTCGCGCGTCAGGTATCCAGTTCGCATGTCGTGCGTATCCACGATATCGCGCAGGATGCCGGTCGCTGGTTTATCAGCATGGATTACATCGACGGCGAATCGCTGGAGCGGCGTCTGGACAGCAACGCCAAACTGCCTACCAGTGAAGCGATTGCCATTACCCACGATCTGCTTGATGGCCTGATCGCGGCGCACGGGTCCGGCGTGGTTCATCGGGATATGAAGCCAGCCAACATCCTGATCGACAAGAGCGACAGCGCTTTCATTACCGATTTTGGTGTGGCCCGCAGTCTCGGCACCACCGGCATGACCCATACCGGAATGATAATTGGCACGCCGGAATATCTGTCGCCGGAACAGGCACGCGGCGAAAACGTCGACGCGCGCAGCGACCTTTACAGCGTCGGCCTGATTGTGTTTGAAATGCTCGCTGGCGAACTGCCGTTCAGCGCAGGCACGCCTGCAGAGACGGTGATGCAGCGCATCGTGCGAGCGCCGCCGTCGTTGGCGACACGGCGTCCGGATTTGCCGCGCTGGTTGCATGCCTTTGTTGATCGGCTGCTCAAGCTCAACCCGGGACACCGATTCGCATCAGCGGGCGATGCCTTGCGCGCACTGGAATCGCGGCATGTGCCCCGGCAGCCTATCAACCGTCGCGCGCTATTGTTGGCGATGTTGGTCGTTGTGGGCGCCGCGGGGTCGGTCTACAGGATCGCTCAACGTGTACATGGATTACCGGTACCCGTCGCTATCGTTCCCGCGACGCCGCAATTGGCTCTGCTGCCGTTCACGCCCAGAGACGGCGATGACCAGAGCGCGGCACTGGCGCGGGCGCTGAATGCGCATTTGCACGCATGGTTGCGCAGCGATGCAAGCGTTGGCGTCATTCCACGCCGGCGGGTACTGCAAGCGATCGCCCGCACGGCGCCGGACGCGCGCGGCGATACGTTGCTGCGCCTGCTTCCCGCCGTGGCCAACGCTGCCAATGCTTCGCGCGTGCTGCACGGCGATGTGAGCAGCGACGGTCATGGCATGGTTTTGAACTTGAGCGTTGTCGATCCGGACTCGACTGCGCCGATGCGCAAGGCGATTGTACAAGGCAAGGATGCCGCCGGTCTGTTTGCCGCCTACCAGGCCGCCATTCCGGATTTTCTGGCCAGCACAAAAATTCATGTTGGCGTCGCTCCGGTCATTCCAGCCAGTGGCGTACTCGACTTTGGGCGCGCCTTGTTGGACACGGATATGCACAAAGACGCGGACGCCGTAAACACATTGATGCCCTTGTCGAACGCTGCGACGCACAGCGCGCTGCTGACAGGCGAATTACTGGATGCTGAAGCTGCCGCAAATCAGCCATTGCCTGCGCAGAGTGCGCGAGACTCGATCATCAAGCAATTCGGAAATATGCCTAGTCCGCAAGCGCAGACGCTTTATGCGCTGGCACTATCCGGCGACGGCGACGATGCCAAAGCAGGGCGGGCTTTGCAGCGCGCGTTGAATGACTACCCGCACGATGCCGACCTGATACTGGCTTACGCCGACAATTTGCGCGCCGGCGATAAACGCGCCGAGGCGACTGCGTTGCTCAAACGCTATTTAGCCAATGCCAGCGACGATGCGCAAGCGTGGTTTCTGCTCGGACGCACCGCCATCGAAAATGGAGACGCGCGTTCTGCGGTGGAAAATTATCTGCTGCACGCGCAAACCTTGAACACGCTCGCGCGCAACTCCAGTGCCGAAGCCGAAACCCGCAACGCGATCGGTATCGGCTACGAACGACTGGGCCAACTCGATGCGGCGGCAGAGCAATATCAGCGCGCCGTTGCCATACGCGAACGCCTTGGACAAAAGGCCGAGCTGGCCAAATCGCTGCGTAACCTCGCCATCGTTCAAGCCGAGCAAGGCCAGCGCGAACAAGCTGAACGCACGCTTGGGCAGGCGCGCGATCTGCTCGAAAGCCTGGGTGATCGTGCCAGCATCTCCGATCTGTACAACGACCGCGGCGTTGTTGCCGAAGAAACCGGCGATTTTGCCGAAGCATTGAAATTTTATCGGCAAGCCTATGCGCTGCGGCAGCAGCTTGATGATCCGGCCAAGGTGGCCGAAAGCCTCAACAACATCGGCTTCTGTGCCTATCGCATGGGTGACTTCGACAATGCTTCGGTGTACTGGAAGCAGGCGCTGGCGCAGTATCGCAAGATCGGCGATCACAACGGCATGCTGCATATCCAGCAGAGCACCGGTTTGCTCGACATCGCCCATGGCCAATTCGCGCAAGCGCGAAAAGATTTGACGGCGTCGCTGCAGTACTCCCAGCAGCACCAACTGCCGGAAGAGGCCGCAGTGGCGGACATCAGCCTCGCCGAATTGTCCTTGCTCGAAGGCCGTTACGCGGATGCCCGAAATTCTGCGGATCAGGCCGCCCGCGTTTTTGCGCGCCGATCCGACGAACTCGGCGCTGCGGAAGCCGCCGTGCTCAAGGCGCGTATTGCTCTGGCTTTCGGCGATAGCGCAAGCGCAAAAACCTTGGCCGCCGCCGTGGATCCGAAGCGCCTGAACGATGAACAGACCGCCGAATATCAGCTGGCCCTCGCTTCACTGGCTGGATTGAACGGTGATTTGCGGGGCAGGGCAGTGCACCTTGATGACGCTGCCAAAGCTGCATTGCGCGCACATAGCGGCACGTTGATCACTCGAATCGATCTGCAACGCGCACGCCTGGCTCTCGCATCCGGCGGCAACACATCGGCGAACAAATCTCTGGAAAAGATTCGAGCGCAGACCACCCGGCTGGGCGAAGTTCCGCTGCGCCTGGAATGGCTGGAACTGGAAATCGCCAACGCTTTGCGCAATCGCAAGATGACCGATGCCAAAGCTCGTTATCGCGAGGTATTGCCGATCCTGAAACAGGTTGGCCGTTATGCCTATGCGAGCACGCTGCACCGACTTGGTGCTCGTGCGCTTGCCGGCAACGAGATCGAAGTCGCCGCCGCAAAAGCTGCAGCGAGCGCTGCACAGAAGCAAATCCTGGATGACGCGCCTGCGGATTTGCGTGTGCCGCTCGAAAACCGATTGAAACAACGATGGAACGAGGAGGTCGGCGATGGCAACGGTACCTGATGCAGTCAACAAGTCACGTGCGCAATTGCAGGAAAAACTGCAGGAACTGATGCAAAAGCAACGCGAGATCGTGGCACGGCTGATGACAGGTCAGTCGCATTTCAAACAGCTCGCCCGCTCGGTCTGGCGCGTGCAGGAGCAGGAACGACGCAGTCTGGCGCGCGACCTGCACGACGGTATAGGGCAAAACCTGTCCGCGGTCGTGAATCTTATCGACCAGGCGATCGTACAACGCGAGTGCGTATGCGAAGAGTTGAACAAGGCTCGCGCGCTGGTTGAAACCACGCTGCAGGAAACACGCGCGATGTCACGCTTGTTGCGGCCGCAAATTCTGGACGATCTCGGCATCGAATCGGCATTGCGCTGGCTGGCGCGCACCATCAGCGAAACGCATTCACTGCAGATCGAAATAAATATCGAGCAACCGGTTCCCACACTCAATGGCGACCTGTCGACGTTGATTTTCCGGTTGACCCAGGAAGCACTGCACAACTGCGTCAAGCACGCGCGGGCCAGCCATGTGGAGATCAAACTGTTGGCGCGCGAATCGTTATTGCAGTTGACCGTGTGTGACGACGGCATTGGCTGCGATATGCGCACGGCGCTTGGCGCTGGAAGCGGCAGTCAAAGCAGCGGGCTGGGTGGGATGCGCGATCGGGTAGCGTTGTACGACGGCGAAATCGCGTTTCGCTCGACACCGGGGAAAGGCATGACAGTCGATGTGCTTGTACCACTGCCCGGCGCGTCTGATACAGTCGCGGCATGATTCGAATTTTATTGGCTGACGACCACACCGTTCTGCGCGAGGGTCTGGCTGCCATACTTTGCAGCAGTGGCGATTGTCAGGTCGTCGGCCAGGCCGAAGATGGCATCAACGCGATCGAAAAAGCGCTGGTGCTGCGACCGGACGTTGCGGTGGTGGATATTTCGATGCCGCGCCTGAACGGTCTGGAAGTCGTACGCCGCCTGACCGCGGATCTTCCTCATACCCGGACTCTGGTTCTGACCATGCACGAGGACGAGGAGTATGTGCTGAAAATGATCCAGGCGGGCGCTGCCGGCTATTTGGTCAAACACACCGCCACCACTGAACTTTTGAAGGCTGTTCGCACGCTCGCCGATGGCGGCGTCTATTTTGGTTCGTACGCCGCCAAGGTACTGGCTGACCAGTTGCACAATCCACAACACAACTTCGAGGATCCCTACGGAAACTTGACCGCGCGCGAACGCGAAGTCATGCACTTGGTAGTTGAAGGGTGGACCACGAAAGAAATCGCACGGCGCCTTGATGTCACGATCAAGACCGCGGAAAATCATCGTTGCCGTGTGCTTGAGAAACTCGAGGTGCGCAACAGCGCAGAACTCGTACGCTATGCGATGCGCAAGCGTCTGGTGGAGTAGGGCATGCAACGAGTCGTAACGCGTGGGTGCGCAATTGTCTGTGGACTGCTGAGTGTCTCAGCGATGTGTGCCGTGCCGACAACGGCAACACCGGATACCGCCGCATGGGACGGTTTACTGCAACGCCACGTCAAAGTGGTAGGCGACGGCCATGCTTCGCGCGTGGATTATGCCGGCATGCGCGCCGACCGGGACACGCTCGACCGCTACACCGATGCCTTGAGCAAGATCACCCAAGCGCAATTCAAGGCATGGGACAAGCCCGCGCAGATGGCATTTTTGATCAACGCCTACAACGCGTTCACGGTAAAGTTGATTCTGACCAAGTGGCCGCAACTCAAATCGATCAAGGACTTGGGCGGCTGGTTGTCCAGTCCGTGGAAGCTGCGTTTTTTCACCTTGCTGGGCCAGCGTACAACCCTCGACGAAACAGAAACCAAGCTGCGCGAGCCTGGCCAATACGACGATCCGCGCATCCATTTCGCGATCAACTGTGCCTCGATCGGCTGCCCGATGTTGCAAGCCCATGCATATCACGGCGCTACGCTGGATGCTCAGCTCGACCAGGCCACCGACGATTTTCTTGCCGACCACAGTCGGAATCGGTACGACGCCAGCAAGAACGTATTGATGCTTTCGAAGATATTCGATTGGTACGCCGACGATTTCAGTCGCAGAGGTTCTAGTTCGCTCAACAAGTTTTTAGCCACTCACGCTACTCAAATAAGCACCGCACCCGGGCTGTCCGTAAGAATCGCGAACGGGGACGTCAAGATTGAGTATTTGCCTTACGACTGGCAACTCAACACGGTCCAACCGCCATGAGGAGGTCGGCCTGTGCAACATGTTGCAAGCGGTGTTGACCGCGATCGGGTTCGGTATTGAATCAGGACGCTAGCCATTCGGACGTACCTTTAGTCTGGAGCATGCTCATTGCGTTGTTTTATATTTGACATAATATACAAAGGGCACGTTCAGTACGCCGAGCAGCAAAGTTCCAGGAGCGTCCGGGTGACCGCTGCCTGGGACACCTTCTTTTTGGGTCGCCGACTGCCCGCCTGCGACCACAATCCGTCCAATGGCAGTTCCGATCTGCCGGGAGTACTGCGTTTACGTCGAATAGTCCTTGCCGGCATGTCGGCTGAGAAACTGGCGTGGTCGTTGCAGGTTTCGCGGCGTATCCGGATTCCTCCTCAGGCGTAGCTGAGTAGTGTCCTCAAATTGCTTGATTTACCTGTAAATAATGACAGGTTGGGTGGAAATGAAGCTGGCAGAACTGTATGGTTGCGCTTGTTGATGGGGGAACTGATTGCGGCAAATCGATGCCGTGGCCGCAAGTTCAAGCGAGCTTTTCTTGACGGCTTGCCGGATGCTTCGAGGAAAAACGATGCCCCTGCTCCACACCTATTCGAATTTGAAATCTTCGATTCTCGATCGCCACTGCACACGCTGGCGGTCATTAGGCGCGGTCTTCGGGCTTGCCGCCGCCGCGGCACTGGTCTTGGTGTGCAAGGTATCCCTCGCCGTTGCCGCAACGATCGGTCCCGGCTATAGCGCGATGTGGTACGACCCGGCACGCAGCGGCGAAGGCCTGCAACTGGAAATCCTCGACACCGACCACGCGCTGGTCGAGTGGTACACGTACGATGAGAAAGGCGGTCAGCGCTGGCTTCAGGGCGTGGGCCAGATCATCCACGATGGCGCGGGCGATTCGATAAAATTCCCGCAGCTCTACGATACCCACGGCGGTCACTTCGGCCCGAACTTCAATCCCGCGGACGTTCAACTCAAGATTGTCGGCGATGCAACGCTTGTCTTCGGCGACTGCAACACCGGCACGTTCACCTACCACGCCTACGGTCAATCGCAAACGCTGCCCATGCAACGCTTGACGCAGACGATGGGCGCAGGCTGCGAGTCCATCAACGGCATTCCCGGGCAGCCGGTCATGGACTACGCAGGACAAAGCGGAAGCTGGTACGACACCTCTCACAGCGGCGAGGGCTTTGCGCTGCAGTGGCTGGCGACCGGTCAGGCTATCGTTACCTGGTACACCTACGACACCCAAGGCAATCAGGTCTGGTTGCTGGGTGTGGGCGCCGAACAAAACGGCGCCATCGTGTTCGATCAAATGGCGATTACTTCCGGCGCGCACTTTGGCACAGCATTCGATCCGGCCAGCGTACAAAAAGAAGATTGGGGCACACTGACCTTGCAGATCGATTGCAACGGCGGCAGCGCGCACTACGCCTCAAAGCAAACGGCATTCGGAACCGGCGATCTCAACTTGACGCGCCTGACAACATTGGCACAACCATCCTGCCCGACGGTCGCGCCGAAACTCAGTGATCTGTACAACATCACATGGGACGAGATTCCGATTGAAGAAGGCACACCGGCAGATCCCAACTATCTCGGGGCCCAATCAATCGCCAACGATGGCACGATTGCGGGCGATCGAAACGGCCATCTGGTTCTTTGGCATCCAGATACGCGGACTTGGGAAGATGTGCCGCGGGATATCGCCTCGCTGCCCGCCGATATCTCTCCCGACGGCTTGTCGGTTATTGCGACCGACGCCATCACCGATGAACCGCAGCCGATAGACATACTGATATGGCAACGCTCGACCGGTTGGCAGCCGTTGCCAGGCACTGCGGTTAGTCGGTCAGTTCACGACAGTGTTTCGCACAACTTCAAATACGTCGCTGGCACAGGCCACGACACGGGTGGAACCGATCGCGTATGGATTCGGGCCATCGACGGCGCTCAACAGATGTTGCCAACCACCAACAACGATTTTACTGCCAGCCTTCCGTTTGCAGTCTCAGACGATGGTAGAACAGCTGTCGGCATAGGCTTGCGTTTCCCCACACCAGACTACCCATTACACGTTGCCGTTCGTTGGAATATTGACAGCCTAGCGACGACCCTTACCAACCCTGACGGCGAAGAACTTGCTGTTGCGAGTGCTTGCGATGCCAATTGCAACATCATCTACGGGGCTGGTCTTTACGACTACGAACCCAATCAGCCTCATCCGGGGGAAGCGTGGTATCTCAAGGACGATGGTGAGTTCGGATACTTGGGTGCGCTTGCCGATGCTCCCGTAACGGCACGTTCGTACGCCTGCACCGATGCCACGCCTGACGGCTCGCTCGTTGTGGGCACGTATACCGCTTACAAATATATCGACTACCCCGATTCCGGGACGAGCAGCAGAATGTTCATCTGGACACAGGCCACCGGAATCGTTTCAGTGCGCTCGCTAGTCGATGAACTCGGCATTGGGGACGATGATTGGGACGAGATTGACGCGGTACGCGTCTCGCCTGACGGGAGCAAGATTCTCATCGGCGGCGTTCATATCCGTCAGCAATTTCACGTTGACCATTTTCGGGCGATCGTGCTGAATCTTATGCCGAAAGCGGCCTCAAACTGACCTCAATATGGTTGGTTTCGCGAGCACGACTTAATGATCACAATCATGGAACTGCGATGAACCGACTCCATGCATTTTTGGCTTCCACAATTTCGATCTTTGACCACAAACAATCGGGTGGCGCGGCTTTCGGCTTTGCACTCACTGCGGCACTGGTCTTGGTGTGCAAGGTATCCCTCGCCGCTGCCGCAACCATCGGTTCCGGCTACAGCGCGATGTGGTACGACCCGGCGCGCAGTGGCGAAGGCCTGCAACTGGAAATCCTCGATGCCGACCATGCGCTGGTCGAGTGGTACACGTACGATGAGCAAGGCGGTCAGCGCTGGCTTCAGGGCGTGGGTCAGATCGTCCACGACCCCGCGGGCGATTCGATCAAATTCCCGCAGCTCTACGATACCCACGGCGGTCACTTCGGCCCGAACTTCAATCCCGCGGACGTTCAACTCAACGTCGTTGGCGATGCAACGCTTTCCTTCGGCGACTGCAACACCGGGACGTTCACCTATCATGCCTACGGTCAATCGCAGACGCTGCCGATGCAGCGCTTGACCCAAACCATGGGCGCAGGCTGCGAGTCCATCAACGGCATTCCCGGGCAACCGGTCATGGACTACGCCGGACAAAGCGGAAGCTGGTACGACACCTCGCACAGCGGCGAGGGCTTTGCGCTGCAGTGGCTGGCGACCGGTCAGGCTATCGTTACCTGGTACACGTACGACACTCAGGGCAATCAGGTCTGGTTGCTGGGCGTGGGTGCCGAACAAAACGGCTCCATCGTCTTCGATCAAATGGCGATTACTTCCGGCGCGCACTTCGGCACCGCATTCGATCCGGCCAGCGTGCAGAAAGAAGATTGGGGCACGCTGACGTTGCAGATCGATTGCAATGGTGGAACCGCGCACTACGCCTCGAAACAAGCCGCCTTCGGAACGGGCGATCTGAACTTGACGCGCCTGACGACATTGGCGCAACCCGCCTGCCCGACCGTCACACCGAAACTCAGCGATCTGTACAACATCACCTGGGATGAGATTCCGATACAACCGTGGACAGATGCAAATCCGACCTTTCAATATACCGACTCGATAGCCCAGGACGGCACGATCGCAGGCTCGAAAAATCAGCATCTGATGTTGTGGCATCCCAATACGCGCATTTGGGAAGAAATTTCGTCACGAACCATTGGAGGAGCCGTCAAAATTTCACCCGATGGCACGGCAGTCATTTCGGTCGAGGCTAGCGGAGCGGACATGGCACAACCCGTCAATACGCTGGTCTGGCGCCGCTCAAGCGGATTTCAGGCATTGCCGGGCGATGCAATGGGTCCTTCCTATCACCTCGGCGTTTCCGACAATTTTCAATATGTCGTCGGTGATGGCCGGGATACAGCGGGCAAATCTATCAGATGGATTCGGACGGAAAATGATGCGCAACGGCTGCTGCCTGGGTCCGATGAATTCCTCGCCGAACACCCCTATGCCGTTTCCAACGACGGCAACGTGGTCGTTGGCGTTGCCGCGACCCACGATATGGGGGCGGATGTATTTTCCCCGCCACTGGTTGCTGTTCGATGGGAAAACGGCACCGGGCCGACAGTCCTGCGAAATTCCGCAGGTGAAAGGCTCGCGCATGCCAGCATTTGCAACGCGGATTGCAGCATCATTTTCGGTGACGGCATCTATCAGCCTGGCCCCGATAACCCGCAGGGAAAGCTAGCCTGGTATCTCAGAAGTGATGGGCAATTTGACTATCTCGGTGCACTGGCTGACGGCATGGACAACTACTCCGTCAACGCTGCTTCGGCCGATGGCTCGCTCGCAGTTGGCACTTACCGCGCCAGCGGCGCTATCGTCAACTCCAACGGCACCTTCGCCGCCTACCGCGCGTTCATCTGGACCCAGGCCACAGGCATCGTTTCGGTCAGTTCGCTAATTGACGATCTCGGTATTGGCGACAATGACTGGATCGACGCTTCGGCTTTGAGCGTTTCGCCGGACGGACTGAAGATTTTGCTGAGCGGAACCAAGCATGGTCCCCAACAGCCACATCAGATTCAGGTGCCTTCGGGCCGAGCCGCCGTGCTCCAATTGACGCCAAAAACGACTCCGAATTGAAGAAACTCACGCATTCGCTTCTCCGCTGGTGGGGCTGATGATTGGCCAACTGAACTCCAGTGCCAATCATGTTCCCATTTGCCTAAAAACCTCGTATAATCAGCGGCTGTCTTAATCCATCCAGCTTTGGACGCACCATGAAAATTCTCTCTTCCCTCAAATCCGCCAAGAAGCGCCACCGCGATTGCAAAGTTGTGCGTCGTCGCGGCAAGGTTTTCGTCATCTGCAAGAGCAATCCGCGCTTCAAGGCTCGCCAGCGCTGATCGCTGCGAGTCTGAATTCGCACACAAGGGCCGCTTGATGCGGCCTTTTGTTTAGTGGCATTGGATGATTTTCCCTGCCCGCTCATGGAATTGCGTGGGTGAATCTGCTACAAATCGCGTTCAAAGCGGCAATCGCCGCAATTGTCGAGGAGTTCGCGCCATGAACCATCGTTTCCTCACCGTACTTTGTGCCTGTGCTGTCGCGG
>JBDTLA010000135.1:0-12552 GCA_039935035.1 Rudaea sp. | reverse complement strand
GCAGGAGGTACTCGTGTTGACGGTGGTTCCGAGCGGCAACGATATCCACAGCACGCGCGTGCTGTCGCTGGATTCCAGTGGCCGTATCCTCAACTGGATGTCGTGGCAAGACGCGGTTTGTCTGTATGTGCGCGACGCGGTGGCCTGGACCTTGGGCGATGCCTGCCTGACCATCCACGGCGGCACCAATCGCAGCAACGGTGAACAAAGCTTGATCGCCCTGCATCCGATAGTCGCCAGTCGCGGGCATGCGCGCGCTGGCCTGATCAACCCCGCGCCTGCTCTGACCAACGCCGCGCTGTTCGCGCGCGACCGCATGTTGTGCATGTATTGCGGCCAGCATTTCAGTCGTGGCGAGCTCACCCGCGATCACGTCATGCCGATCTCCAAAGGTGGGCAGGACATCTGGGAAAACGTCGTCAGTGCGTGTCTGTCGTGCAATATGCGCAAGAGTTGCCATACCCCGAAAGCAGCGAACATGCCGTTACTGGCAATTCCCTATCGGCCAAGCTGGGTCGAGCATTTGATCCTGTCCAATCGCAACATCCTGGCCGACCAGATGGAATTTCTTATGCACCATCTGCCACGCAAGCGGCGTCCGGCCTGAAGGCATTGCAGGCCACCGCGGCTTGCTGAGACCGGCCCGATAGCCGAAAATGGCGTGTTGGGTTCACGACACTCAAGAAATGATCGACTCTGCGCGCTATCCGCGTCTTTCCAAAATCGACTCACCCGCCGACCTCAAGCGATTCGGCGAAGGCGAGCTGCCCGCTGTTGCCCGCGAGTTGCGCGAATACCTGATCGAATCCGTCGCCGGAGTCGGCGGTCATTTCGGCGCTGGTTTGGGCGTGGTCGAGCTCACGGTTGCCCTGCATTACCTGTATGACACGCCCAATGATCGACTCGTCTGGGACGTCGGGCATCAATCCTATCCGCACAAGATCCTGACCGGCCGCCGCGATCGCATCGGCACCATCAAGAAAAAAGATGGCCTGGCGCCATTCCCCAAACGCGACGAAAGCGAGTACGACACATTTGGCGTGGGCCATTCATCGACCTCGATCTCGGCGGCGCTCGGCATGGCGCTCGCCTCGCAGCGCAATAATGATCCGCGCAAGATCGTCGCGATCATCGGCGATGGTGGGCTCACCGGCGGCATGGCTTACGAAGCGCTGCATCATGGCGGCGACCTGGACCCGGATCTGCTGGTAGTCCTCAATGACAACCAGATGTCGATCAGCGAAAACGTCGGCGCGCTGCCGAAAATGCTCGCACGCCTGATGACCAGCCGCACCCTGAATGCGATGCGCGAAGGCACCAAGCGCCGGCTCAAACGCAATGGATTCGTGTGGCGCTTCCTGAAACGCTGGGAAGAGCATTCCAAGGGCATGTTCGTGCCATCGACCTTGTTCGAGGAATTAGGCTTCCACTATTTCGGCCCGATCGACGGTCACGATTTGCCATTGCTGCTGCATTCGCTGAAAACCCTGAAGGAACTCAAGGGCCCGCAACTGCTGCACGTCATTACCACCAAAGGTAAAGGTTACGCGCCAGCCGAACATGCGCAGATTGCCTATCACGCCGTCGGCCCGTTCGATCCGGGCAAGGGCCTGACAAAGAAAGCGCCGGGAAAGCCGACCTACACCGAAATCTTCGGCGACTGGTTGTGCGACATGGCTGCGGCCGACCCACGCCTGTATGCCATCACTCCGGCGATGCGCGAAGGCTCAGGTCTGGTGCGTTTCTCCAAGGAATTCCCGCAGCGCTATTTCGACGTCGGCATTGCCGAGCAACACGCCGTCACGCTCGCCGCCGGCATGGCGTGCGAAGGGGGAAAACCGGTCGTTGCAATTTATTCCACATTCCTGCAACGCGGTTACGACCAGTTGATCCACGATGTCGCGCTGCAAAATCTCGATGTCATCTTCGCCATTGATCGCGCCGGAGTGGTCGGACCGGACGGCGCCACTCACGCCGGCAGTTTCGACCTGAGCTACCTGCGCTGCATTCCGAACATGATCGTGATGGCTCCGGCTGACGAAAACGAATGTCGGGCGTTGCTGACCACCGGGTTTGAATTCAATGGCCCCGCTGCAATTCGTTATCCGCGCGGCACGGGTTCGGGCATGGCGATCGAAACGCAATTGAAATCAGTACCTATTGGCAAGGCCGAAATACGCCGCCGTGGCGCGAGCCTGGCGATTCTTGCCTTCGGCAGCCCGTTGGCCGCAGCACTGGAAATCGGCGACGAACTCGGCGCCAGCGTGGTCAACATGCGTTTCGTGAAACCGCTCGACGAAGCCTTGATTCTCGAACTCGCGCGCTCCCACACCATGCTGGTCAGCGTCGAAGACAATGCCATTGCCGGCGGCGCCGGTAGCGCGGTGGCTGAGCTGCTCGCCGCAAAGAATATACAAATATCATTTTTGCAACTCGGCCTGCCAGACAAGTTCCTCGAACATGCCAGTCGCGAACAATTGCTCGACCAAGCCGGCATCGATACAGCCGGCATTCGCTCGGCAATCCTGCACCGCTGGCCGCAACTCATGCCGAATCGACTCGGCGAAGTTCGCAGCGCGATCTAACTCAAGAATCAAAACTCCATGTCTCCAACCCATCCGAAGCATCCGGATCGGCCCGGTATTGAAACGGCCGGGACGACCGACGCGATTCCGGTCGCACCCGCGCTTGCCGACACGCTGCTTGCCGCGCGGATTCCACGCAAGTCCACGCTGGTGGACAAGCGCATCATCCTGATCTCGGCGGTCGCGATCGTGCTCGGCATGGCCGCGGGACTCATTGCGCAGGCATTGACCGCACTCATCGGCCTGGTCACGAACATCAGTTTCTACGGTCGCTGGTCGACCGCATTTTCATCGCCAGCGGACAATCACCTTGGTCTGTGGGTGATTGCAGTGCCGGCCATCGGCGGGTTGATCGTCGGCGCGATGGCGCGTTGGGGGTCAGCCGCCATTCGCGGCCACGGCATTCCCGAAGCGATGGAACAAGTCCTGCTCAATCAGAGCAAAATCGCGCCGCGCATTACCTTCCTCAAACCGGTTTCCTCGGCCATTGCCATCGGTACCGGCGGCCCGTTCGGCGCGGAAGGTCCGATTATCGCCACCGGCGGCGCGCTCGGTTCACTGATTGGCCAAATACTTCACGTCACCGCGATCGAGCGCAAAATCCTGCTTTCGGCAGGTGCCGCGGCGGGCATGGCGGCGGTGTTTGGATCGCCAGTATCGGCGGTTATCCTCGCTGTCGAATTGCTGCTGTTCGAACTGCGACCGCGCTCGCTGATTCCGGTTGCGTTGGCCACCGTGACCGCCACTGGAATGCGCTACGCCTTCGTTGGCACGCACGCCGTGTTCGCGATGCCCGACATCGTCTCGCCGGGTGGCCGCGCGCTTGCGTTCTATATCGCACTGGGCGCATTGCTGGGCTTTATCAGCGTCGGCACGACCAAGCTCGTCTACGCGATCGAAGACGGTTTCGATCGTTTGCCGATGCACTGGATGTGGTGGCCGGCGATTGGCGGTCTCGTGGTGGGATTGGTCGGCTACTTCGCACCGCTGACGATGGGTGTCGGCTACACCAACATCGAGCGCATCGTGTCCGGCGACTTTACCGTGCAGGCGCTCGCGTTCCTGTGTGTGATGAAGTTCATCTCATGGGCCATCGCGCTTGGCAGCGGCACCTCCGGCGGAACGCTGGCGCCACTGTTCACCATCGGCGGCGCATTTGGCGCCGTGGTTGGAATCGGCACGATCGCACTGTTCCCGCATCTGGGCATCGATCCGCGCATCGCCGGCCTGGTCGGCATGGCCGCAATGTTCGCCGGTGCCTCGCGCGCCTTGTTGACCTCGGTCGTGTTCGCATTCGAGACTACGCAACAACCCGCCGGTTTGCTGCCGCTGCTCGGTGGTTGCGCGGCGGCGTACCTCATTTCGTGCCTGATCATGCGCGATACGATCATGACCGCGAAAATCGCGCGGCGCGGTGTACGCGTTCCAACCGAATACGCGGCGGATTACCTGGATCAGGTGCTGGTGCGCGACAGCGCCACGCGCGACGTGGTCGCCTTGAAGACTTCCGACACACTTGCCGAAATCCGAAGCTGGTTCGCATCGGATGATCCGAAAGCGCAGTACCTCGGATATCCCGTGCTCGACGAAGCCGGCAACGCCCGCGGAATCCTCACGCGTCGCGAACTGTTGCATAGCGCGCTGGCCACAAACGAGCCGATCAGCAAACTGCTGGTGCGCGCACCCATCGTGGTGTATCAGGAGCATTCGTTACGCGAAGCCGCCGATCACATGGTCGAGGAAAAGGTCGGCAGTGTTCTCGTTGTTGCGCGCGAAGCGCCGCATAAGCTTCTCGGTGTACTCACCCGCGGCGACCTGGTCAGCGCGCATGATCGCCGTCTGCATGAGAACCACGACGCAAATCGTCAGATTCGTATTCGTCAGGCGATCAAACGGCGCTTGACGAAGAAACCGGGCAGCGGCAAGGGCGAGGGAAAGTCACTCACTCCAGACGCGTGAATCGGCCATTCAATCCTTGTCGCGCGCTTCGGCCGTTTTCTTTACTGAGTTGCTCACGTCTTCCTCAAACGTGAGGATGGATTTCACGCGCCGCCGCGTGGTTACTCCTGCAATGGCTCGCACATCGGCGCGCCGACAGCCGCGCTACGGGTCGCGCATCAACCAGTGACTCCATGTCACGTCCAAAAGTCCGCGCCCGGTGCGCGCGTAATGCGCAGTATAGACATGCGCAATGAGCACCGCGTTGCCAAGGAAATAGCATCCGGTATACGACCATCCAACCATGCGCAGCAGTTTAGTGTCCGGGTCCGGAAGCCATGCCGCAAACGCGTAGCCATCGCTTTTGAACCAGAGCAACGGAACATAGGCGAGCGCAAGCTCGATCGGCACGCGGGCAATCATCAATCCGAGCCACGCGGCCGAATCGTTCGAAAGGGTATTCAATAGCCGCGCTTGCCGGCCTGAGTCACCTCGAAACGTCAGGATGTTGATGACACCATCCACCAACATGATCAGCATCGGTATGCCAATTAGCTTCAATGTATCCGGATCGGTAATGGCGTTGAAGGCTTCGACGATGCCGTTTTTGTTCGCATACGCAAAGAACAGTATGGCCAACAAAATCAGCATCGACAGGAGAAAGATGTACGGCGCCTGCAGCGGCCCGTTGCTTTGCTTGAATGAATCGGAAAGAAAACCCAGCACGAGGGCACGGATCAGCTCAAGCCGAATCAGCGCCACCGTCGCGGCAACAAGCACCTCTGGCGCATCGATATCGGATTAAAAATCGCCAGTTAGAAAAAAGCGCAAGCTCCCATGACCGGCAGCCACGCCGAAAGAACGGCCGCCTGCCAATCGATCCATCGCCCGTCGGGGCGCGATACCGTCATTTGCCATCCCCAGCAATGCCGTCAAGGCGTCCGGTTAAATCCCCGGACGCCTTGAAAGCGAACGGCGAAAGTCTCCACGACTTTCAAAATGTGTTTTTTGGCCGTTCTGCGCGAAGACGCGAACCTCACGCATCGAGCCGCGCCCTGACCCCTATTCAACTGGCGGACAAAAGGTGACCCCCACTCACGCGTTCGCGCCGTTCCAAATCCAGCGCTGTAAAAACTTCCGTGTAACCGAGCTCGCCAAGTAGTTGCCGGACCGCAAGGCCTTGATCGTAACCGTGCTCAAGAATCAGCCAGCCATTGCGTTTCAAATATGCCGGCGCAGCGTTGCAAATTTCGCGGATCGCATCCAGCCCATCGCTGCCGGAGGCCAATGCTGCCGCCGGCTCGAAGCGCAGATCACCTTGTTCGAGGTGGGTATCGGCTGCGGCGATATACGGTGGATTGCTGACAATCAAATCGAACTTTCGCGCACCCAGTGCTTCGCACCAATTACCTTGTGCGAATTCAATGTTGTCGGTGCCCAGGCGCACGGCATTGGATTTCGCTACGGCGAGCGCCGCCTCGCTCGTATCGGTTGCCAGCACGCGCGCTTGCGCGAGTTCGCTGGCCAATGCCAAACCGATCGCGCCTGACCCTGTGCCGAGATCGGCAATGTCGACTTGTGTATTTTGCGAAATCTTGTGCAATGCCAGCTCGACCAGCAGTTCTGTCTCGGCACGCGGTATCAATACGTCCGGCGTGACCGCAAGATCGAGCGACCAGAACTCGCGCTGGCCGGTGATGTAGGCCAAGGGTTCGCCGGCCACCCGGCGGGCCAGCAAGCCGTGGCAACTTTCGCGTATCGATGGATCGATCGAATCGGTCGCATGCGCATACAACCACGCGCGATCGCGTTTGAGCGCATGCATCAGCAGCAGTTCGGCCTCGCGCCGTTCATTGGAACCTGTCGGTTCCGATGATGGCCTGGCTTCACTCAGCGCACGCGTTGCCTCGGCCAGCAGGCTGCGGACGTCTATTACCATCACCGATTTTTCGCTGGCTCGGTCGGGGTTTCGACCATTGCCGACACGGCTGGTGCCGGCTTGGGGGTCACGCGCCAATAGCCGTCCTTGGTCCATGCGGCAAAGCCATCACGCAGCCAGCCAATCAACGCATTGGCCAGCCACAACGCCCACGCCAGCATCAACACCTTGTAGACCCATAGTGGCACGCTGATCGCGCTGGCCTGCGGTAATGCGTCGGTGCTGCGATCGATGAACCAGCGCAACGCATGCGCAGTGGATCCATTACCGGTCACGTGCATGTCCGGCTGACCGAGCAAGCCTTGCGGTATGGCCGAAATCAGACATGCCAAGGCAATCAAGGTCAACAAGGCCAAGCCAATCTGGCTCAAATTGAACAGCGATTCTTTGGCCGGCTGCGGGTTGTTTGCGCGCCAATCGAATGTGAACAACCACACCACGACGACCAGCAACGCACCCCACGAAAATGTGGAGAAACCCAGGCCCAACAGCAACCAGTGATGGAACTTCAGGCGTGTCCGCCGGGTGCGACTGAGCCCGAGCGCCACCAGGATCATCACCGCCAATTCGCCCCAGTACAAAACCGCAGGGCCAACCGTCGGCCCCCATGTCGCCAACAACCAGCGATCGGCCGGCAACGCCAATTGCAGGTTCACGTTGGCTGCGGGCAATCCAAGCGCCACCAGCGGCGTGCGTACCACCAAGCGCTGTGGCTGCGCATCGCGAAAACGGATGTCAAAGTGCTGCGTGCCCGGCACGACTGGCAGGCTAAGCTTGCCCGCTTGCGGACGCAGGTTGAGCGTTTGCCCATTGCGCGCAACGCTGAGCACTTCATCGCCTGCGGGTACGTTGATTTCCTGCTCGCCGCCCTGGCTGGCGCGCAATTGCAGACTTACCGTGTGCGTGGACGCGTGTTGTCCCGAATCACTCATGAGGTTGACCGAATCGATCGCGCGCACCGATCCGGCTACCGGTACCGGGCGGGTGATCTTCAACGTCAACGTTTCGCCCGGCAACGGGTGAAACTCGAAATTACGGTAATCGTTCGCCGATGCACCCTGGGCACTGGCAACTCCCGGCACACCACTGAATTCGACATGCCAGATTGGACTGACCAGCACGTGCCAGACTTCGGCGCGATCACCCAGTTTCGGTGCAGTCAGAGTAACGCTATCGCCCTTGTCGAGTGTGCCGCTCCAACTCGTGCCTGTCTGCCCGTCGTCGATCGCTGCCGATACCTGCTTGTCGTGCACTTTGATGTCGGCTGTCTGCACATGCTCGCCAGGCAGCACGGGAACCTGCACGGTGAATCCGCCCTGCGCCGGTGATATGCGTTCGACGCCCGTTTGAACATTCCAGTCCAGCCCCAGCGAAATGCTGCGGTTGACCCGAACGTATGGCGGGAACTGCTGCACACCGGCCGTGGGCTTGCCCGTTGCACTGGCGCGGGCACGCGTCAGGCTCAAAGTGTCGGTCTGCAGCCGATCATCGCCCAACCCGGAGGCCTTCCAGCCGTCACCCTGGAACAGCACGCGTGCCGGTCGCAGCGCAAAGCTCAACGCAACCTTGTCGGCACTGGCGCGATAGTCGATGTCGATGCGATGCACGCCGCGATCCAGTGCAATCCACAGCGTGCCGTTGCTGCTGCGCGTGATGTTGGACTCGACCCTTCCATCCACTTTTATACTTTGCAACACGGTTGCTGCATCGGCATCCGGCAACGGCAAGGCAACACGTTGCGCGGCATCGGCTTCCACTGCGACTGTGACCACATCGCCGTTCGCCGCAACCTGTGCCTGCGGCACGCTGGCGCAGGTCGGCGCACACTTCGGCGCTTCGATCAGGCGCGCACGCAATTGCTGCAAGAGTTCATCGGATGGGTAGCCTTGCGCATGCGCCGCAGGCGCGACGGCCGCGGCGGCCACGGCTGCCAGCATCACGAACGCGGTACCCATGGTGCGGCGTGAAACACTCCGCGAGCGTACGCCCGGTGCGAACAGCCGCCACAGCAACCACGCCAGAAGCGCGACGAGCACGATCCGCAATGGCCGCACGAGCCACGGTGGCGCAACCAATAGGTGTACGGTTTGGGTTTTGAGCACCGGACCCGTCCAGCTCAGCATTGCCTGACTGCCGAGATTCCAACTGGGTTCGCCGCTGCCGGTCTGGATCACTGTGGATTGATCGTAGTGATCAACGAGATCGGAGCTGTACGAGGTTGACCCGGTCACGGCACTTGTTTCAAGTCTCCGGGTAGATTTCGCCACGTTGGACTCCGCACTCCCTGCCATTTGCGCAGGTGCCGGCGGCGCCGCGGGCATCGACATCGCCTGTGGTGCATTCTTCCGCATGACCGGCGCTTGCGCATTTTCCTGCGCCGGCTCGGGTTCGAACTTGTCCATGAAATAGGCAAAACCGCTACTTTGTTCGAGTTGCGGATATAGCGCGTAACGCACTTGATCGGCCACGAACGGCAACGAAATCAGGATCAAAATGCCTAGCGCAACACGCCGCAACACTTCGGTGCTGCGTTCAAGCTTGCCGGCTGGCAACGCGCGTGCGATCAGCGCGATGGCGAAGACCACTATCAGGCTCCACACAGGTGAGCCGAATTCATGGTAGCCGAGCGCGAGGTAAACCACGGTGATCGCCGCACCCGGAATTCCAAACAAGCGCCAGGCCAGCAACGCCGCGATCGCACACACAAACGCATCGAGCAAAGTCCAGCGCGACATCCAGCTGCCGCTGGCGCTGTCGGCACCGGGTGCGGCGAGCAATTTGTAGCCGTACGGAAAATGCAGGGTCTCATCAACGCGGTCGAAGGTCTGCTGCCAGCCGGCAACCGGCAAGCTGCTTGCCGAGGAGGCAATGCGCACGCCCGCATCCAGATTGACCGCAGGTGCGCGCCATTCAACGCCACTGAGATCCTTGGCGGCGCCACGCGTGATCAGCATCGGCTCGACACCGTTCTGGGCGCGCACGGAATTCATTGCATCTGCACGCTCCAGCGTGAAAGGTGCTGCGACATCCAGACGCCAGCCCTGCACCATCTGCCCCTGGACGCGATCTTTGGCGTACCAACCAGCGCCGGAAAAATCCAGCCAGGCTTCGCGATGCAAGTTCAGGCGATTGCCTTCGTTCGTGGCCGCGCCGCGCGAGCGTTCCTCGATCTTGAGCGTAGCGGCATCGCCCAAGGCGAACGCCGGCAACTGCGTCCATTGTTCGGGCACTTGTGCCTGACGTGGATCGACCTGCGTAGCACCGCTGGCCACGGTCACACGCAGGCGCGGTGCGGAGGCGTAGCTCCAGATTTCCTGCTTCGGCCATGGCGCCGGCGGCAGATGAGTGGTGATATCGGCCAGCGGCTGCGTGGCGCGCGCTTGCACGGTGAGCACGTTGTAGCCAGGCTGCACTTGAACATGCAGGCGGCCGTCATCATCGAGCCGGGCCGGCCACTCGCCCGCCACTGAAATTGGTACAAACCCTGCTGGAAGCACCGGACCCAAGGTTTCTTCGCGGGCCTGACCGGATACGTTCAATTGCAGTTGCGTGTTCAGCGTCGCCGGAACGCCGTCTTCGAGTTCGCGATACACGCGTAATTGCAGGCTATCTGCCTCGGGAACGGCAACGGTGCTGCGGCCGAGCGTGATTCCTTCGCCGTTGCGCAGTAGCGGAACGATCGGTTTGCCGTCGACGCTCAAGGCAACCAAGCCAATGCTGCCGGGCACGCGCAGGCTCTGCGGACGCTCTTTCCAGGGAATGCGGCCCGCAATGGTGTAGTTGCCCGCACTCAACCACACTGACGGCACGTCGCCACGAACCAGAACTGGCTCACGCTTGCCGTTGACCGTCACCAGTTGCGGCCAAAATTGCGTGTCGCCCGGCAACGCAATCCACGATTCGGCTTGGACTTGCCAGGCAATGGAAAAATTCACCCCGTCGGCTTTTGCATCGAGCGCAAGACGCCCGGGCCACGCGCAGAAAAAGTCGCTCGGACTATTCGGCGCTTGGGTGGCGATGAATGGGCAGGTTCGATACTCCAGGCCCTTGAGCACCCAGCCGCTCCAGTCTTTCAGCGCGGCGGGTATTTGCTTATCCACCGAAGCAGGTTGCGCGAGTACGCTTGCAGGAAACAAACCGACGCACATCAACAACGCAAAGAATCTGGACATGGCGACTCCAAGTCATCAAACCGCGATTGATCCTGCAACGCGCAGGCAACCGCTGCGGGGTTCTTGCGCGAATCAGCCGACTAACAGACGCCAGACTTGCTCCAGCGATGCCAGCAGGAATCCGCTGAGAAAACTCAGATAGCTCCAGCGCAGGTAGCGGTATTTGTGATGGGCCAGATAGGTGCCGAGCGAGTAGATGTCCGAAGCCCAAGTGGCATAAGGAGAGCCATCGCGTGCCAGTGCGCGACTGATTTCTTCGAGATAGCGCTCGCGCGACAGCTCGCCGAAATGGCCGAAGAACATCAAATTGAATTCCGGCGGCAGCTTGCCGTCGACGAGTTTGGGCGGGCGGTACTTTGGCAACACCGTCAATATCGCCAGCAGCAACGCCAGCAACGTGAAAGCGCCAAGGATGATCGCCGACACGCGCAGTTGCGGATCGGCAATACGCCCCAGCGCCAACGTCAGCACAATCGACGACATGGTGATGATGATATTGGCCTTGGTGTCGGCCATGCCCGACAACGCCACATGATGCTGTTGGGCTGTGCGCAGCAAATTATCGGTCGTGCCGCGTTCGGGAATGTCGGCGAACAGCGCGTTGGCGCGTTGAGGTGCCGGATGATCCATTGATGCTCCCCAAATGGCACAATAGCCCCGATGATAGGAACACGGCACGGTATTGGCAATCAATACTTCGCAACCATCGCACGCGTCTTGACGCTGGGCGCGGCGTTGCTGGTCGCCGGTTGCGCCGATGTATTTTTCGCCGCCGTGGATTCGCTCGAATCCAGCAGCCACGTGCTGCGGCATAGCGGAATTGTATTCGACGCCACGCACAAGCTGGCGCTGGACGTGTACAGCCCGTTGCACGCGAAAAATGCCCCGGTCGTGGTGTTTTTCTACGGCGGCAGCTGGACATCCGGAGAACGCCACTGGTATCGCTACATTGGTGACGCGCTCGCCGAAAACGGCGTCGTGACGTTCATTCCCGACTATCGAAAGTACCCAGAAGTGCGCTTTCCAGCCTTCGTCAACGATGCGGCGCGAGCGGTGGCTTGGGTCCACAAGAATGCGAAGAAATACGGCGGCGATCCCCAGCGCCTGTTTGTCATGGGACATTCCGCCGGCGGACATATCGCCGCGTTGTTGGCGACCGACAAACGCTATCTGAATTCAGTCGGCATGCAGATGCGTGATCTGGCGGGTTTCATCGGTATTGCTGGTGCCTACGCCTTCGAACAATACGTCGAGTCCGAACCGGAAATTTTCGGCAATACGCACCAAAGCCAATTCGACTCGCAACCGGTCAACTTTGTCGATGGCGACGAACCCCCGATGCTGATCCTGCAGGGCGAAGACGACGATGAAGTCGAGCCGAGCAACGCGAAGACGTTGTACGCGCGTGCCATCGCGGCCGGAGATACCGCGACGCTGAAACTGTACCCGCACGTCGGCCACGCCGGGATCGCGCTGGCTTATGCGCGCGGGGACCATGGTTACGCGACGTCGCTTGCCGATACCCTGGCGTTTATCGCCGATCCGTCCGAATCAAAAAAGGCGGCGGCACCACCTGCGGCAGCGCAGCCCTGAAGCAGAAATCGGCAGCATCACGCCGCTTTTGCAAGCTCGTCGATTCCGGCCTGCGCCTGTTCCAGCGTCACCGCAACCGCATGCACCACCGAAGCGATGCGTGCCGCACTTTGCACGGCTTGGGTCGACAGTCCGTGCTTGCGCAAGGTCTTTTCATGCGAATCCATGCACATGCCACAACCGTTGATCGCCGATACAGCTAACGAGCACAGTTCGAAATCCACTTTGTCGCAGCCAGGATTGGCCAACGCGTTCATGCGCAGCCCGGCACGCAGACTCTGGTAGTCACTGTCGCCAACCAGATGCGTGAAGCGGTAATAAATAT
>JBDTLA010000134.1:0-52641 GCA_039935035.1 Rudaea sp. | reverse complement strand
GTGATATCGGCAATTGAATCCTTGATCAGCACTTTGCCCTTGGCCAACTCGGCTTTTTGCTCGGCGTTTGCCTCGGCTTCGCCTTTCGCGGCCTTGGTCTTTTCCCACTGTTCCCAGGTATAAACTTTGCCGGGGAAGAAATTCTCAGCGACTTCATAGCCCCAGTTGCGGAACGCACCTTCGGTGAACTTCATGATGTTGCCCTTGTGCACAAGGGTCACCGACTCTCGCTTGTTTTCCAGCGCGTAGGAAATCGCGCTGTGCACGAGGCGCTCCGTCCCAAGCTGGCTGACCGGCTTGATGCCGATGCCGACTTGCACGTCGACCTTGCGCGCCGGCATACCAATGGCTTCAAGCTGTTTCTGCCATTGTTCCGTCTTGGCAAGCGTTCCGAAACGAATCTTGTCGAACGCTTTTGGATCGTTGGCGGCCAGATAATCCAGCAGCTTCTGTGCGGCTTCGCTGCCCGCGGCGTACTCGATGCCGGCGTAGATGTCCTCGGTATTCTCACGGAAGATCACCATGTCGACTTCTTCCGGATGACGCACCGGCGACGGCACGCCCTTGAACCAGCGCACCGGACGCAAGCACACGTACAAATCAAGCATCTGGCGCAACGCCACGTTGAGCGAACGGATGCCGCCACCAATCGGAGTAGTCAGCGGTCCCTTGATCGAGATCAGGTAATCGCGACAGGCCTGTACCGTCGCCTCCGGCAGCCAAGTGCCGAACTGGTTGTTTGCTTTTTCACCAGCGAACACTTCCATCCAGTGGATCTTGCGTTTGCCGCCATAGGCCTTTTCCACGGCTGCATCGAATACGCGTACCGCTGCGCGCCAGATATCCGGGCCGGTACCGTCACCTTCGATAAACGGCACGATTGGATTGTCCGGTACGTGTAGTTTGCCGTTGCTGATGGTGATGCGAGCGCCGGCAGACGGCGGCGTGAAAGTCGGTTCGGTCATGGCGGCATCCTTGGGTAGCAACGCGCCTGCCATTGCGGCCGGCGCAGGGTCGAGCTACCAAAAACCTCTTCGGCAACCCGTTGGTCAAGCGCTATTGTAATACGTGCGTGTCAGGCGTGTTGATGGGCGTCAGCCGTCGCCGCCAGCGTATCTTCCTCGGACTCCATCTTGTCGCCAAGCAGGCGTCGGATGATCACGTAAAAAACCGGTATGAACAACACCCCGATGAACGCGGCGAAGACCATGCCGCCGATCACGCCAGTGCCGATTGCGTGCCGGGCATTGGCACCGGCACCGGTTGAGATCGCCAACGGCAATACGCCGAAGATGAAGCTGAACGAGGTCATAAGAATCGGGCGCAGGCGCAGGCGTGCGGCATCCACGACCGCCGTTCCCAGTGGTCGCCCGGCTTTTTGTTCCTGTACCGCAAACTCGACGATCAGGATCGCGTTTTTCGCGGCCAGGCCGATGATCGTGATAAGGCCAATCTTGAAGTAGATGTCGTTGGCCATGTTCGGGTCGATGAAGTGCCGCAACAACGTGGCTCCCAGCGCGCCGGTGATACCGATCGGGACCACCAACAGCACCGCCAGTGGGATCGACCAGCTTTCGTACAACGCCGCCAGGCACAGGAACACCACCAGAATCGACAAGCCGAACAACATCGGGGCCTGATTGCCGGTGATGATTTCCTGCAAGGATTGTCCGGCCCATTCGTAGCTGAAGCCCTTGGGCAGATCCTTGGAAATAATGTCCTGCATCGCCTGCATCGCCTCGCCGGAACTGCGGCCCGGCGCTGGCGCACCATTGATCTCGATGGCGGAGTAACCGTTGTAGCGCACCAGGCTGGGCGAACCGATTTCCCACTTGGTGTGTACGACATTGCTCAGTGGGATCATGGTCGCGGGCTCACCAGGCTTGGCTGGCGCAAGCGTGCTCGGCAGATAGTAATGATTGAGCGCGTCGGGATTCATGCGAAACGCGGCAGCGGCCTGCATGACCACGCGCAGCACGCGGCCTTGATAGAAAAAGTCGTCGACATAAACCGGTGCCAGCATCAACTGGATCGCCGCATAAACGTCCGAAAGCGACACGCCCATGGATTGCGCCTGCACGCGATCAACTTCCATCTCCAACTGCGGCGCGTCTTCCAAACCGTTTGGACGCACGCCAGACAAGACGTTCGACTCCTGTGCGGCTTTTGCCAACAGTTTGTTTTGCGCATCAACTAGCGCAGTGTGGCCAACGCCACTGCGATCCTGCAGAAACAGGTCGAAGCCGCTGAACCGGCTCAGACCGGGAATAGTCGGCAGGTTGAGCACGAATACCGTGCCATTCTTGATCTGCATGAAGTTCGCGCCATTCAATTGCTGCGCGATTTCGCTGGCATTAGAGCTGCGTTTGTCCCACGGCTTGAGCTTGTAGAACGCCATGCCGACGTTTTCGCCCCCGCCGACGAAACTGAAACCGACGACGGTGACCACGCCCTCAACCTGCGGGTTCTTCTGGGCGATGGCGCTGACCTGAGCCATGACACCATTGGTTCGATCCATCGTCGCACCGGGTGGCAACTGCACTAACGCGAACAGATACCCCTGGTCTTCTTCCGGCACGAAACTGCCGGGCAGGCGCGTGAACATAAAACCGCACACGACGACAATCGCGGCGAACACCATCATCCAGCGTGGCGCATGCCGGATCGCGCCGCGAATATGTCCGGTGTAGGTGTTCTGCGCTCTGGCAAAGCCGGTGTTGAAGGCACGGAACACCACGTTCTTCTTGGTTTCGTGCGCCGGTTTGAGCATGCTCGCACACAAGGCCGGCGTGAACGTCAGCGCGAGCAATGCGGATACGCCGGTCGATGCGGCAATGGTCAGTGCGAACTGGCGATAGATCTCGCCGGCGCTTCCGGACTGCAATGCGCTGGGAATGAAGACGGCGAGCAGCACCACCGCAATCGCCACGACCGCGCCGGTTATCTGGCCCATGGCCTTGCGCGTGGCTTCCTTGGGCGACAATCCTTCTTCGCTCATTATGCGTTCGACGTTTTCAATCACGACGATCGCGTCGTCCACGACGATGCCGATCGCCAAGGCCATGCCGAACAGGCTGAGCTGGTTGATCGAGAATCCGAACGCCCACATGCCGAGGAAGCCGCCCATCAACGCAACCGGAATCACCAAGGTCGGAATGATCGTGATGCGCAGGTTCTGCAGGAAGATCAGCATCACGAAGAACACCAGCACCAGCGCTTCGAACAGCGTCTGCACTACTTCCTGGATGGAAACATGGATGAACGTGGAGGTGTCGTAAGGAATGAACCACGAAACACCCGGCGGAAAGCCGGGTTGCAATTCGGCGAGCTTGGCCTTGACCGCGTTGGCCACGGCCAGCGCATTGGCGCCCGTCAACAATTGCACCGCGAAGCCGGCGACCGGCACGTTGTTGTAACGAACGTCGTGACCGTAACTGTAGGGCCCGATGTGAACCTCGGCGACGTCTTTCAGACGCACCGTCGTGCCGTCTTTGTTGGCGCGCAACAGAATATCTTGAAACTGCTCGGGTGTGGAGAAACGGCCTTCGGCACGTACCGTGGCGGTAAATCCCACTCCGGGTGCAGAAGGCGCAGCGCCGATTGAACCTGCCGCCACTTGCACGTTCTGGCCACGCACCGCGTTGAGCACCTGCGCGGCCGACAAGCCATAACCGTGCAGCTTGTCCGGATCCAGCCAGATGCGCATCGCGTATTCGGAACCGAACTGGGTGGCGCTGCCGACCCCGGGAATACGCTGGATCTGGTCGAGCACTTGCGAGGCGACGACGTTGTCCAGCGCATGGCTGTCCAGCGTGCCGTCATCGGAACGCAACATGCCAACCATCAGGAATCCAGGGTTGACCTTGGAGACGGTGATGCCTTGTTGAACCACGTCGCTAGGCAGACGCGGCGTCGCCAATGCAACACGATTCTGCGTTTGCACGGCTGCGATATCCGGGTCGGTGCCCGGCGCGAAGGTGAGCGTGATCGATGCACCGCCGGTGGAACTCGACGATGAATTGAAATACAGCAGGTGGTCCACACCGGTGAGCTGCTGTTCGATGACCTGGGTTACGGCACGCTCAACCGTAGCTGCATCGGCTCCCGGATAACTGGCACTGACCGCAACCTGCGGTGGTGCGATGGCCGGATACGCCTCGACGCCGAGCTGAGTGATGCCGATGGCACCGCCGAGCGTGATCAGAATGGCTAGGACCCACGCAAAAATCGGTCGGTCGATGAAAAAATTGGGCATGCTGTTTTCCTTGACGTGGGTTCCTGCCGGACAGGTCAGGAACCGGTCGGTCTTGCGTTATGCGCTCAATGTCCGCTGTTGGCGTGCGTGCTCGGTGCGGACGCATCTTTGCCCGGCGCTTGCCAGGGCTCGGCCTTGGCCGGTGCACCCGCACGCACCATCTGCACGCCGGACACGATGATCTGATCGCCATCGCTCAGGCCGGAAGTCACGATCCAGTCGCCGCCGCGCAGGCTATCGGCCCCGATGCGTTTTTGTGCCACCTTGCCATCGCTGCCGACGACGTAAACGAAAGGCCCAGTGACATCGCGCAACACGGCCGCTTGCGGTACCAACCAGGCATGGTTGATCTGACCCAGGGAAAGATGGACGTTCACATACATGCCCGGCAGCAGGACGTGTTCGGGATTGGGCACGCTGCCACGCAGCGTTACTGCACCCGTTGCTGCGTCTACGGCGGCGGCGGAAAAATCCAGTGTCCCGCTGTGCCCATAGGTGCTGCCATCGGACAAGACGACGTCGATTTTTGCCTGACCGGTGCTATCCAGATTCACGTGCCCGCTGGCTTGCGCGCGACGTAGCTCATCCAGTTCGCCGACTGCCTGACTGAAATTCACGTAAATCGGATCGATCTGTTCGACGGTGGTCAGCAACGTTGCATCGCCCTGGCCGACCAATGCGCCTTCGGTGACCTGCTGTTGTCCGGCGCGCCCGGCAATCGGCGCGGTTACATTTGCATATCCCAGATTGATTTTTGCGCTTTCAACATTGGCCTGAGCCTGCTTGACGGTCGCGGCGCTGGTGCGTTCCGCGGCCAACGCATTGTCCAGATCGGTCTTCGAAATCAGGCCTTGGGCAGCAATGGTCTGTACGCGTTTGGCCGCGATGCGGTTGTTGGTGGCGGTCGCCTGCGCCGCAGCCAGATTGGCCAATTGCGCGTTCAAGGCCGCCTTCAAGGGTGCCGGATCGATCTGAAACAGTAACTGGCCTTTTTCGACGTCTGCGCCTTCGGTGTAGACCCGTTTGAGCAGCACGCCGGCAATCCGCGCGCGAACATCGGCGCTGCGCGACGCCGACAATCGCCCAACCAAATCGCGCGTAAGCGGCACAGCTTGCGCCTTGGCCTTGATCACTCCGACTTGCGGCGGTGGCATCTGCGCGGGTTGCTTTGAGCCCTTGCTGCAAGCGCCTATCGACAAGGCCACAATCAGCGCCGGCAAAAGAAATAAACGTGAATTCGTGGATAACATGCGATTTTCTCGATCCTGAGAACGACAATATGCCATGCCTGAACGAGGCAATAGTGAACTGGTCGGTCAAGATAATGACTGGCGAGGCTTATCGCAATGGGTAGGAGGTCATTGGTGGAAGACGCTGAGCCGGGAGCCGAGAGCCGAAAAGCATAAGATGTTTGTCATTTCCGCGAAGGCCGGAATGCAGCCTTTTGCTTTCGCTTTTGCGGGGCTCGACCAAGAACAGGAAATGGATTCCCGCCGTCGCGGGAATGACGAGCTATTCACTTCCAGTTCCCGGCTACCCGTTCACCGCTCTACTCAATGCCAATGCGCCAATCCCAAATATTCCTCACTTTGCATTTCGATGAGGCGACTTTGGGTGCGTTCGAATTCGCCACGCAGGTGCTCGCCGGCATACAGATCGACCGGCAACACGGCAGCCGAGAGGATCAAATTGACGCCATGATCGTAGAATTCATCGACCAGGTTGATGAAGCGGCGCGCGGCATTCTCGGTTTGCAGCGTGAATTGCGGCACGCCGGAAATCAGCACGGTATTGAAGCTTTGAGCCAGCTCGATGTAGTCGGCAACCGCGCGCGGACCGTCGCACAGGGCGGCAAAATCGAACCAGATCACCCCCTCGGCGCGGCGCTTGACCGAAATCGATCGGCCGTTGATCCGGATGCTGGATTGCGGATTGCGCGCGCCCGGTGCGATGCGCTCGAAACAGTCGTCAAGGGCTCGCTCGGCAGCATCGTCGAGCGGACGGAAATAGACACCGCTGCGGGTCAATGCGCGCAATCGATAATCCTGTGGCGAAATCAGCTCGCGCACTTCGCAGTGCTGCTGCAACAAGGCGATAGCGGGCAGGAAGCGGGCGCGTTGCAGGCCGTCGCGATAAAGGTTTTCCGGGGCAATATTGGCCGTCGTGACCAGACACATGCCACGCGAGAACAAGTGCCGTAGCAGGCGGCCAAGCAGCATTGCATCGCCGATATCGGTGACCAGGAATTCGTCCAGGCACAATACGTTGGCTTGGGCGGCGAAATCGGCGGCGACATCCGCCAGCGGATCGCGCCGACCATGCGCCGCACTCAAACCCGCATGCACGCGCCCCATGAAGCGATGAAAATGCAGGCGCAGCTTGTGTTGCGGCGGCAACGACTCGAACAGCAGATCCACCAAAAAGGTTTTGCCACGACCGACAGCCCCCCACAAGTACACGCCGCGTACGGGCGCTGCATCGACACGTCGCAAGCGCCGCCAGGACCAATGCCGATCCGGGCTTGCGGCTGCGATTTCAGCATGGATACGATCGAGGCTGATCAGCGCATTGCGTTGTGCTGGATCGTCTTCCCAGCGCTGCTGCGCCACGCCCTTGGCATATCGCTGGCTCGGCGTGAGCGCCGTCGCATCCTCATCCACCATGCGGATGGGGATCGGGCTTGCCATCACGTCGTGGCGGCAAATTCCCACGTACACCATTCTTGATCGCGCCACGCAAATCCATCAAGCGGCGATGAAAGAAATGTCCGGTTTCGGGCATGCGCACCAGACTTGGCGGCTCGGCCTGTTCGGCTACCCAGGCATAGACGGCCTCGGGGTCGACGACTTCATCGGCTTCACCCTGTATCACCAGCCATGGGCACAGCGGCGAAACCAGCGTCGCGAAATCCCAGCGCCCGACCGGCGGCGCTACGGAGATCATCTGGCGTACCGGCAATTGCGCGGCCGCACGCGCAGCGACATAGCTGCCAAAAGAAAATCCCGCCAGCCATAACGCATCCTGCGGACGGCGGTGCCGGGCCCATGCGGCCAACGCCAGTAAATCGTCGGTTTCACCGCGACCATCGTCGTACTCGCCTTGCGAGTTACCCACGCCGCGAAAATTGAACACGATCGTGGTCAGGCCGAGTTCGCGCAGGGCGCGCTCGACCATGGTGACCACCTTGTTGTGCATGCTGCCGCCATGCTGCGGGTGCGGATGGCAGACCAGCGCAACGCCGGCACGTGCAATGGCGCCATCGGGAACCCCGACCGCGGTTTGCAAATCCCCGGCGGGGCCGGGAAACGTCACTGCCGCAGAAGTCTGCGGGAATTCAATGTCGGTGGCAGCGGGGTCTACAAGCATACGCGGCGCATCATAGCCGAGAAGGCGGGTTTAAGGACCGCCGCCCCTGCTGCGTGGCGGCGCAGGGCGCTTTCAGACTTATTTGACCTGGGTCAACATCCATTCGACGGTGGCTTTGACCTGCGCGTCGGTCAGCGCCGGGTTGCCGCCCTTGGCGGGCATCAATGCGCCTTTGCCATCCTTGCCCGAATAACCGTCGATGGCATGCTTGACCAGGATCTCCAGCCCCTGGGCCACGCGCGGTGCCCAGGCCGCCTTGTCGTGGATATCCGGCGCGCCAGTGGCTTTGTTGGTGTGGCAGGTTGTGCACAGTTGGTCGAAGATGGTTTTGCCGTCGAGCGTGCCGCCATAAGCGACCTGGCCCTCGGCGGCTTTCTTCGCGGCTTCCTGCGCGACCAATAGTGCCGCGCGACCGGTGTCGCCCGCATAGGCGGCGCCAACAGGCGTGATGCGATCGTCGGTCCGCTGTTCGGCGTTTGGCCGGCTCGGTGCCGGGTGCTGTGAATACAGATACGTAGCCAGACCGATCAAGCAGAGCATGACCAGGAACAGAAAGCCGATCACCATCGAGAAATGGCGCAGGAATACCTTGTCGGTCGAGTTGACGGAATTGCTCACTGAGGTCACCAAGGGCAGTGGAGGGCCGGGCACCCGACCAAAACAGTCGCGAAGTATAACGGCCGCGCGGCAATCAAGGAAGTCGCCGCCTTCAGGCCATGCCTCCATTGACGCCGATCACTTGGCCATTGACGTAAGCGGCGGTATCCGAACACAGGAACGCGACAAGCGCGGCAACCTCATCCGGCGTTCCGGCGCGTGCAGCGGGCACCACGGTCTTGATCTGTTCGGCGCTGAAGGCACCGTCGGCCATGTGCCCGGCGATGACTCCGGGAGCGACTACATTGACGGTGATCCCACGCGAGGCCATTTCACGCGCCAGCGATTTTGCCGCGCCATGCAACGCGGATTTCGCCGCGGCGTAGTTGACCTGGCCGCGATTGCCCAGCACCGCTGCCACCGACGACACGCAAACGATGCGCCCGAAACGCGCCCGCGCCATGGGTAACAACAACGGCTGGCTGGCGTGGAAGAATCCGTGTAGCGAAACGTCGATGACCCGATGCCATTGCTCGTCGCGCATTCCCGCCAACGGCGCGTCGTCATGGATGCCGGCGTTATGCACCAGCACCGGAATCGGCCCGCTTTCCAGCAACTTGCCGATTGCAGCGCGAACGGCCGTTGCGTCGGTCAGATCGAAAGCCACCGCCTGCGCCTGCCCCCCGGCTTGCACAATGTCACCGGCCAACGTTTGGGCACGCTGCAAATTGGTATTCGCATGTACGATCACCGCGCAACCTTGCGCTGCCAGTGCCCGGCAGATTGCGCCGCCGATGTCGCCGCTGCCCCCAGTAATCAGCGCGCGTCGCAAAGCAAGGGAAGTTGTCGGCATGCGTGTTCCAGTATGGGTCGAACGCAAATCGCGTTGTGTACGTGCGGCGCGAAAAACCCGCCAGTGCCGATGGACCGGAGACTTGACAGTCCGCAGCGCAAGCAGTAAACAAACCGGGTTCTGGCTGCGGGTGAGGCTACCATGATCTTTCAAAATGTTGTCTGGGCCATCGCGCTCGTCGGTATGGGTTTGGTCGCGCTGGGCTTTATTTACGTGATCAGTCAAGCCGGAAAACCCGCCGATGACGCTGCCACGGCGAAGGCCACGCGGACCTCCAATACGCTGCGTCGATGGCTGTTCGGCGCATTGTTGATCGTTTTCATGGGCGGCAGCTACGCCACGCTCCACCACTTCCCGATTCCACCGCAACATTCGCCGCTGGACGTAAAGCAGGTGGTGAACGTGGTCGGACGACAATGGTCATGGCAGATTGATCCGGCTACGGTCCTGGCCGGCAGCCCGGTGGAATTCCGGGTCACCAGCGCAGACGTGAACCACGGTTTTGCGATCTACGCGCCGGACGGCCTCATCGTGACCCAAACCCAGGCCATGCCGGGTTTCACCAACAAGCTTGTGCACACGTTCACCCAGCCAGGCACCTACAAAGTGATGTGCCTTGAGTACTGCGGCGTCGGACACGCACCCATGACCTCCGAATTCACGGTGGTCGCGGCGACGGGAGGTTGACCATGGCTACGCTCACGATGTATCCGGATAACGAGCGTCTGGAAGGCGGCAACCGGGCTGCCTTCATTGTGTACATCATCACCTCCGTTGCCTTGTTCGTGCTGATGATGCTGATCGGCCTGATCATGCGCATGAGCCAGGCGACCTGGCTATCGGTACCACCCGATTGGTTCTATCGCTTACTGTCGATGCACGGCGCCGGCATGGTCGGCACTACTGCACTCGCGACCACGGCGGTGATGTGGTACTTCCTGCGCACATACGTCACGTTGCACTTGTGGGCATTCCTGACCAACTATGTGTTGTTCATGCTCGGCGCGTTGTGCATCATCTTCGCCATCTTCGTCGACGGTTACGGCGCACTGTGGACGTTCCTGTATCCGTTGCCGGTACACAGCATGGGTCTGTGGACACCGAATGCTGCGGCGCTGTTCATGCTCGGCTATCTGCTGATCGGCGTGGGTATGCTGGTGTTCTATCTGGACGCCGCCGCTGCCATCATCAAGGTTCACGGCAACCTCGGGCGCGCGCTCGGATTGCAATGGTTGTTCAAAGGCACCATCGACCCGAAACATCCGAAGGCCGTAGTGGCCAGCACCATGGTCATCATCGCCAACACCTTGGGCATCCTCGCCGGTGCCGTTGTGTTGGTGATGGGTCTGGTCAACATCTACTTTCCGGAAATGGCATTGAATGCGCTGGTGGCCAAGAACCTCATCTACTGGTTCGGCCACATGTACATCAACGCCACGATCTACATGGGCGTGATCGCCGTGTATGAACTGCTGCCGCGCTACTCGGGAAAACCTTACCCGATATCGCGCCCGTTCCTGTGGTCGTGGGCGGCGAGCACACTGTTCGTCATCGTCGTGTTCCCGCATCACCTGCTGATGGACTACGCTCAACCGCGCTGGCTGATGATCATGGGTCAGATAGTTTCATGGGGCGCGGGTTTCCCGGTGTTCCTGGTCACGATGTACGGCGCGCTGACCAACATCTACCGTTCCAACATGCGCTGGACCTTGCCCTCGCGCCTGATGATCCTGTCGCTGTTCGGTTGGGCGGCGGGCATCGTGCCGGCCATCCTCGACGGCACCATCGAGATCAACACGGTGATGCACAACACCCAGTGGGTGCCCGGGCATTTTCATTTCTACATCCTGCTCGGCGTGTTGCCGATGGCGCTGGCGTTGATGTTCCACGTGATCGGCCGCCGCGCCAATGCGCCGCCAAACAACGGCGGCGACAAGCTCGGCTTCCCGGTATTCTTCATCGGCGGGCTGATCTTCGTGTTTGCGTTCCTTGATGCCGGCCACCTGAGCGTGGCGCGCAGAATGGCAACGCATCTGCCGGCGTGGACGTTCACCGACAAGGTCGGTTCGATCGGCGCGATGCTGGTGGTGCTTGGCATGCTCTACTTCGCGACCCGAATAACGGTGGGTTTGCTGAAGGCACCCGCGGCCGGGAGCCCCGATGGCGGCATGGCGAACCCTACTGGTTAGCCTGATAGTGCTGGCGGCTGGCGTTGGCGTATTGGCCAACGCCACTGATGGATGGCATGCGTTTACCACCGAAACCGCCCGCCGCATCGACGTTCGCGATCATCCACGACCGGTTCCAAACCTACCGCTGCAAATAGCCGACGGCACGCGCTCAAGTTTTGGACAACTTCGCGGGCGCTGGTTGCTGGTCGATTTCATCTATACCCGCTGCCTGACGTTCTGTTCAGTGCAGGGCGGTGAGTTTGCGCAGTTGCAGCGCCAGTTGACCACGCTGATTGGTGCGAACAAGCTCGCGTTGCTCAGCGTCAGTTTCGATCCCGCGCATGACGATCCGCCCGCGCTGGCCGCGTATCAGCGCCGCCATCGCGACAGTGGTTCCGGCTGGATTGCGGCGCGGCCGGTCGATCATGCGGATCTGGTCGAGCTGATGCGCGTATTCGGTGTCGTCGCAGTGCCCGATGGCTTGGGTGGATTTGTGCACAACGCCGCAATCGCGGTGGTCGATCCCGATGGCCGCCTTGTCGCCATCCTCGACTGGGATGATCCCCAGCGCGCGGCCCGTTTTGTCACACAGCGGTTGCCGTCGCCATGACGTGGGCAACATTCAGCCGGTTGTGCGTTGCCGGTGCAATCCTGTGGGCCGTACTGGCGCTGGCACCCATCCGCCACGCACTCGAAGCCACGATGACATTGCAGATGTTGGTGCAGATGCCGCTGCTGGCGCTGGCTGGCTGGCTGGTGGCGCAAAGTATACCCAGATGGCTCGATCGCGGCCTCGCATACTGGAACTACAACGGGATCAGCGGACTATTGCTGGCCTCGCTGACTGGCACGGTTTGGATGTTGCCATTGGCGATGGACGCGGCGCTCGACGATTGGCGAGTCGCACTGGCGAAATTCCTGAGTATTCCACTGCTGATCGGCGCACCGATTGCAGTCAGTTGGCCACATGCAGGCTTCGTGGTGCGTGGCGTGGTACTGCTCGAACTGATTGCAACCGCGCTTCGCCTGGGCTGGCTTTACCTGATTTCACCGGTACGCCTGTGCAGCAACTACCTGCTCGACGATCAGCAGCAACTCGGCAAGATCCTGCTCACGATCGGCTGGCTGCTGCTGCTTGTGATCGTTTGGAAATTGATGTGGGGGCATGTCGACATCGGTCGCACGAGGCGAGCCAAGTCGAATTAGGGGGGCCCAAATGTCGCGACGGGGCAACGTGCCATGCCGCGGGCAATTACCTTTGTCTCAAATAGACGTGATGACTGCTGCGCGGCCTTCGGCGAGAATGCGGTTTGCATGCTCCACGCGGAATGCGTATTGCCAACTCGCACCGCCATCGAGCAGTTTTTCGGCGTGGACATCCAGCGCCTCGGCAATATCGTCAATGCGTTCGACGTGCAATTTTATCGCGCGCAGCGACACCAGCATTCCGGGTCGCGCGACAACGCCGTTGCGCTGCGCAAGCAGCCCGCCATGAATCGCCATCGCTTGGGCGCCGTATTCGCACAGGTGCACGGCGCGAAGTCGGTCGTCGCTGCGTAACGGGTTGGCCAGGTCGCGATGTGAAATGGCACGCACGTGAATATGCGTATCATCGAATGCAATGACTTCGTCCAGCAAGCACATCGCGCCCGCGTGCGGAATCAAATGTCGCCAATACTCCTTCGACAAGGTTCCGTGACGCTTCATGTTGCTGACGGGCCCGCCTCGTGGTCATCCAGTCGCGGTCGCGCCATCTGCGTGGACAAACAAAAGTGGAAAACAACGCCCAGCGCGACAGTGAGTCCGATCGCACGCAACACCGGTAACGACGAGCAGGCGAGCAATCCGAATACACCGATCGCCGAAATCACGCACACCAGGGTTGCGTGTAACGTGCGCCGCGCCTCGGCATCGTCGGCCACGGGGCGTTCGAAGAACAGCGCATAGTGCAGGCCCAGACCGGCCGCCAACGTCAGCGCAACCAGATGAAACAACGAAAGCGATACGCCGCCAATTCGCAGCACCGCCAATGCAAGCAGTGTAGCCAGCGACATCGGCGCTATCACATGCCAGGCGCGACGCAGGTTGCGAAACGCGATGGCGACCGCTGCAGCCAGCAACAGCAACGCCAGGCCCAACGCCTTGAGAATGCGTACGCGATATTGCGCCACCAGGTTCTCCGATGCAGTTTTCAGGTCGAGCAGGCGAACCGCACCATCGGTAGCCTTGCTGATATTCGCCAGCGCGCTCGCAGCGTGCACACCGCGCAGCGTAGCCACGCCAAACCAGCGCCCGTCGCGCTGCACCAGCATCGCCTGCAGGCGCGCGCCGAAGGGCGAACGTTCGAATTCTTCGGGTGTCAGCGGTGCCAGCCTGCGCGCTGCTTCGACATCGTCGACAAAAGGTTTGAATAAGTCTGGCTGGAACGATAAATCGGCCAGGGCCGCATCCAACGCGGCCGTCAACATTGCCCGATCCGGCAGCTTTGCCTGGCGTGCGCGCTGAGTCGCGATACTGGGCAGGTAACGACTCGGCAATTCGACATCGTCGACGACTCCGGCGGAAATCCATTTGTCCACCTGTGGATCAATCTTCTCGGACAATTTCAATACGTCCTGCGCGCTGGAAGCTTGCAGCAGCAGCAGGTAGCGCACGTCCGGTGCACCGAGCGCCTCGCGCAATTGACCTTCGCGCACGAGCAAAGCCGGTGGTACCGGTGTGAGCGCGGCGAGATTGGTTTGCCACAGTGGCGTAGGCGCGATCCACAGCAAGATCAATGCAAGCCCGAGTACGCTCCACGGCAACCAGTGCGGACGCGGCATGGCATCCAGCCAGCAACGCGCGCGTTCCAGCCACGCCGAATCGGCCACATCACCAAACCGTGGCGGCATCGCGGCAGGCAACAACCAGCGCGTGGCAAATCCGGCAACCAGTAGTCCAACGATAGTAAACACCGCCAGTTGCTGTAGGCCGGGCACGCCGGAAGCAAAGAACGCCACATAGGCAATGCTCGCCGACACGATGGCCAGGCGCAGCAACGGCCACACGTCGCGTACGCAGGCATATGCATCGCTGCCGGCACGACGATGACTGAAGACCCGAATCGGATATTCCTGCGCCACACCCAACAATGTGAATCCGAACGCCAGGGTGATGCCGTGCACGCTACCGAAAGCCAGCATGATCGCGGCGACCCCGACCAGCGCGCCGCTGGCCAACGGCAGCGCGACCAAGGCGAGCACGCCGGGGCTGCGATAGGCGAGTAGCAACAGCACGATGAATCCTGCACTGCCGAGCGCACCAAGCCATTCGGCTTGAGCGCGCGTGGTCGCACCGACTTGCACGGCGATATATCCGGGACCACTGATAACCAGCCGCGCATCGCGGGCATGCGGCAAACGTTCGAAGTCGGCCCGCAACGCAGCGATGGCTGTCGCTTGCTCTTGCGGGTCGAAACCGCCTGCGCGCGTCTGCGCAAGCAGCAGTGCTTCGCCTTGCGACGAGAACCACACGCCAGCGCGCACGCTTGGCGCCTTCGCCGGCGTCCAGCGTTGCGCCAAGGTCAGCACTTCCAGGGTCGGGTCGCGTGGCAGCAGCGGCTCGAGCATGCCCGCTGCCGGCGAGGTCAGATCGTATTCGCGCTGCTGCAATTGCGCATGCAAATACGTCGTATCGAATTGTTCGTGATCCAGAGTTGGTGAGAGCAGATAGCGATACGGCAACAGCGCCGGATCCAATGCAGACGGATCGGTTTCGCCGTTGAGCACATGACTGAAGTGCGCGTCACCGCGCAGGCTGTCCGCAAGCGCGTGACTCAAGCCAGCGAGCGTTTCGACCGGTGCGCCTTCGATACCGAGCAGCAATAATCGCGAGGCCGGGCCGTCGCCGATTTCATCGAGCAACAATTTCTGGTCGGCGTCACGCGCCGGTGGCATGAAACTGCGCAGATCGCCGCTGACAACTAGGCGTTGCTGGACCACGAAAGCGAGCGCGGCAAGCAGCAACCACCAGCCCAGGATCAGCGCAATGCGTCGACCCGGCGTCACGATTTACCGTGGCAGATCGCCGTCAACGCGGCACGCGTCGGTGGTGTGGGCAGTTTTGCCGAAGCCAACGCTCCGAGCAGCATGACGCTTGCATCACCGTCGGGTTCCAGCAAGCTGAAACATTGCGGTTGGTTGGCACTCCCATCAATGACGATCGCGCGCAGATGTCGTGACAACGATGATTGCAACGGCGTCAGGGTCAACGTCCATTGGCTCGACGTTTCTTCCAGGCTCATGGCGAAGTACTTTTTCAGCGTTGCCGGATCGCCGCCAAGCATGGCGCTGAAGCCAGTCAACAGCGCTTGCAACTGCGGCGCACGATCGAGTGTGAATTCGCGCACCGAGCGGCCTTCCCGCTGCACGCGAACGTGCCCATCGGAAATTTCTGTCGTTTCGCGATAGGGTGAATCGACGCGTTTGCCAAGCTTTTCGGCACCGCCGTAATCGAGCTGGCCTTGCAACACGATCGGTCGGCGCAACTGGTGCGCGAAACGCACTTCGGTATAGATCGTGCTCGACGGCACCGGTTTGGCCAGCTTTTCCACCAGCGCCGCCGGGTTCTGGGCCGCGCCCGGCTCAGGCGACGGCGCGGGTGACGGATTCGCCGACAGCAGGGTCGACAGGAGCAGGGCGATGCCAGAAATCATAGAAATTGAACCAGTTATAGGGAGCCATGCGCGTGTAATGTTCCAGCCGCGCCGCGTAGCGCTGCGTCCATTCACGCAGCAGTGCATTGCGTTGTTGTCGCGGGATTTGTATACAATCGGCAAATGTCTCGAAGTATAAATCATACCGATTGCCGCCACGGTATAGGCCGAAGCTGAGCACGATCGGCAATTGCAGCGCGGATGCGAGCAGGTACGGGGCTATCGGAAACGCCGCCGGGCTGCCCAGGAACGTCGCATCGCAGGTCGGCTCTTGCGGGCGCGCACGATCAGCAAGCAATCCGATCAGTGCGCCTTGGTTGGCGGCTTCACCAATCGCCAACGCACTGGCCATGCCATCGCTACCGACATCAATCACGCTCGCGGCAACTGCTGGATTGAGCGCATGCAACAGCGTTGTCATGGAAGGGGTTTGCTTGCGATCCATCACGATGCGAACGTTCAGCTCCGGGCGCTCGTCGGCAAGTGCACGCAACGCCTCGAAACTGCCAATGTGGGCACTGAGCATCATCGCTCCCTTGCCGCTGACGACCTGCGTATCAAGATCATCAAGGCCATGCACGCGTACATCAAAGTCGCGGGTGGAGCGCGCCAGCAGAAAGACACGATCGAGGATCGTGGACGCATAGCAATGGATGTGGCGCAGCACCATCCAGATACTGGCCGGGCGATCGAATGCGCGGCTCAGGAATTCCCGCGACATGCGTCGTTCGTGCACGCGCCGAATATAGAAATACCCCGTGATCGGATACAGCAACACCCGGGCACTGCGTCTGCCCAGGCGCAATCCGATGGTTCGAATCAGCCACAGGGCAAAATGACCGCCACCTTCGCGACGCTGGGTCCAATGGACGCTCATCGCGCCACCTCGACCTGACCGCTGGCGATGGTCGCCGTTGCGTGGACGATCTGGAAATGCACGCGCTGGCCGCGGTCGGACAAGGTCAGCCGAGCGTGCTGATCCGGCAGCAGCGGATGCAGAAACTTGACCTGCGGCAATCCCGTCACGCGCAATGCCCAGGCGCGTTCAATCGCCGCAATGACACGATCCAGCATCACTACACCGGGAACGACGGGCGCTTGCGGAAAATGTCCGGGTAGCGCCGGATGGGATGCCGCAACGCTGAACGTTTCGCCGTGCATCGAAGGGTCGGCACTTGGGGTCATGTCGCAAGCATCGCGGCTTTTCTCGTCGTCGGCAATGATTTCAATCGCCGAGCAGGCGCGGCCATGCATGCACCAGCCGGGTTGCAAACCACCATAACGAGTGGCGAGGTGCTTGCGGGAGCAGCCTTGGGCGCAGAAGAAATTCTCCCAGAAACAACGCGGCGATTGCCAGCGGCAGGATCACCACACCGAACGCGGCAGGGCCGGGAAAATGCGTCGACAACGCAGTCAGCCAGCCATTCGCATGCAACGCCACCGCGGCACCTAGCAACGCCAGCGTACTTTGCCAAATGGCCCAGACCCAGGTCAGTCGGCGCGCATATTGGGCGATCTGCGGATCGTCGAGCTGTGCTTCGCCGTCGATGACGCCAATGGCGCGTGCAATCAGGGGCCGCCGCCCGCCGCACAAGGTGCGTGCAAACAGCCATGCTACGAAAGCACATATCAGTACCGGCAGTGATGCCAACATCACGCTGATGCTGCCCGCCGCAAGCAGGGCCAGGGCGACCAATCCCAGCAAGCCCACGGCGTAGCGCAATGCGCGCGGCGCAATGACGGCAATAAATACGATCGCCGCGAACGCGCTGATGGCGCGCCAGTTGTTGCTGTGAATCCAATGCGCGTAGCCGGCAAGCGCGGCGATTGCGAGCCAGCCCAGCGCGCGCCACATGGCGATCAGGCCGCGCGATGACTTTCAATATACGTGGACAACTCGCGCAAGCTGGAAAAGATCTTGTGGTTGTCGGGGTTGTCCGAACGCAACTGGAAACCATAACGTTTGGAAATCGCCAGGGACAATTCCAGCGCATCGATGGAATCCAGACCCAACTCGCCGCCGAACAACGGTGCTTGCGGGTCGATGGTTTCAGCAGCGCGGTTTTCCAGATTCAGGCTCGAAACGATGATGTCGGCCAGTTCATGTTCGGCGGGTGTTTGTGCAGCCATGGTTCTCGCATTCCATACGTAATCGGTCGCCAATTGCAGCGGCGTGACGGCCGCCGAGTGTATCATGCACGACTACTTGGGACGCCGATCCGGACTTGATGGAATCTGTAGCACAACCAACATTGGATGGCCGCGACACCGCTTCGGGCTTGCGCCGACTTGAACCATTGCGCACGAGCTACAGCCAGGCCAGCGCCGAATCCCTGCTTGCCGAAAACGATGTACTTGCGGTGATCGGGTTTGGTGCCCGGGCCGCCCTCGTCGACGACCCACGCTGCCTGCGCGTGGGGCTTGAGCCGATGCGTGAACGTGCACCGTTCGAAGTCTGGCGTGGTCGCGGGCCGGTGCAATACGGTCGTGATGGCGAACTGGCTTGGGCTTGCAATCAAGATTACGCGTTCGGCAGCATCGAGTTGGCCGAAGCCGACCACGACGGGATCGCCGAAACAGCGCGGCGTGCCTACGAAATGCTCAAAGCCTGGTGCCGCGCAAGCTCCACCCCACACCTGCTGCGCATGTGGAATTACCTTGACGCCATCAACCAAGGCCACGGTGACGACGAGCGCTACCGCCAATTTTGCAGCGGCCGTGCTGCCGGAATGGGTGACGACTTCGCCTCGATCTACCCCGCCGCCACGGCCATCGGTGTACGCGATGGGCGGCGTGTGGTGCAAGTCTTCTGGCTGGCGGCAAGCGAGCCGGGCATCCCGGTGGAAAATCCACGCCAAATCAGCGCCTGGCGCTACCCGCGGCGTTATGGCCCGGCTGCGCCAGGTTTCGCACGCGGCATGCGCGCGCCGACCCGCCGACCGCAATTGTTCATTTCCGGAACCGCAGCCGTGGTCGGCCACGCATCCCATCACGACAATGACAGCGCCGCACAACTGGCCGAGACCCTGATCAACCTCGACAGCCTGATGACCGCCGCCCAAGTTGATCTTGAGTCGCACTACTGCCGCGACAGCATCTGGAAGGCCTACGTGCGCAACGCTGCCGATGCCGATTGCGTGCAGCCGTTGCTGCATGCGCGATTCGGTGCGCAGACGCCGTTGCTGTTGCTGCACGGCGATATCTGCCGAGCCGAGTTGCTGGTCGAGATCGACGGCGTATATTGCGGTTGACTGCTCACCTGCCGCAGAATTCCGGAGCTTAAAATACCCGGTCGGCACGATTCCCCTGATTGTGTGACCCAGTTGGCAGTTGGCATGCCAACCGGATGGCCCACTCAGCGCCAAATCGGCCACGGCCACGGTTCATGTTGCGGTGGTAATATCTTCAAATCTGTCAACCGGCCAAAGCGCCGTGGAGTCGGTTATGAAGCAACATCTGGGGCATTACGATGTCGTCGCCGAGCTGGGTCGCGGCGGCATGGGTGTGGTGTACAAGGGCTACGAAACATCGCTGAATCGCTACGTGGCGATCAAGGTGCTGGCCGATTCGCTGGCTCACGATGAAAGCGTCAAGGAACGCTTTTTGCGCGAAGCGCGCAGCATGGCCGCGCTCAACGATCCACACATCATCCAGATTTATTTCATCGGCGACGACGAAGGCCAGACCTATTTCGTCATGGAATTCGTCGACGGCGAATCGCTGGGCTCACTGCTCAAGCGCGATGGCAAGCTCAAACCCGAGCAGGCCGCGAAGATCATCTATGAAACCGCCTTGGGTCTATCCACGGCCCACGAAAAGGGCGTGATCCATCGCGACATCAAGCCCGGCAACCTGATGATCAGCAGTCGCGGCAGCATCAAGATCGCCGACTTCGGCATCGCACTGACCACGCAGGATTTCTCCAAGAAGCTCACCTCGACCGGCGAGTTCGTCGGCACGCCCGGCTATTTGTCGCCGGAAGTCTGTCAGGGCAAACCCGTCGATCAACGTTCGGACATCTTCTCGCTGGGTATCGTGCTGTTCGAGTGCCTGGCCGGGCGGATGCCGTTCACCGACGAATCGCCATTGGGTTTGATGCTTGAAGTCGTTCGCGCCGAAATTCCCGACGTGTGTTCGCTCAATGCCGATGTCGATCCGGAGCTTTCGCGTATCCTGACCAAGATGGTGGCCAAAGATCCGGCTGAGCGCTACCAAAGTTGCGAGGAACTGGCCGCGGATCTGCACAAGCACCCGCTCGTGGCCAAGGGTGGACCAATCACCCTGCAAGCGAAAATGTCGCCTGCCGCCGCAACGATGATCGGACAGCGCACTCCGGTATCAGGACAACGCCCCCTGCCCGGAACGACGCCGACTCCGCAAGCGTTGCGTACCCCGGTTGCACTCGTCGGCGCAGCAACGGGACAATCCCAGGGCGTGCATGAAGCGGTATTGAAACCGCAGCAACCGCGTTCGCGCTCATCGGCGTTACCATGGGCGATCGCTGCGATCGTACTGCTGGGTGTTGCCGGGGGAGCTTTCGCGTTCCGCGATCGCATTCCGATGTTGCAGCAGTATCTGGGTTCGTCGACGAGCACTACCCAGCTTGCCGCTACCACAACCGTAACCCCGCCAGTTGCGACAACGCCTGGCGTCACGCCGACAAGCACTGCGACCACATCGGCGAACACCGAAGTTGCCGCGACAACCCCGACGGCGACGGCACCCCCACCGGCTGAAACAAACCAAGCTCCGGGCAATACAACCGTTGCGACCAACAACAACGCCCAAACTGGCAATGCCGCGGCACCAGCAGCGCGCGCTTCAGAAGTCGAACCACTCAAGCAACTCGCCGCAGCGCAGGCTGCGGATGCGGCCCCGGTGCAGCAGCTGGCGCGTGTCAGCGAACCGCCCCCGGTGAGCGCACCTCCGATCCCCCACATCCCAACCATCGCCGTGCTGGCCGGTGGCGATTCAGCGGTATCTGAACCTGCCGAACAGGCGATCGAAGCGATGCTCACGCGACGTGGTTACCACGTGGTGAATCAGGACACGTTGCCACGCGTGGATCGGTTGATGGGCAAGGACCGCCCGCGTTTTGCCGAAGCACTTGAAGTGTTGGCCAAGCATGGTCGTGTTGACGTGGTGGTATTCGTGCACGCGCGGGCAGTTGGTAGTCAGGAATTGACCTATTACGGCCAGAGTTCGACGTTGTACACGGCGCAACTGGGCGTACGTGCTTATTCAATCGGCGCGCGTCGGATGCTCGGCTCGGGATGGACGGAGCAGGTCAGCTATACCAGCTTGAACGCAGCCGAGAAAACTCATGAGGCGGTGGAACCGATATTGAATGAGGTTGAGTCGACCTTGGTTGATTTCCGGCCGAAGCGCCATCGCGGTTAGCGCCAGCGCGCTGGCGGATCTTTGCGTTTTTTCCCAAGCCCTCCAGTCGGAGGGCTTTTTTTGTGGCGGTGTGTGGATCTCTGTCAGGGTGAGGGGCGACGATCCTCGCTGTTCACGGCAACTCGCGCGGTGCGTTGGCCCGCCCCAAAACTCCTTGCGCATAGCGATAGCCGGCGTCGATGGCGCGTTCGTATGCATGCCAGTCAAGCAACTCGATACCCTCCAGCGGAGGCGTCAGCAACAAGCTGGTCTGCGCGCGCCGTTCGACACTGGCCGCTTCGGCATTGACCATACCCGAGCGCAACAGGATGCTGACGATCCCGGGTCGACGGTGGCGATGGAACAGACGTTGCCATGCCAGGCGCCACCACGATGGCAACGCGTATTCATCGACTTGCGCGCACAACACATCGTCGGCGCTGATGTCCACGGCGATGATTTCGCCCAACCCCTGCTCACGCATCAGGTCGACCGGCAGGTTGTTGATCACGGCGCCATCGACAAATACTTCGCCGTCGCGAAACACTGGAGGCAGTACGCCGGGAATCGCGCACGTGGCTCGCAACCAGTACCACAAGGGACCGGTGTGGTGCGATTGCGCCCGACCCGCGGTGAGGTTGGCAGTGACGCAAAAATACGGCAACGCCAGGTCGGCAATGTCACCCGGCCCGAACGCTTCGCGCAGCAGCCGCGAAACCCTTCGACCCGCGACCAACGAGATGAAGGGGAGCGTGTAATCGCTCAGCGGCCGACCCTCGACGAAAGCGCGTCGATATTTGTCGAACATCTCCTCGTCGCTCCAATCCGCAGCGACGCCAGCACCGATAATCGCGCCAATCGACGTGCCACACACGCTATCGATGCGAATTCCGGCTTCGCGCAGGGCCCTGACTACTCCGATATGGGCGAAGCCACGAGCACCACCTCCGGACAACACCAGGCCGACACTACGACCAATCAACAGCCGTGCGACGCGCTCGATGTCGGCCTCGTTGCGCACGTGGTGATGGGCCACGCCCGGCAGCGTTTCCAGCCAGCGCGCTGCCGCACCGGGTTCGATGGTGCCGCTTCGATGCTGCAACAGCAGATGTCGTGGTCGATGCAACGCGCTCTCGGCAGTGATGCTGGCCTTCTCTGGCCAGCAACTGGCAGGCTGGGATGCATCGGCCAGCAACAGTAGACAGTCGGCTTGCCGTACACACAAATCATGCCAGTCTTCGTCACCGCCATTGCCTACATAAAGTACGAAACGCACGCGTGCCTCCAGGGCGCTGAACCAGGCACTGGTCTGGCCGCGCGCTGCTTCGGCTTCGATCATTGCGCACTCGCCGTAACGCGAAAGCGCATCTCGCAAGCATGCGGTAAATGTTTTTGCGTCAATGTTTTTGTCGTGGGCAAGGACGGCAAACGTTCGTGGAACAGACAACAACGTGCTGTTTTCGCGCGTAATCAGCCGCTGTACTGCCAAGCGCGCACTCATCAGCATGGCTTCGGGATGCCTCGCGATCAATTTGTCGAACCCTTTTCGCGATAGGCGCAACAACTCCGAATCACGCAGCGCACGGACAGTCGCGGATCGCGGCTGGTCGACGATCAACCCGAGCTCGCCGACGGTTTCGCCGGCAGCGACGATGCCGGCAAGCTGAAGTTTGTTGTCTTGATCCGCCTTGAACGCACCCAGGCTGCCTGACTTGAGCACGTACAGTGAATCGGATTCATCGCCTGCTTCGAACAGGATGCTTCCGCCGGGCATTGCGAACCACTCCAGCTCACCGCCCAATTCGTCGGCCGTGGCATCGTCCAAGTGTCGAAACAGCGACAATCCACGCAGCAACTTGCGCATCTCGAACGATTCATCGTTGTCCGTTTGCTCGCTCATTGCCACTTCCTCGTACGCTACGCACCGCAGAGTGTACTGCGCGCAAAGCTTGATATTGCGCCGGTCGGCTATAGTTTGTTTCAAGCCGCGCCATATACATACGCGTAATCACCGCCCTGCGAATCAAATCGACCGGAATCCCTGCATGAGCCTCACCAATCCCCTGCTCGACCCATCGGCACTACCTGCGTTTGGCAAAATCCGCCCGCAGCATGTCTTGCCAGCGATCAACACCGTACTTGCCGAATACGACGCCGGTATCGCCGCGATGGTTGCCGATCCGGCTCCGCGCGATTTTACCAATACAATGCTGGCCCAGGAATTGCTGGATACGCGCCTTGAACAGGTGTGGTCGCCTATATCACACCTGCACGCCGTTGCCGATACGCCCGCGCTGCGTGAAGCGCACGCGGCAGCCGAACAGCGCCTGAGCGAACACGCAGCGCAGCTCGGACAAAACAGCGACCTGTATGCCGCGGTGAAAGCGGTTTCCGACCCAGCCGGGTTTTGCGAATTGCCGCGCGCGGCACGTACCCTGGTGGAACATGCGTTGCGCGATTTCGAATTGTCCGGTGTGGGGTTGGTGGAGCCGGCGCGCACCCGATTTCGCGAAATCGTCAATGAGTTGACACGTCTGGGTACGCTGTTCGAGAACGCAGTGCTGGATGCAACCGAGGCTTGGACCGAATCGGTCGACGAGTCTGCGCTCAACGGATTGCCACCGGCCGAACGCGCGTTGCTGCACCAGGCGGCACGCGACGCGGGAACCGAAGGCTGGCTGGTAACGCTCAAACAACCCAGCGTGCAGGCGATTCTGACTTACGCCGATGCGCGCGATCTACGCGAACGCGTCTACCACGCATATCACACCCGCGCATCGGATCAGGGACCACAGGCCGGTCGCTTCGATAACTCGGCGCGCATCGAACAAATCATGGGGCTGCGCCACGAGGCCGCGCAACTATTGGGTTTCGCCAATGCCGCCGAGGTTTCGCTGGCAACGAAAATGGCGGCGACGCCTGAGCGCGTACTCGCATTTCTGCATGATCTCCTAGACCGTGCCAAGCCTGTCGGCGAACACGAATTGACTCAGTTGCGCGAGTTTGCGCATGCCGAACTCGGGCTGGCCGAATTGCAACCGTGGGATATCGCCTACGCCTCGGAGAAACTTCGCCTGCGCCAGTTCGCGCTCAGCGAAGAAGAACTTAAACCGTACTTTCCGTTGCCACGCGTCATTGACGGCCTGTTCGCCATTACCCAACGGGTATTTGGAGTTTCGCTTGCGCCACGAGATGTGGCTGTCTGGCATCCGGATGTACGCTACTACGAACTGCGCGATGTCGCTGGCGAGACTTTTGCGGGAGTCTATGTTGACGTGTATGCGCGTGCCGGCAAGCGCGGCGGCGCGTGGATGGAGGTGTGCCGCTCGCGTTTACGCTGCGCCGGTAAATTGCAGTTGCCGGTCGCCTATTTGACGTGCAATTTCTCGCCCCCGGTCGATGATCAACCGGCATTGTTGACCCATGACGATGTCATCACGCTGTTTCACGAGTTCGGCCATGGCCTGCATCATTTGTTGACCGAGGTCGACTTTCCCGGTGTTTCCGGCATCAGTGGAGTGGAATGGGACGCCGTCGAATTGCCCAGCCAGTTCATGGAAAATTTCGCATGGCAACGCGAGGCGCTGAATTTGTTTGCGCGACATTGGCAGACCGGAGAAATTCTTCCAGATGCGCTGTTCACGCGCATGTTGGCAGCGCGCCATTTTCAGGCGGGGCTATTTCTTCTTCGTCAACTCGAATACGCATTGTTCGATTTTCGCTTGCACCTTGAATTCGAGCCGGCCCGCGGTGCGCGTACGCAAGAGTTGATCGATGCGGTCCGACGCGACGTGGCGGTAATCGTCCCACCGCATTGGCAGCGCATGGCAAACACGTTTGCGCACATCTTCGCTGATGGTTATGCAGCCGGTTATTACAGCTATCTGTGGGCAGAGCTGTTGTCGGCCGATGCCTTCTCACGGTTCGAGGAAAGCGGTATTTTCGATGCGGCCACGGGCGCGGCGTACCGACACAGCATTCTTGCGGCCGGTGGTTCGCGACCTGCGCTGGAATCGTTCGTGGAGTTTCGCGGGCGCGAACCAAAAGCTGATGCGCTGCTGCGCAGCTACGGCCTCGCGGCGTAAAATCCGTACCTGTTCGAATAAGCTAAAGTCACCTTCGTGATCGACTTGGATCGCACTGCTCACAACTTGCCATGAAGATTGCCTCCTGGAACGTCAATTCGCTCAAGGTACGCCTGCCCCATCTAATCGATTGGCTAGCGACGGCCGCGCCCGATGTCGTCGCCTTGCAGGAAACGAAACTCGAGGACGCGAAATTTCCCCACGAGCAGATCGCAGCCTGCGGCTATCGCTGCGTATATTCCGGCCAGAAAACCTACAATGGGGTGGCCATACTCGCGCGCGACGAGCCCCGCGACGTGGTGCGCGACATTCCCGGACTCGACGATCCACAGCGGCGGATTCTTGCTGCCACCGTCGGCGACGTACGTGTCGTTAACCTGTATGTGGTAAACGGTCAGCAGGTCGGCAGCGAAAAATACGCCTACAAGCTGGATTGGCTATCCAAGGTACGTGAGTTTCTCGCTGCGGAAATCCGGCGCTTCCCGAATTTGGTCGTGCTGGGCGACTTCAATATCGCCCCGGATGATCGCGACGTGTACGACCCCTTGGTATGGAACGAAAGCATCCTGTGTTCGGCACCCGAACGTGCTGCATTCCAGGCGTTGCTGGCGCTCGGCTTGCATGACACGTTCCGCATGTTTGAATCGGCGGGTGGGCATTATTCGTGGTGGGACTACCGCCAAGCGGCATTTCGTCGCGATCTGGGTTTGCGTATCGACTTGATTTTGGCCAGCGATGCGTTGCGCGAACACTGTCGCAGGAGTTGGATTGATCGCACGCCACGCACCTGGGAGCGACCCTCCGACCATACACCCGTGGTTTTGGAATTTTCACATGACTGATATTGCGACGGATTCCGCATGGCCGATGTCGCTTGAGGACAGCGAGCTTGAGACGCTCGATCAATTCCTGCGCGCGCATGCGGGCGAAGATGCATTGTTGCTTGATGGCGTACACGGTTTGCTCAGTGCGATTGGCATCGGGCCGGATCGCGCCACGCCGGACGAATGGCTGCCTGAAGTTCTGCACGATCCGTTTGCCGACCCCGATGAGGGAAAATATATTCTCGAACTGCTGGCACGCTTGAACGAAAGCATCGACATCGAACTGGATTCGGAAGTCTACGAGCCGATTCTGGGTGAGATCGAACTCGATGACGGCGACAGCGCACTCAGTGCACAAGGCTGGTGTGAAGGTTTTTCCCGCGGCGTGGATCTGCGTGCGCGCTTGTGGGAGGCGCGGCTTGCGGTTGATTCGCAGCTGAGCGAATTGCTCTCGCCAATCATGGCTTTGGCGGTCGAAGAAGGCGTATTCGAAACCGATGTCGAATTCGCGCCTCTCAGCGAGCATGAATACGACGATTGCCTGGCACATCTGCCCAGTGCGGTTTGCGCGGTGGCCAATTACTGGCGCGAACAGCCACCAACTCCGGAAGAACGAAGCGTACGCGATCAATCCGGGGACCCCGACCACGGCGTCCGCCGACGTCGCGCGGGGCGGTGGGTGCATTGATTTGGAGCCGGGATTTGGGAAGAGATAAGAGATAAGAGATTCCGTCATTCCCGCGAAGGCCGGAGGCGCTGAACAACAGCCGGAAGGCTGGTCATCCAGTTCCTGCACTTGATTCAACGGCGAAAGTGGAAAAGAAAGACCGGGTTTCCGGCTTGCGCCGGGATGACAAGCCGTTGATTTTCCGAGTCCTGAGTCCTGAGTGCCGGATCTCGGCCTCACTCACTTGCCGATGCAGAACGTCGAAAAAATCGCACCGAGCAGGTCTTCGTTCGAATGCACGCCGGTAATTTCACCGAGTGAGCGCTGCGCATGACGCAATTCCTCGGCAACCAGTTCGCCCGCGCCTGATTCCAGTTGCCCAACCGCCGCATCAAGGTGCTGCACGACAATTTCCAGCGCGAGGACATGCCGCGTGCGTGCACTGAATGTGCCTTGGGTCGCGTCGCCCGGCATGGCCAATCGGGACAGTTCCGAACGCAAATCCGCCAGGCCATCGCCGCGCTGCGCGGACAAATAGATGTGCACGGCACGCTCGGCGCGTTGCACATGCGCTGCCTCGCCGGTCAAGTCGATCTTGTTGTGAACGACCAAACGCGTTGCGCCCACGGAGCAGGCATCCAGCAGCATGGCATCTCCGTCGACGTGTGAGCTTTCGGTCACCAGGATGGCAACGTCGGCGCGCTGCAATTCGGCCTGAGCGCGGCGGATTCCTTCGCGTTCGATTTCATCCTCGGATGCGCGCAGGCCGGCCGTGTCGACCAAGGTCAGCCCAATGCCGTCGAGCTGCACCGACTCGCGCAGCAGATCGCGTGTGGTACCGGGTATCGCGGTGACAATGGCACGTTCGCTTTGTGCGAGTGCGTTGAGCAAACTGGATTTACCGACGTTGGGACGCCCTACGATAACCACGTGCAGGCCATCGCGCAGCACGACACCGCTGCGGGTCGCGCCAAGCAGTTGCGTAGTACGTGCCTGCAATGCCGCCAGGTCATTTTTCAGTTGCGGTTCGCTCAGGAAATCGATTTCCTCCTCGGGGAAGTCCAACGCCCCTTCCAGCCGGACGCGAAGCCGCACCAAGGCATCGAGGACTTCGTTTACCTGTTGGGAGAACGCGCCATCGAGACTGCGCAGCGCGGCTCTGGCTGCCGCTTCGGACCCGCTGGCGATCAGGTCGGCAACGGCTTCGGCCTGGACCAGATCGAGCTTGCCATTGAGAAATGCACGTTCGGAAAACTCGCCGGGTCGTGCGGGTTGCGCACCGAGCGCATAGATACGCTTCAACAAAAGGTCGAGTACGACCGGGCTGCCGTGCGCGTGCAGTTCAAGCACATCCTCGCCAGTGAACGATGCGGGTGCTTTGAAATAGACGCAAAGGCCACGGTCGAGCGTTGTTGCATCCGCGTCGCGCAATGTTGAAAAGCGTACACGGCGCGGTTGCAGCTTTTTTCCGCTGAGCTGTTGGCCAATCGTACTGGCCAGTGGCCCGGAAACCCGGATCACGCCCACGCCACCCGCGCCGGCTGGGGTCGCGACGGCGGCGATGGTGTCGTCGCGTCGTGTCATTGCACTGGTGTGCTGAAACAGACCACCTAGTGTGCCTTTTGATCGGCCGCCTGGATGCGTCGGGTGATGATCCATTGCTGCAGCAACGACAAGCCACCGTTCACCGTGTAATACAGCACCAGTCCGGCCGGGAAGAACAAGAACATTACCGCGAAGACCAGCGGCATGGCCTTCATCATTTTCGCCTGCATCGGATCCATGCCGGGGCTATTGGGCGTCAGGAATTGGGCGCCGAGCATGACGAGTGCGTTGACGACTGGCAGGATGTAGTAGGGATCCGGCGCAGACAGGTTGTGGATCCAGCCGAAGAACGGCGCCTGGCGCAATTCGACGCTTTCGAGCAGCACGTAGTACAAGGCAAAGAACACCGGAATCTGGATCAACGTGGGCAGGCAGCCACCCAACGGATTTATTTTTTCCTTTTTATACAATTCCATGGTTGCGGCGCTAAGCTTTTGCTTGTCGTCGCCGTAACGTTCCTTGAGCGCCTGCATGCGCGGTTGCAGGCGTTTCATTTTGGCCATCGATTTGTACTGCGCTTCGCTAAGCTTGAACATGGCAAGCTTGATCAGCAGCACCAACAGGATGATCGCCAAACCCCAGTTGCGTACCAACGCGTGCAATTCGACCAATACCCAGTGCAGCGGCTGAGCAATGGGCGTGAGCATGCCGTAATCGGCGGTTAGCGCGAGCCCTTTCGCGATGCCGGCTTTTTCGATGGCTTCGAGCTGACTGACCAAGGTCGGACCAATGTACAGATGCGAATCGATGTTGGCGGTCTTGCCAGGTGCCACGGAGATTTCGGGCGAGATCGATCTGATCAGGTAGCGCGTTTCTCCTTGCGGTCCGATGGAAGTAGCATACTGATAGGCGTCGCTTTCATCCGTCGGTGGAATCCAGGCCGCAAAGAAATAATGTTGCAACATTGCGGCCCAACCGCCATTGAATGTGCACTTTTGCAGCTCAGACTGAGTCTGCTGGGTGGCACTACATAATTTATCGGTTTCGAACTTCGTGAATGCCAGCTTCTGGAATTTGTCCTGCGGGCTGTACCAGGCCGCACCGGTAAACGCGTAGCGCTCCGGGTCGCTGAAGGCGAAGCCGTGACTGACGATGACCGGTGGTACTCGTTGCAGTTGGCGATACTGGTTGCCACTCCACGCAGTGGGTGTCGCGTTGCTGATCTGCTCGTGCAGCTGTAGAAGATAGCTACCGCGCGTGAAAACGTATGTTTTACGTACGGTCAGGCCAGATGCGTCTTTCCAGGTCAGCGGCACTTCCAGCGTGGTCTGGCCTGGAGCCAGCGTATAGGCGGTCTTTTCTGCACTGAACGTCGCATTATGGTCGGGTGCCGGCGAACCTGAGCTGATCAATCCGGTCTCTGCAACAAAATAGTTCATCGGGTCATCGTTGAGAAGGCGTACCGGCACCTTCTTGTTTTTCTGTTCAGCCGGGTAGTCGAGCAAATCTGCCTGCACGATCGCGCCACCGTTGGTATCGATGCTTAGGCGCAGCAAATCGGTACGTACCTCGACGAGCACAGCCGGCACGGTCTGGATCGGCTTTGCCGGTGTTGGTGCTGCGGCAGGCACGGCTGGTGCAGTTCCGGGCAAAGCTTTCGGTACGTCAGATGGCGTCGTGGCCTGCGGCGCTTCTGCGGCTTTATTGGAAGTCGGGATCGTGGGCACATTGCTGGTCGATGCAACGGCCGTGGTTTGCGCTGGCTTCGAGTAATCAGCTTCCCAGGCTTGCCACAGCAACATGGCGACAAACGCGAGCGCGACGAGCAAAAGGTTGCGGGGGTTGTACATGAGTGTTAGGCCATTGATAGCGCTGCGCGCTGTGAGAAGGTTCGCGCAGCCGGACGCTGCTTGTCACTGTGTAGTCGCTTCCTGCGCAGGGTTTTGCCAAAGCTGCTGGCAACGCATGACGCAATCACGCGTCGGCGCGCATTGTGCCGTTCGCGTCGCCTGGCTTCAATGTTTGATTGCGGTGGGTTGCCAGTTTGCGCCAGATGGTCGACAGATCGCCGCGCAGTGCAGCATTGTCCCGTGTCGCGGCCTGCGCGCGCGCGATCAACAGGATATCGATATTTGGCAAGCCGTGTCGCTGGATTCGAAAGCTTTCGCGAATCTGGCGGCGAATACGGTTGCGCACGACGGCGCGTTTGGATACCCGGCGCGAGACTGCCATGCCAAGGCGAGCGATGTTAGCCGGAGCTTGCCAGAATTCCGCAACGAAATTGGGCGTGGCCACTCGCTGGCGGATTTCACGCGGGGCGCGAAAGTCCGCCGGGCGCAACAGACGCGCATTGCGTGGTAAACGCAAGGGCGTCATCGCGCGACACTTACGGGATAAGACGCTTGCGACCCTTGGCGCGACGCGCGTTCAATACGCGACGGCCACCACGCGTTTTCATGCGGGCGCGAAATCCGTGGGTGCGGGCGTGCTTGAGGTTGCCTGGCTGAAATGTGCGTTTCATGAACTTGCCTTGGAAAACAATGCAAAAGGTCGGCGATAATATTGGAAAAAGTGTATTTTTGTCAATATCGGTGCGCTTGGCGTGTCCGGTGGTGCGGGGTAGACTGGCAAGAACGGGGCGACAGAAACTTGGAATAGAGACATTGGGCTCTCACGGTAGTCTGCGTCTATGCGCGGGCGCGCAGGCTGGTGCGATGCTTGCCCGACAATGGGCGTAACGTGCTGATGAGCGCACAATCGCAAGTTGAGGTTTGCTGTCGACCGTGTAACTGGACTGTGTTTGGGGATGAGTTACGCGCAGGCAAGCAATTGCCGGGTGCGCCGGCAAGCTTTCTTCAATTGGCGCCCGCGCTGTTGTAAGTCATTCCAGCCCGCATGGGTGTTATCGTGACTTGGTTGTATTCGATACCTGCTGCAAGGATAGATTCTTCATGAGTGAGTTGTGGCGGCGCTGTCTGGATCGCCTGGAAGGCGAGTTGAGCGTCGAGGACATGCACACCTATTTGCTTCCGTTGCAGGTTTGCGAGGAAGCGGGCGGTCTGCGCCTGCTGGCGCCCAACGCCTACACCATGGATTTTGTGCGCACGCAATTCCTGCGCCGAATCGCGGATGTGCTCAATCACCTATCTGGCACGCCGCTGAAATTGCGCCTGGAAGTCGGTGCCGTGGCCGCTGCGCGCAAGGAAGCTGCCAGTCCCAAACTCGGCGACGATCGTGCCGCTGGTTTCGAATACAACCTCGATCCGCAGTACACCTTTGACTCATTCGTCGAAGGTAAATCGAACCAACTGGGCAAAGCCTCGGCCATCCAGGTCGCGAACAATCCAGGTCGCGCCTACAACCCGTTGCTGCTCTACGGCGGCACTGGCCTGGGCAAGACCCATTTGATGCATGCGGCGGGCAATCTCATTCGCCAGAATGATCCGGGCAGCCGGGTGGTCTATCTGCGCTCCGAACAATTCGTCAGCTCGATGATCGACGCGCTGCGTACCAAGCGCATGGACGATTTCAAAAAGCGCTTTCGCGACATCGACGCGTTGTTGATCGACGACATCCAGTTTTTTGCCGGCAAAAACACGACCCAGGAAGAATTTTTTCATACCTTCAATGCACTGATCGAAGGCAAGCAACAAATCATCCTGACGTGCGATCGCTATCCGAAAGAGGTCGATAACCTCGAGCCGCGCCTGAAATCGCGTCTGGGTTGGGGCTTGCCGGTAGCGATCGAGCCGCCGGATTTCGAGACGCGTGCCGCCATTTTGCTCAGCAAGGCATCGGCACGCAACATGGACATGCCGGAAAGTGTCGCGTTCCTCGTCGCCAAGCGCATGCGCTCGAATGTCCGCGATCTGGAGGGTGCGCTGAATACCTTGGCGGCGCGCGCCAACTTTCTCGGCAAACCCATAACAGAGGAGTTCGCCCAGGAGACCTTGCGCGACCTACTCACGGTGCACAGCACGTTGATTACGTTATCCAACATCCAGAAGACCGTGGCTGACTATTACCAGATACGGCTTTCGGACCTACTCTCCACGAGCCGAAGTCGATCGGTTGCGCGGCCGCGGCAAATGGCCATGGCGTTGGGCAAGGAAGTCACGGAACATAGCCTGCCTGAAATCGGCAAGGCTTTTGGTGGCAGGGACCACACCACCGTACTTCATGCCTGTCGTACGATTCGCGGACTTTGCCTGACCGACGGAAAATTGCGCCAGGATTGGGAAAAGCTGTTGCGTGAGCTCACCGGCTAGTACTTGCTGTGGATATCTTGTGCAACAATGCGAACGAGCGATTCGTGCACAACTGATGCACAGGTCTACGCACAGTTAGCGTCACGGTAGTACATATATAAGTCTATGATTTAAATAAATATAATTGAAACAAACTTTACCCACAGAGCCTACTAAAGCTACTGTTTTTTATCTATTTAATCAATTACGGATTCGACCATGCAATTCAATATTCAGCGCGAAGTGTTGCTCAAACCGCTGCAACAGGTGATTGGTGTGGTCGAACGGCGACAAACGTTGCCGGTGTTGTCCAACCTCCTCGTCGTGGCAAATGCGGACTCGGTTCGGTTTACCGGCACGGATCTGGAAGTTGAGATGTCGGCCAGTGTGGAAGCGCAAGGTGTGCAACCTGGCGAGACGACGTTGCCGGCACGCAAATTGTTCGATATATGCCGGGCCCTTCCGGACGGTAGCAAGATTCAGTTCAAATTGGCGGGAGATCGCATGACCGTCAGCTCGGGGCGTAGTCGCTTTACGCTGGCCACGCTGGCCTCGTCCGAATTTCCCGTGATCGAAAATATCGATTTGATTGAACAGGTGAGCCTTCCGGAAGCCACGCTCAAGCAGTTGATGGATCGAACCGCGTTTGCCATGGCCAATCAGGACGTGCGTTATTACCTCAATGGTTTGCTGTTTGACTTGCGCGAACACGCGTTGCGTTGCGTTGCGACTGACGGACATCGTCTCGCACTTGCCGAAACACAGTTGTCGGAAAGCCGGTCCACGCAGCGTCAAATCATCATTCCGCGCAAAGGGGTGCTTGAGCTGCAAGGTTTGTTCGAATCCGGCGATGGCAACGTGGATATTGAATTCGGTCGCAACCACATTCGCGTGCGTCGCAACGATGTGGTGTTCACATCCAAACTCATTGATGGCCGATTCCCGGACTACGAAGCGGTAATCCCGATCGGTGCCGACCAGGAAGTGACGATTCAACGGGATTCCTTGCGCGGGGCGCTGCAACGCGCGGCGATTTTGTCGAACGAGAAGTACCGCGGAGTGAAACTCGAGGTCAGCGCAAACAAGCTGCGCATCGTTGCGCACAATCCGGAGCAGGAAGAAGCGGTGGAAGAACTGGAAGCCCGCACCAGCGTCAACGAATTGAGTGTGGGTTTCAACGTCAACTATTTACTTGATGCACTCAACGCGCTGCAAGGCGACCAGATTCTGTTGTGTTTGCGCGATGGCAACTCGAGCTGCCTGTTGCGCACGCCAGAGAGTGAAGACTCACGCCACGTCATAATGCCGTTGCGCCTCTGATTGCCAACGTAGCTTGCCCGGAGGATTGCCGTGCACCTTGAATGGTTGCACGTAGCCAATGTGCGCAATATTGCCGAGCTAGAGCTCGCGCTTTACCCCGGGGTCAATGTCTTTATTGGTCCGAATGGCGCCGGCAAGACCAGTATCCTGGAGGCCGCGTACCTGCTTTCGTATGCGCGCAGCTTTCGTGCAGGTAGCAATGACGCATTGGTTCGAAGGGGTGGCGAGGCGGCGACGGTAGTAGCTTCTGTCGCTAGAGAAGGCGGTACGACCAGACTTGGTTTATCGCGCAGCAGTCGCGGCTGGGAAGCACGCCTGAATCATGCTGCTGTGCCCAATCTCGCCACGGTATTGCGGGAATTTGTCTTGGTGTGCTTTGAACCAGGAAGTCACGCTTTGATTTCAGGGCCGAGCCAGGAACGACGAAGTTTTCTGGATTGGGGCGTGTTCCACGTGGAACCAGACTATCTGTCGATGGCGCGCCGTTACCGACGGATTGTGCAACAGCGCAACGCGGCATTGAAACAGGCTGCGAGTGATGCAGAGATGGACGTGTGGGATGTGCAACTTGCCGAAGCGGCTGCTCCGTTAAATGCAAAGAGGGATGCCTACTTCACGCGTTTTTCTGAAGACCTTTCGCAACTCCTTGCGTTGTTTTTGCCGGAACTTGGGCTCGCCAGACCAATCCTGTCGATCGGTTGGCCCGAAGCCATGACGTTGCTCGAATGTCTCGGCCAAAACCGGGATAGGGATCGAGCCCGCGGGCATACGAGTCGCGGGCCACATCGCGCGGATTGGAGTATCCATTTTGAGCAAGCGCCGTTGCGCGAGCATCTGTCGCGCGGTCAGGAAAAGCTGTGCGCCCTTGCTTGTGTGCTGGCGCAAGCCAGGCACTACGCCTCCGTCAAGAACGATTGGCCGGTGATTGCCCTGGATGATCTGACTTCGGAGCTGGATGCTGCGCACCAACAGGTGGTCGTAGACATGCTGACCAGCGCTGGTGCTCAAGTATTGGTAACCGGGGTGGAGATGCCCGAGCCGCTGCGGCATGCCGAGCCGGACAGGGCAGTGTTCCATGTGGAACATGGACAGCTGCGCGCCTTGCTATAATTGATCGATTCCCAGTCCTGCATTCAAAGGCAGGCTCTCATTCACATGGCTCAAACGCATGAACAACGAAAAACCAGATGCCGACCAATATGACGCCAGCAAGATCAAGGTCCTCAAGGGCCTTGATGCGGTGCGCAAAAGACCGGGCATGTACATCGGTGATACCGATGACGGAACCGGCCTGCATCACATGGTGTTCGAGGTAGTCGACAATGCCGTCGACGAGGCACTTGCCGGGTACTGCGACCATGTCACCGTCACGATCCACGTCGATGGTACGGTCAGTGTTGCTGATAATGGGCGCGGTATTCCCGTCGGAATGCACGAGGAGGGCCGTTCCACAGCTGAGGTAGTCATGACGGTGCTGCACGCCGGCGGCAAATTTGACGCGAATTCCTACAAGGTCTCCGGTGGGTTACACGGAGTGGGCGTTTCCGTCGTCAACGCGTTGTCTGAGCATTTGTGGCTGACCATTGAACGCGGTGGCTTCAAGTACCAGCAGGAATACCATTTGGGCGAACCGTTGTACCCATTGCGTCAACTCGAAGCGACAACCCGACGTGGCACCCTGGTTCAATTCAAGCCCAGCAAGGAGACTTTCTCCGATATCGAGTTTCATTACGATATTCTTGCCAAGCGACTGCGAGAACTTTCGTTCCTCAATCCGGGATTGAAGATCGCGTTGATTGATGAACGGGTAAACAAGACCGACGTGTTCGAGTACGAAGGTGGTATCCGGTCATTCGTCGAACATCTGGCATTGCTCAAAACGCCTTTGCATCCGAACGTCATTTTCCTCAGTGCGAGTCACGAGAACATCAATGTCGACCTCGCCATGCAATGGACGAACGCCTATCAGGAAACCGTGTTCTGTTTCACCAACAACATTCCGCAAAAAGACGGCGGAACGCATTTGTCCGGCTTTCGCGCCGCGCTGACCCGCACGTTGGGCAATTACATCGAGGCCGGCAATCTGCTCAAATCAGCGAAAGTCACACTGGCTGGTGATGACATGCGCGAGGGGCTGATTGCGGTGCTCTCGGTGAAGATGCCGGACCCGAAATTCTCGTCGCAGACCAAAGACAAACTGGTTTCATCCGAAATCAAGGGTACGGTCGAATCGATCATCAACACCAAGCTCGCCGAATTCCTGGCCGAACATCCAGCCGACGCGCGCGCCATTACGGCGAAGGTGGTTGACGCAGCGCGCGCGCGAGAAGCCGCGCGCAAAGCGCGCGAAATGACGCGCCGCAAAGGTGCGCTTGATATCGCCGGGTTGCCCGGCAAACTTGCCGATTGCCAGGAAAAGGATCCGGCGCTTTCCGAATTGTTCATTGTCGAGGGCGATTCCGCTGGAGGCTCGGCCAAGCAGGGCCGAAACCGTCGCTATCAAGCCGTGCTTCCGCTGAAGGGTAAAATTTTAAATGTGGAAAAAGCGCGTTTTGATAAAATGTTGGCTTCTGCGGAAGTTGGTACGCTGATCACGGCGTTGGGTTGCGGCATCGGCAAGGAGGAATTCAACATCGACAAACTGCGTTACCATCGCATCATCATCATGACCGATGCTGACGTCGACGGTTCGCACATCCGCACGCTGTTACTCACGTTCTTTTATCGACAAATGCCGGAGTTGATCGATCGCGGCTACATCTATATCGGCTTGCCGCCGTTGTACAAACTCAAACAAGGCAAACAGGAGTTGTATCTGAAAGACGATGCAGCTCTGAACGCATACCTGATTTCCAACGCGGTCGAAGGTGCGGAGCTGCGTTACAGCCCCGAAGCGCCCGGTTTGCGCGAAGTCGCCTTGGAACGCTTGTTGCTGGATTTCCACACGGCACTGGATCAAATCCGGCGTCTCGGGCAGCGTTGCGACAGCATGGTGCTCGAAGCCATGCTGGACCTGGCCGTTCCAGCGGCAGCGACGTGGGAAGAACCGGCAGCCATCCAGCCATGGTTGGATCGACTCGCGGCCCGCATCGCGTCGCGAGGCCTTGGCAAGCCGGTCTATCGATTGAGCGTGCGCGCCGCCACCGCGGATCATCCGCCTGCCCTGGTCGTGGAACGCGAACATCACGGCCTGCGCAATGTGCAGGTACTACCCGCCGCGTTCTTTGCGAGTAGCGAATTCAAGGCGATTCGGGAAGTGGCCCAACAATTGGATGGCCTGATTCAGGCCGGAGCGCAAATCCACCGCGGCAACGCGTCAATGAGCGTGGCGAATTTTGCCCAGGTCGATGCGTGGTTGATGGACCAGGCGAAAAAGGGACGAACGATCCAGCGCTTCAAGGGATTGGGTGAAATGAACCCGGAACAATTATGGGAAACCACGGTAAATCCAGAGAGTCGGCGATTGTTGCAGGTCAGCGTCGAGGATGCGGTAGCCGCCGATCAGATTTTCTCAACCTTGATGGGCGATGTGGTCGAACCTCGGCGCGGCTTCATCGAACAAAATGCATTACGCGTTGCCAATCTGGATGTGTAAATCACTGAAAGTATTAGCCTGCGCTTTAAAACCAACGTATTTATTCGGACGTTTATGTTGCCCGATCGAAATTTTGCCAGGCTCGCTTGAGCTTGGGGCCACACCCGGTTAACCTCGCAGTCAACGAGTTTGCGTTACAACGAATATCAGGCATTTTCAGGAGCGGTCATGAAAACGAACCAGAGCAGGTTGTTGCAAACCCTTTTGTGCATCTGCGCGGCATTGATGCTGGCGGCAACTGCGTCCAGCGCGTTCGCCAAGAAGCATGACTCACGCTATCCGAACGCTACGCGCACAGAACCGAAAAACGACATGCGCAGCAGTTCTGATCAGCACAAGTTGCAAGAAGGACTCGATGCATTGACTGCCGGAGATGACGCCAAGGCGCAGGAGCTGCTGCAAAAAGTCCTCGACTCAAGTACCAGCAAGTATGCGCAAGGCGTCGCGTTGCAAGGGCTTGCCAATATCAGGTTCAACCAACAAGACTACAAAGGCGCGATTGCCGAGTACCAGAAGTTGCTGACACTCAACTCGCTCCCGAACGACGCGTACTTCGACAGCATGTACAACGTGGCCAACGGTTATTTGGCCGACGGGAACTATCAGGCAGCGTTGGATCAACTCAAAACCTGGCGCGAACAGGGCAAGACTGAAACAGCCGATTCTTATGCACTGGAAGGCAACATCTACTACCGCATGGACAAGTACCCGGAAGCCATCGCGGCGATCAAGAAAGCGCAATCCATGACCGACAAGCCGAAGGAAGGCTGGCAGTCGATCCTGATGGCCAGCTATGCGGCCAGCGGTCAAAGCTCTGAAGCGGCCGATGTGGTTACCCAGCAACTGGCCAAAGACCCGACCAACAAAAAGCTGGCGCACAACGCCATGGTCGTCTACATGCAATCCAACCAGACAGACAAAGCCCTGGCGCTTCTGGATAAGGAGCAAAAAACCGGCATGATCACGGACGAGGCCGATTACGTATCTGCCGCCAAGTTCTATGCCAGCTTCAGCCAGACCAGCGGTAAACCCGAACTCGCCCTGAAAGGCGCGCAACTGCTGCAGGAAGGCTTGAACAAGACGATCGTCAAGGCGTCGCTGGAAAGCTACAAGCTGCTCGGTGATTCCTACATGATTGGTGAAAAGGAAGATTTGGCGCTCACTGCCTATGCCAAGGCATCGCCGTTGGCCAGCAATGGCGACATTGACTATCGCCGCGCAGAAGTACTCGGTTCACAACAGAAGTGGCCCGAGTCCAAAAGCGTGCTTGAAAAAGCCATCGCGCGCGGTGTCACCCATACGGGCAAGGCCAATCTCCTGCTGGGCAAATTGAATATTGCCCTGCATGACAAGACGGCCGCTCGCGCAGCTTTCCTCAAAGCGGAAAAGGATGCCGATACGCGCAGTGAAGCGGCTACCCAATTGCAGAAGTTGGGCACCAAGAAATAAACACCGATCGGATAACGACAGGAAATTAGAGTATCTATACAAACTTCGGGCGCTGGTGTAAGTTAGCCCGCCTTCGATCATTGATCGTATAACTATTGGGGATTGCCCAACTGAGCGCAAGCTCGGGTGGGTAAAACGAAATCGATAACGAGACTGGTTCAGACTGATGGCGTCACAAGTATACCAAGCCGAAAAGCTACCGTTCAGTTGGCGCCGAACCATCGGGCTGGCCGCGGCATTCGCTGTGCACGCTTTTGCGTTCATGATGTTATTGGCACCGGTAGCACCGCCACACGCCAAGGATCAGGCGAAGGACAAGGTGGTCACGGTGGAATTCATCGAACCACCACCGCCACCGCCGCCGCCGCCGCCGCCGCCGCCGGAACCACCAAAGAAGCCGGTGCAGAAGATCATTCAAAAGATCAAGCCGCCGCCGATTGCGCCGCCGCCGCCGCCCGCACCGGTCGAAGCCCCGCCGACACCGATGTCGATACCAACGCCGCCCGCACCACCCGCCCCGCCGCCACCGCCGTCGGACGTCGCGCCGAGCGAAAACATCAGCTATCGCAAACTGCGCCCGCCGCGTTATCCGCCACAGGCGATCCGAGAGCATCACACCGGTCGCGTGATCCTCAAGGTATTGATTGGCATGGACGGCACACCCAAAGATATTACCGTGGAGAAATCCAGCGGGTACCGGGAGCTGGATCGCGCCGCGATTGCCGCGGTCAAGACCTGGACCTTCAATCCAGGTACCCGCAACGGTGCGCGCTACGAAGGATATGCGTTGGTACCGTTCGATTTCAACCTGAATGAACTTTGATTCAAACCACAACTAGCACTGTCTCGTGACTGGTGACAAACTAAGCCTCCACATAAGGGTAGCGTTATGCAACAAGATGCAGCTTCGACTCAACCAGCGCCGGCCGCACCGGTAAGCGTCCCCCCGCCAGCGGATGCCTCCGCTGCAGTAACAGCCGCACCGACAGGGCTTACGTCCGCAGGGCACGGCGACGCCGCAGCCCTTTCGCAAATGGGTTTCGACCACTTGATCCATAACTTCGACTGGCTGGGTTGGGCAACCTTCCTCGTGCTGGCCGCAATGACCATTGGTACGTGGTACTTCATTTTCATCAACGGTTGGCGCGCTCTGGCAATTCGCGCTCGTGCCGATCGTGTGCGCAACGCCTTTTGGGACAATCCGGCTTCGCTGGAAGATCAGCCCAAATGGGAACCCTTCTCCAAGATCGCTTTGGACTGCGCGTCGGCCTCGGCCCATCACCAACGCCATGAAGGCAGCCGTTTGGTCGAAGCGCTGAATCGCTCCGAGTTCATCGACCGCTCACTGCGCCAAGGCGTTGCCCGCGAAAGCGGGCGCCTGGAAGGCGGCCTGACCTGGTTGGCCACAACCGGATCAACCGCACCATTCCTGGGCCTGCTCGGTACCGTATGGGGTATTTATCATGCCTTGATTCGCATCGGTGCGTCCGGCAATGCGGGTATCGAAACCGTGGCTGGTCCGGTCGGCGAAGCGCTGATCATGACCGCCCTGGGTTTGGGCGTCGCGATTCCAGCCGTGCTCGCTTACAACGTGTTCGTTCGCGTAAACCGCATCACCAATGCCCAGTTCGACGAATTCGCGCATGACCTGCACGACTTCTTCGCAACCGGTTCGCGGGTGACTGACGCCGGCACCGCAGGAGTTGCCTTAGGCAAGCCCGGCGGTCCAAAGTCCGGCGCGCCGGCAGCGTCGAGGAAATAAGTCATGGCGTTCAGTACTGGTGCCGCTGGCGGTGCAATGGCGGAGATCAACGTCACGCCGCTGGTCGACGTGATGTTGGTGTTGCTGATCATCTTCATGATCACGGCGCCATTGGCCGCACACAAGATCAAGATCGAGCTGCCGATCGCGACCCTGGACAAGCCGCCCACGGAAGCATCCAAGCAGCCGATTACCTTGTCGATCAAGGATAACGGCGAGCTGTACTGGAACGACGAACCGGTAACTGAAGCTGGCATGCAGGCGAAACTACGTGTTGAGTCGCAACAAACGCCTCAACCGGAAGTTCAGATTCGCGCCGACAAGGACACGGAATACCAACTGATTTCAACGATCATGGGCGACATCAAGGATGCCCATATCGTCAAGGTCGGTTTCGTGGCTCAGGCGCATGCTGCCACGAAAGATTGATTGATTCGGAATACGGCATTTCAGCTGAATAGCACCAATCGAAACGCAGGCGTAACTGACAATGGCATTCTCAACAAACAGCGGTAGTGGCGCGATGTGCGATATCAACGTGACGCCGCTCGTCGACGTCATGCTGGTATTGCTGATCATTTTCATGATCACCGTGCCGATGCTCTCGCACAAGATCCAGATCGATCTGCCGCAGCCGACTCCGCCACCAGCGATCCCGCCACCGCCACCGCCAGAACCCATCAAGCTTTCGGTGCAATCGTCCGGGCAGCTGTTCTGGAACGACCAACCGATTACTGAAGAGTCGCTGCGTGCACAGCTTCAGGTTCTGGGCAGCAAGCCTTTGGACCAACAGCCCGAGCTTGATATTCGACCCGACCGGACCACGAAATATCAGCTGGTCGCAACCGTCATGGCGGATGCCAAAAATGCCGGGATGATCAAGATCGGCTTCGTATCGGCGTCGCAGGAATAGTACCGTAACGATCTGAGCGAGATTCAGCAAAACGCCGCGTTTACGCGGCGTTTTACTTTGCATCGCCGCCATCATCGCTGCAGCCGCGCGAGCTCAAGTTCAGCCGAGGATTGCCAGATACGCACGCACGGTAGGCACCAGCCCCGCATATAGCGCCTCGCCGATGAGCGCGTGGCCGATCGAGACTTCTGCAAGCCCTGGAATCGCGGCACGCAACGCAGGCAAATTCTCCTGGTTCAAATCATGCCCCGCATTGACGCCCAATCCCGACCGCGCAGCGCGCTGCGCACAACGTACGCAGTCGTCCAGTGCGGCAGCGTAGTCGCCGCGTTCAAAAGCCTGTGCATAAGGCCCGGTATAAATTTCCACCCGTGACACGCCTATTTCTGCGGCTAGCTCGATGTCTGGCGAATCCGCGTCCACGAAGACGCTGACTCTGCATCCAAGCGCAGTCAATTGTGCGACGAGTCGACGCAGGCGCTGGCTATCTGCGCGCAAATCGAAGCCATGATCGGAAGTCACTTGTGCGTCACTGTCGGGAACCAACGTGCACTGCGTAGGGCGTGCGCGCTCCACCAATGCCAGCAATCCCGGATACTCGCCGCGCGCAGGCGCGAAACCATTGCCTTCAATATTGAATTCGGCGTTGTTGGCGCACAACGCGCCAAGCGCGTGCGTGTCTGCTGGGTGAATATGGCGCATGTCCGGGCGAGGATGAACAGTAATGCCGCCAGCGCCTGCCTTGATACACGCCGCGGCGGCCGCACACACATCCGGCAAAGAGCCGCCGCGTGAATTGCGCAGCACGGCAATCTTGTTAACGTTGACACTCAGCAAAGTCATGAACGTACTCGACCGTCGGTAATGAACGCGCAGGATACAAAAGCAAAAGACTTCCCGCTACGAAGCGTTGAATGCAGCGTTCCCTGATCAAGGCACCCGCCAGTGCACGCGCCGCGCCTTGCGCGATACGCCAGCAAATTCCAGCAATAGACCCGTTACTTCGCCTGTTGAACCATGCTCCAGAGTAACGACGACAGAATCGTCACTCGTAAAGAAGTGATCCTTGGCAAACAAATGCAAACCCGTTGGCGCGTGGCCGGTCATATGAAGCATCAAGCTGCTCCCGACCTTGCGAACGCGCATCAGACTATCCGCGTCGAGGACAAAGTCGCCGACAATACTGTCGGCCAACGCGGGTGGGATGTTCAGGGGCACCCGTTTGAGGTGTGGTGCACGCGTGCTGATGCGTTGCGCAAGAACATTGATGCCGGAATGGTCGATAACCACGTTAGCGACGCTGCCTGCTTCACGCTGGAATGAGAGCGTCAGCGCCAACCCGGGTGCAACAAAAATATCCTGATCCATGAAAACCACGTCAATCGGAGCCTGACCCGGCCATTGAGCACTCAGGCCAGCTTGATCACTCCGCAAAATTACATCAGTACCGTCGGGCAGTTGGTATAGCCCTTCGAATTCCGCCAGCGATCGTGCCGTAAGACGCATTGGAACAGGGTGCGGCAAATCAGGCGGTGAGCGGCCTTCAAGCCACGCCAGCCCCAAGGCACTCAAATCCGCATCGGTATTACCAAGCAGGACAAGTCCCTGCTGACGATCCGTACGAAAGCCAATAAATGCTGAAAAGCCGCCGGTACGACTTGCGCTCCACACCAGCGGCCACGTTTGCTCACCGTCCTGCGTCAGCACGATGCGCCAGCCAAGACCGTACTGTTCGGGCGCTACATCACTGGTATATGGCCGACGCGCCAGCAGCATGGCGGCACGCAGCGAAGAACTCTCGGGACGCAAATTATGCTGAATGAAATCCAGCAGGTCTGGCAGGGTTGATCGAAGTCCCGCAGCACCAGCCAACACGTCAAAATGCCAATGGGGCGTCGCTGAATCACGGCTGGAATAGCCTGACAACAACGTTGCCGTATCTGCAAATCCGGTATGGCTCAACCCTAGCGGCGCAAGAACACGTGTCTGCAGTAGCGGCGAAAATTCACTTGCATAGGTGCGCGCAAGCAAGTATCCAAGCAGACCCGAGTCCAAGATCGAATAATGTGCGACATCCGACCCGACGGCGTGCGGCTCGTTGGCCAACCATGCCAACAAGTCCTGTGACCCGTACGTTGCGTATGGATCATAGATTTGAAAGGGAAACAGATTGGCCGGAACCGTACGCAATCCGGACCGATGCGTGGCCAGTGATTCCAATGACACCGTGGCCAACTTTGCATCGGCAAACGAAAAATCCGGGCCCAAAACCTGGCTTACGGTTGTGGTCAATCCAAGCTTGCCCTTGTAAACCGATTGCGCCAACAACAGTCCCGTGAATACCTGCGTGATTGCACCGATCTCGAAGGCGCTACCGGCATCGGGCTTGTCGGCCTTTCCGAGATACCAGGTGCTGCGCGCGGAGCCATCTATCCATCCAATGGCAAGATCCCGATAAACGCCACGATCCACACCGTGCTGCAAGACGTGACGAAATTCATCCGTCGAAGGCGATGCTGCCGCTGCATTTGGCAGCAACCAGCAAGCAACCAGCAACACACACGCTTTGGCGATAATCTGCATCGCCTGAGAATAACGCATCAAATGGATAGGTAACTGCCCGCCGGATCTCATCCGGAGACACGGCCAGCAAGGCCAAATCGCGGCAATGACTGAAAACCGCCTGCGTGGACGCCGACCTCAACGGCAGGTTTCGGAGATTTCGCGCCAAACAACGGGATCCCAATATCCCCCGCTGTTCAATTCGCTCACCTTGTCCAGATGCAGTTGCGCACCGACCATGTACGTCGTGTTCGCCTGCACGGTAACCGTCAATTTTTTCTGGGTGTGACGACGCAAACTCGCAATTTCGCCCACTCCCATTTCAAGGGTTGGGATGTCTTCGGCCACGAGCAACGCGTGAACGCCGGACTTGACCCGATAGTTCTGCTGCCCGGTCGGCCCCGGAGTCGAACCATCGAGCAACACAATGCGGGCGTGATATTGATGTTTGCTGCGTGGCGCGACATCGAATGTGCTGAGGCGCCCGCATCCACCGGCATCCGCGGCCGCACTGTCGTCATTGCCAGCGGCCGTGGTCGCCTCGCTCGCAGCAGCGATGGCCAAGTCTGCATGTAACGGCGCGTTCATCGCCAGAGTCAGACCGTCGCGCACCACAGAAAGACGCAATGGTACTGATGCCGGCAGCTCAGCCACACGAACAGCGAATGTCTTCGCGGCCAACGCCCGCCCTTGCGCGTCCGCACCCAAATCACGCAGCGACGTGCCGTTCACGTCCACCAGCAAATCGCCCGGACGCAAACCAAGCTGGTCAGCGACGCTGCCTGGCGTCGCACCGAGCACGCGCAAGCCGTCGCGGGCGTGTACCGCGCTGGTTGAATCAACAACAAGGCCCAACTGCGACTGCCCGGGTGTCACGCCAGAGTTTGCTGAGCGACCTTGGGCCACCACAAGTTGGCTGCACATCAGCAGCAGAATCGAAAGGATCAGACGAATGGACATGATGCACCTCAGATGTCAGTGATAATTGGGTGTTGCTGGCGCTCGGCCAACAGGGCACCGAGCAACTCGCTACGCCGTTTCCACAACGGCAAAATCGCATCGTGTGATGCGCCGCGGTCATACGCGGATTGAAGATCGCCGTCGACATGGCCGATCTGCGATACGGTATCGAGCGCGTGGGCACTCTCATCAGGGCTGGGCATCGGTAACGCATCAATCTGCAATTCCAGGGCCTGCGCACGCGCCTGCCAATCCACCGCAGCTGCTGATTGTTGCGTCATCAATCGCCATGGTGAAAACACCAGCAATCCGAATACAAACATCACTACCAATCCCGCGCCGGTAAACCGCAGCGTGCGCCGACGACGCGAGCGCTTTTCATGCGCCGCGGCGATACGCGGCCAAAGATCCGCAGCATGCGCGTTGTCCGCAACCACCGTGTTCGCAAACAAGTCCTGCAAGTTGAATGATTCTTCGCTCATGACGTTACCCGTGAAGCTGCGACCCATGCGCTCAGGCGCTTGAGTGCACGCGCCAGTGTGGATTTTGAGTAGCTTTCGCTGTGTCCGAACATTGCCGCCAGTTCCGCGTGCGTATAACCCTCGAGCTCGTGCAGGATGACAATCGCGCGCGCACGCGGCGGCAAGCGCGCCAGCAACGACTCAATATCGATGGAACCGGAAGCATCGGCCTCGGCGCTGGCAGTGCGCGCGAGCAATACGTCGGCATCGGCATCGCTCAGGTGCCGCTGGCGGCGCAACTGGTCGATACATGTGTTCGCCGCCATGCGCTTGAGCCAGGCTCCAAACGGCGCGTCTCCACGGTAGCTGCCGATCGTGTCGATCATTTTCAGAAACACCTCTTGCACCACGTCTTCTGCCTGTTGACGCTGACCAAGAATTCGCAAGGCCAGTTGAAAGCATGCAGCGCCAAAGCGTTGATAGATTTGTGCGAACGCCTGCATGTCGCCACGCTGCGCGCGCGCCAGAACCATGGCTTCGATTTCCTGTGCGAATCCGGTAGTCGACTGGTATGCGCGGTTCATTGACTTCAATGACGTAACGACGAAGGAAATCGTCGCAGAGGCGTCGTCGCTTCAGCGCTTGATCAGCTGTATCTGTTCGATGCGGCTGCGTGGAATCGAAAATTGTGCATCGCCATCGCCGCGGTCCACCCGCAACTGGACACTGGTTACATCGACGTCGATGACATAGCCTTCGATCTTGTTGTTGCCATTGGTCACCAGGCGTACGCGCCGGCCCGTCTCGCGAGCAAGTCGCGAAAAATCGATGATGGTGTAATCGGGAGCGGGAGCTATGGTTTCAGGCAGTTCGTCGATTACCGGCTTCCACACCAACGCCAACGTGGAATTCGGCGGCGGTGGCGGGCTCGATGGAAATACCACAGGCGCGGATTGCGGCTTGGCCACCGTCGGTGCAATCGCCAGTGGTGCGAGCCGGGCTTCGGCGCGATCCAGTCCACCCAATCCAAGGCTGTCGCGGGCCGGTTTCGGTGGTGGAACGATCGGTTCGCGCATCGCACTGGCCGCAAGCTGCGCGGTGGTTGGATCGCTCAATGGCGTTTTAGGCACCTGGCTGATTGGCGCCGGCGTTGCGACCTTCGCAACCACCGCCACGAGCCGTGCAGCAGCCGGTTCAGGCTTGGGTGGCGTTGCCGGACCCGGCAGTGGCGGTGCGGTAACGGTCATCACAGTTGATGGATCATCCGGCGCTGCCGCGATGGCCGTTGGAGGATTCGCAAATTCCAATCCGAACATGATCGGAGGCGAATCCTGATATCGCGATGTGACGTTGAGTTGTCGCCACACCTCGTTCGCGCCAAGTACGCGCCAACTGCCGGGAATGAAATCCTTGCTCGGCAAGCTCAGCACACTGACCTGTCCGCCTTCGCTGAGTAGGGTTCGATAAAGCTCGGTCAGCGAGTCGCTCGGTGTGATGCCGTGTTGCAGCAGCAACGTGCGCGCGTCAGTGATGTGTCGGTCGACAAATTGCGATTCTGAAATCGCATCGTGCTTGGCGCAAAATCGATTGCGTACACGCAGGTAACCCAAGTCGGTGTACTCGGCGGTAGCCTGATTCAGACGCAGCTTTTCAAACCAGCCGGGCGTGTGCAATTGGGTCGGATCGAAGCGGGCCAGCTCGGCCTCCATGACGATCCGGGTGAAACCCGGTGCAGTCAGGGTCAGGGTGGTGCTAAGCGTATGGGCATCGTCGTTGTAGCGATAGTCCAGACGTTCACTGCTATCCGGCAGATTCAGGCCCATCTTGCGCAAATCGACCGCATTCAATTCACGACCACCACAGCCGAGTGCCGCGAACGGCACGAAAATCTGCGGGTCGAAAATTTCCCGATTGAGCCAGCTCAGCCCGGATGGAAGTTGAAGGCCTTCGATCGCGATGCCGAACTGTTGCGGCAAGTTATTTTCGTGCAGCAAGGCACGCCGCAACAGCCAGTGCAAACCGGGTGTGGTCAAGGTGACGCGGCGGGCGTGGTAGGCCAGGTGTGTAGCGGCCGTCGTCAGCGTTACGCCGTCGAGCGTGACGCTACCGTTCAGGCCCGCGGAAACTCCTGTGTACTGCAATTGCGCATACGCCGCCAGTTCGGCAACCACACGCTGCGAATCCTGCCTGACCGCATACCAGGCCAGCAGTTTCAATGCTCCCGCCACGAAAATCGCGGCGAGCACCAGATTACGCAATAGCTTCCACATGCGCATAACTCTAGCAGGGAATCAACGATTTAACTGGCAGATCTCGACGAAAATGCAAGTCCGATTATAAGCCTGGGGCAAGGCAATTGATGTGATCGGCATCGGCCACAAAAGCCGAAACCGCATGTGCTGGACCGCACCAAGCCAGGGCACCCGTCACGCCTTCCTGAAGGGTCAGGCTTCTAATCTGCCACGCCGCCGATTCCGCACCTCCGCCAATTTTGCCGATGGCAGCAACGTTTGCCTCGCTATCCAGATCGAATGCGACTTGTTCCAGCCCATATCCGATGCCGCGCCCGTACGCCTTGAGGACGGCCTCCTTGCAATTCCAAAGGCGCCTGAAGCCCAATTGATGCAGGGATTCGGGCAAGGCGTCCAGCGCGGCCGCTTCGCGTGCGCTGAACCAGCGGTGCGCCAAGTCCAGGACGGGCCGGTCGCGCTGGAGCGCTTCGATATCCACGCCGAGCGGTTGCTGCCGGCTGAGCCCGAGCAGCAACGCCGTGCCACTATGCGAAAGATTGAATTCCAGCGGGGAATTGTGAAGATACGGCTTGCCGTGCTCTCCGCGCTCGATGCACAGGTCTGCAGCATTGCGCCCCGCATAAGCGGCAAGCAGGGCCAGTAGTAGTGGCGACTGTGCAACCTGTCGGAGAGGCCCCGGCCACCGTGGAAAGAACCATAGGTGGATCGCATCCGCGGCAAGCCTTTGCGGAAAATCGCACGGTAGAAATTTGGTGATATTGATGACTCGCATCGGCGCATGCTCGACGCTGGATGCGTTCACCGTCAAGCGTCGGGGAAATTTTCGCCAACGTACGCCGTGCCCGCGGCAGCGAGCGCGGCTTCCAGACCATCGGCGCCGTCCCGACGCAGCGCGGTGAGTGCGGCACGATCCCAACTACCGACAAACCGGCCTTCCTGCAATAGCAGTGCGCGATCCGTCCAGCGTTCGACGATATCGAGCGCGTGCGTGGCGAACACAATGGCACAGCGTTTCGCCTCGACGCGGGCGCGCAGATGACGCTTGAGCACGATCGCGCTGGCCGCATCCAGACCATTGAATGCCTCGTCCAGAACGACTAGAGCTGGGTCCGCGATCAAGCTCAACAACACGCCAATCTTCTGGCGTGTACCGTAGGAATAGATCGCTACCGGATCATCGAGCAGCCGGCTCAAGCCTAAACCCGCAGCCAGATCGAGCAATTCCGATTCGACCCCAGGCAACTGCTTGGCGGCCGCATGCACGGCCAGGCATTGGCGCCCGGTGAGCAATTGCGGCAGGCGTTCGGGCGCGACGCAATAACCGAGCCGTTGCTTCGCGGCTTGCACATCGGCGGCCAAATCGAAACCGGCAATGTGCACGCTTCCCGCCGACGGCAGATGTCGCCCACTGGCGCAATCGAGCAGCGTGCTCTTGCCGCTGCCGTTGGGTCCGACCAGAGCCAACCATTCGCCACATGCCACGTCCAGATCAAGCCCATGCAACACGCTGCGCCCGGCATATCCGGCACGCAGACCACGCAGCTGCAATGCCGATGTGGTCATGCGCGTTGCAGCCGCGGCCAACGCCACTGACAGGCGGCGGCCAGCGCCAGCACCACGCACCCGATAAGTGCGCATGCAGCCGGCAACGGCAGCCCAAGCCCAACCAGCATTGCGCTGGCAACCGTAAGCCAACCCGTGAACCACAATCCGGCACGTTGCCCCAGCGCGCGCATCACCACCGTTGCCGTCAGCGGTGTGCTGCGCAACCAGTGTGCCGCAACCGGCACAACCGCCAATAATCCGCGCGCGATCTCGATCAGCAACAAGATCAGCGTAGACATGGCCAAAATGAAAACGATGGCAGCGAGCGGCAGACCTACCGGCATTCCCAGCAGTAATGGCAAAAACACACGTGCATGAACCTTCGGGTCGACCCCGCTGCGCGCCTGCAGCAACGGCCAGCGCGACACAATGGATAAGCCATCGGTATGGACGAGCGCTTTGCCAACGCGCCCCCAGGCCAGCGAATTGCTACGATGATGCGGAGTCACGCGACCCATCCACCAACCCAGCAATCCACCGAAAAATGCGCCAAGAAAAAAGCACAACTGTAACGAGACGAGAATTTTGGCCGCAGGATGTGCAACTGCAGCCGCGACGGCAATTGTCAGCGCCAGAGCCAACCAAACAAGCATGACCCGTACCGCAACCGGGCATGCCGCCGCCACGCGCAACTGACCCGGCGACAACGGTAGCGCGGTGAACCAGGATCGCGCGAACTGGGCGTATCGACGACGTCGTTCGTGCATGGCGATATAACACGTCAGCGCCGCACACAATCCGAGTGTCGCCAGTGGCTGCAGCATCGCCGTTGTGAGCAACCACGATGCATGCGCACGCGTTAGCGACCACCAGACAGCAACCAGTGCGATGCCGAGCAGCACCATCGCTGCCACGCCCAACCAGGTTCGCGCCGGCCAATTCCGGATCGAACGGCAGCGTGATTGCCAAGCCAACGTTTCGGCGTGAAGGATCGGGTTACGCATCGAGCCTTTCCACGGTATCCACAACCTGACGCCAGCAAGAAGCAGGATTGGAAACGCGCGCAGGCCCGAAGTTCCCGACGCGCGCCCAGCGCTATCGCAACAATCGCGCTTCGACCAGATGTTCGACCACCGATGGATCGGCCAGCGTCGACACATCGCCGAGCGCTTCAGGTTGGTTCTCGGCAATCTTGCGCAGGATGCGACGCATGATCTTTCCCGAGCGCGTCTTCGGCAAACACGGGGCCCACTGCAGATGATCGGGTGTTGCGATCGGGCCGATTTGCTTGCGCACATGCGCGATCAGTTCGTGGCGCAGCGCGTCGCTGGGCTCAATTTCCGCTTTCAAGGTCACATAGGCGTAAATGCCCTGCCCTTTGATGTCGTGCGGACAACCCACCACGGCGGCTTCGGCAACCTTCGGGTGGGTGACCAGCGCGCTCTCAACCTCAGCGGTGCCAAGTCGATGACCGGAAACGTTGATCACATCGTCCACGCGTCCTGTAATCCAGTAATAGCCATCAGCATCGCGACGCGCGCCATCGCCGCTGAAATACGTGCCGGGATACGTCTTGAAATAGGCGTCGACGAAACGTTGCGGATCGCCGTAGACCGTGCGCATCTGTCCAGGCCAGGAATCGGTGATGACCAGGTTGCCTTCGCACTCGCCTTCGAGCTGATTGCCGTCGGCGTCGACGATGGCCGGCTGCACGCCGAAGAACGGTCGCGTCGCCGAACCCGGCTTCTGATCGATTGCGCCGGGCAGTGCCGAAATCATGATGCCGCCGGTTTCGGTTTGCCACCAGGTATCGACAATCGGGCAGCGGCCGTCGCCGACAACGCGGTGATACCACTCCCATGCCTCCGGATTGATCGGCTCGCCAACACTGCCGAGCAGGCGCAGCGAGCTGCGCTTCCACTTTTTCACCGGTGCATCGCCATCGCGCATCAGGGCGCGGATTGCGGTCGGTGCGGTGTAGAAAACGGTCACCTTGTGTTTGTCGACCACCTGCCAGAAGCGCCCGGAGTCCGGGTAACTTGGCACGCCTTCGAACATCAACGACGTGGCGCCGTTGGCCAGTGGTCCGTAGACGATGTAGCTGTGGCCAGTGACCCAGCCGACATCGGCCGTGCACCAGTACACATCGTCTTCGCGCAAATCGAATACGCACTCGTGCGTGTAGCTGACGAAAACGCCGTAGCCGCCCGTGGTATGCAGCACGCCCTTGGGTTTTCCGGTCGAGCCGGAAGTATACAAAATGAACAATGGATGTTCGGCGTTGACCGGTGTTGGATGGTGAGTTTCGCTTTGCACGGCCATCAACGCGTCCCACCAGCGGTCGCGCGGTGCCTGCATCGCAATCGGCGAACCGGTGCGTTTGACCACCAGCACGGTTTCCACGCTGGCTGTATCGGGCCGCGTCAACGCTTCGTCGACGTTGACCTTGAGCGGCACTTTCTTGCTGCCGCGCAAGCCTTCATCGGCCGTGATCACCAGTTTCGACGTGGAATCGGCAATGCGCCCGGCCAGCGCATCCGCTGAGAAACCACCGAACACCACCGTGTGGATCGCGCCGATGCGCGCGCACGCCAGCATCGCTACTGCCGCTTCGGGAATCATCGGCAGATAGATCACGATGCGGTCGCCCTTGACGACGCCCAGATTCGTGAGCAGGTTCGCGCAACGGCAAACCAGCGCGTGCAATTGCCGATAGCTGATTGCCTTGGATTCCGAAGGATCGTCGCCTTCCCACAAAATCGCGGTCTTGTCGCCACGCTTTTCCAGATGCCGATCCAGGCAATTCGCGGCCAGATTCAACTCGCCGTCAGCGTACCAGCGGATGTGCAAATCCTTCGCGTCAAACGAGGCATCGCATACCTGCGTGTAGGGCTTGGTCCAGTCCAGGCGCTTGCCGATGCGACCCCAAAAAGCATCCGGATCGCGCACCGATTCGGCGTACAGCTTTTCGTAATCCTCGCTGCGGATGCGACTTTGCGCGGCGAATTCGGTTGGAACGGGATACAACTTGGACATGGCGGTCTCCATGATCGATGCGCGCGACGAGCGCCGCGCCCGGAACCAACACTTTAGTCCAATCCGTGCAGATGTGGCTACGCGACCAAGGATGCCTACGGTAT
>JBDTLA010000133.1:0-3026 GCA_039935035.1 Rudaea sp. | reverse complement strand
CGGCTTCGATCTTCAGTAGTGTGGCAGCGGCGTTGCGCGCGAGGCGTTGGCCGCCGAACGCGCGCACGAAGCGGGTGCCGACGACAAGCGCTTCAAGTTCGTCGGCGTTGAACATCAGCGGCGGAATGTCGGCGCCCTTGCGCAACATGTATCCGACGCCGGCTTCGCCTTCGATCGGCACGCCGGAAAGTTGCAGGTCGGCAACGTCGCGGTAAACCGTGCGCAGCGAAACGCCGAGCGTTTCGGCTAGGCGCCGCGCCGGCAATGCGGTGCGGCGCCCACGCAAGGCGTGGATGATCAGGAACAGGCGGTCGGCGCGACGCATGCGGTGTTTTTAGCACATCCGATGACGCATCGCGCGTAGTCGCGCCGTGCACATGTTGCGCGCACATCGGGGGCATGCCTGCACTGCGTCGCAACGGCTCAGCCATGCAGCGCAGACCGCGGCGTCGGTTTCAGTCGCAGGACTTGTGGCGTTGCCTTCAGGCGCCGCCGCAACGACGGCGCCAGCGTGTCGCGCCATTGCGGTAATTGGCTCAAGCGTGCGTAACCGGCGCGGTAATCTTCTTCGCGCGCGAACGCGGCGATCCACACGAACACATTTTCGCCTTCGCGAATGGGCAAGCGCGGGAAATTGTTGACGCTGGGTTCGGTTTCCAGGCTGAGTAGCACTGAAAGGCCAGCACCGTCCAGCAGCGGCTGCATGACTTGGTGAAAGAACGGCGCGAATTCGTCGGCGGGTTCATCCAGCGCATAGATCGTGACGACGACGATTCCGGAGGCATCGATACTTGCACCCGGCGGCGCTCTATTGGCAACGCGCTGCGCGCCATCACCGGCATCGCCCGCCTGACGCAGCAGCAGTACGTCGTCGGTGTCGATGAAGTGCGCGTTGGCTGCCTCGCGATTTGCCTGCCAGACCGGACCTCCGTAGAACGCCTGCAACGATTCGGCGCGCGCAGGCATGTCGGGGAAGCTACGCAACCAGACGAAACGGTTGGGATTGTCCAGATCGCGGAACTGGCCGATGACGCGCATGCCGACGGCTTCCTGGGTTTCGATGAACTCGCGCTCAAACAGCGGGATGAAGCTGTCGAGCTTGCCCGGATGCAATGTGTACTGGCGAAGTTCGATGATGCGCGATTCATTGGTGGCGGCGGTCTGGCTCATGGTTATCTAATCCGACTGCATGGTTGCAAAGGTTTCGGTTTCACGCAGTGCGCGTCATGCGCATGTGCCAATTGGTTTCCCAAGTGCTGCCACCATCCGCTGAAAATGTCTGCTGCCAATGCGCGCTCGTGGGTGTGATTTCCGACCATAGAAATCGCGCGATGACCGATTGACCCTCGTGCGTGTCGACGCCTTCAAAGGTGCCGACGCCATTTTCAAAGTGACCGACGACCGGCGGTTCGAGCACGCCGTCGCGATCGCTCGCCCAATAGATGCTCCAACGTTGCGCGCGCACATCGAACAGGCGCAATGACATACCGCGATAGCCGCCGCCCCACTGCGTATCGAAACTGTCGACGTTGCCGATCCCGCCGAGAACAGGTCGGCATTCGCCGAGCGCCTCAAAGGTTTCCCATTCGCTGCATCCGACCAGCCGTTGTTTCAGGCGTTCGTTGGCGATCCGCCAATGGCCGTGCAGGAAATCGAAATCGTGGGCGCCGTCGTGTGATGGTTTCATTTGCTTCTTCCTGGTTGGTATCAGTTGCTGATTGCGAAACAGCGCCGTGGTCGCAGCGACCAGGGCCTGCGAACGCACCAGAGTGGCGCGCAACGCGGCCCCGAAGTGCGGCGCCGACAACGACTCCAGCTGCGCACTCATTGCGGCGACCACAACCCAACGCGATTGCCTTCGCAATCACGGAACTGGGCGAAATATCCCATGCCGGCGGGCAATGCGGTGCGTGGGACCAGAGTGTCGCCGCCGTTGTCCTGTGCGCGTTGCAGCACCGGCGCGAGGTTGTCGACACTGATGTAGACGATGCTGCCCTGCACGGATGGACGGCAATCTTCCATGGCGATCAATGCACCGCTTGAATTCGGCTTCTCTCCACCGCGAATCACGGCGATGTCGGTAGTGCCGAAGCGCTCGCGCTTGAGTGGCTGGGCGAGAATGGTTTCGTAGAACTCCTGCGCACGCACAAGGTTATCGGTCGGGATTTCGAACCAGGCGGGGACGTTGGGATTCAACATGGTGCTACTCCTGTGAAGTGGACGTGCCGATTGCACGCCACGGAGTCTGCGCGGGGGCTGCTGCCAACGTGGTGTCAGCAGGCTGGTGTACTGGTGTCGCCTGACGGCAACCGCGACAATGCGAGGCATGCGCCATGTTCGCGGGGAATCGACACCATGATCGACGACTTCATCGAGGTCTATGACGCTGTGCTCGATCGTGCGACCTGCGACAAGTTGATCCGGCGGTTCGACGCCAGCCGAGAAGCGGTTCGCGGCGCTACCGGTGGCGGTGTCGACGTGAAGCTCAAGGACAGTTGGGACATCTCGATCAGCGGACGCGCGCCGTGGGCTGATGCGGAACGCGCGCTCAATGTGGCGATGATGATCGGCCTGATGCGCTATTTGCGTCGCTATCCGTACACCCTGCTGGCACCGTTGACGCTTAGCATGCCAGCCGCGGACACCGTAGAGCTGGCGCGGCTGGATGCGCCACGGCTGACGAATTTGTCCGATGATTTATTGCAGGCGTTGATTCGCAAGACGTTGCGGCCGGGCAGTATCAATCTGCAAAAGTATTTTTCCGGCGTCGGCGGCTATCCGTACTGGCATTGCGAGCTGTATCCAAAAACCGGAGACGCGACAAATGAAACGCTGCACCGAACCTTGCTATGGACGATCTATCTCAACGATGGTTTCGACGAAGGTGAAACGGAATTTCTGCATCAGCAACGCAAAATCGCGCCGCGCGCCGGCAGCTTGTTGATTGCACCGGCGGCGTTCACGCATACCCACCGCGGCAACCGACCGAAACACGGCGACAAGTACATTGCGACGTCGTGGGTTTT
>JBDTLA010000132.1:0-6292 GCA_039935035.1 Rudaea sp. | reverse complement strand
ACTGCCTTGAACCTTGGATCGCTGCGCAATGGATCAAAGGCGCGTTCCACCAGGAAAGTACTGAATATGCTGTTGCGCTTGACCGCGAAGATTTCCAACTGGTCCAGCGCGCGACCATGTTCGCCGAGAGCTGTCAGGTACAGCGCATACCAGATCGGATCGTCGCGCAGATCGGCATTCGCCGGGGACGTATTCAGGCTCTTCAGTGCGGCGACGCGCTGCGTTGGATCGGCCATGCCGCGCGCCAGGATCGCCTTTGCTTCCGGATCCACGCCAACCATGCGGGCGATGGCACGCAGTTGCACTTCGGCATCGGTGTAACGATGCAGGTCGATGTACAGGAGCGTTGCAACCACGTGTGCCGGGTAAAAATCAGGGTATGTGGTGAGCAGACTTTCGACCTGCGCCAGCGCTGCATCGTCGCGATGCAACGCTGCGAGAAGGCCGGCACGGATGACATCATTGATCGGCGATAGCGGATCGATCTGTTTGGCGCGCTCGATCTCCTGCAAGGCAGATTCGTGCTGTCCGGTCTGGGACAGGAACTGCGCGTACTGATTGACCGCCTCTGCGTCGCCGGGTGCCAGGGCCAATGCACGCTGGAAAGCCCGACCGGCTTGCCGCCATTGGAAACGACTTTCATACACCTCGCCGAGTGCGACCTGCGCCGACGCAGTGTTCGGATCGATTGCCAACGCGCGCTGCGCCGCAGCTTCCCCGCGCGCTACCGTCGATTCGACGGATCCGAGCCGATATCCGGGCAGCAGCATCTCGGCCTGCGCGAGTTCACCCCATGCCGCGGCGTATTCGGGGTCGAGCGTTACCGCGTGCTGGAACGCAGCGACAGCATCGCGCAGGCCCGGGCCGCGCTGCGCAATCAAGGTCAGGCCGCGCAGGTAAAGTTCGTGCGCCTGCGGATTGCCAGTGCCATCTGCAATCAGCGGCTGCCCGCTTCCGCCGGTGAGCTGAACGCGCAACTGGGTCGCGATCGACCTGGCGATGTCATCCTCGACCGCAAATACATTGTCGAGCTTGCGATCGTATTTTTCCGACCATAGTTGCAAACCGCTTTGGATGTCGACCAGTTGTACGTTGATACGCACCTGATCGCCTGCCTTCTGCACGCTGCCTTCAAGGATGTTCGCGACACCAAGCGTCTGGCCGATATTGTGCAGATTGAGGTCGTCGCCCTTGAACTGGAACGCGGAGCTACGCGCTGCGACTTTCAGATTCGGAATCTGGGTCAGCGCATCGAGGATTTCCTCGGTGATGCCGTCACTGAAATAGACGTTGCCCTTGTCGTCGCTGAGGTTCTCGAATGGCAGCACAGCGATGGATTTGCGGGGGGCAATTGTCGGCGCGGCGGTTGTTGCTGTGTCCCTGTGCACCACGAACTGATTCGTTAGCAACAACACGACAGCAAGACCAAGCACCGCGATGATCCAGCGATCCATCTTCTTGCCGGTCGTGCGCGTGACCGACGCGTCCGTTTCGATCTCGCTCTCGCGCTGGATGCCGTGCGGCGTCCATTCGTAAAACCACGAGAACAGCATCGCCAATGGAAACCCGATCATTGCCGCGATCACGAACCAGCGCACCACCCAGTTCGGGAAATCGAACACCGGTAACAACTGCGCCGTGCCCTGCGCCAGCGCCCACGCTGCGCCGATGTAAAGCGCCGCCGCACGCAACACGTTGCGGCGCTTGAGTTCGGCGAAAAAGGATGGTTTGGAGTTCATTGGCAGGTGAACGCATCCGGCCCTGCACTCGGCGCCGCCTTGCACAGATCCGGCCATCCGAAGCGTTTCCAGTAGGAAACGATTCCCATTTTTTGCGCGAAGATTTGGAACGCTGGATCGCGGCGCGCCTTGCGCGACCAGGGCTCCGGCTGCCAAAGCCAGTTGTAATACCCGTCGGACAAACCGCTGTGGTTGTTTTCATAAAGGTCGAACGAGCGCGCTGAGTCGCCCAGTTGCAGCAATAGAGTCGGCGCCCACTGATCATCCGGATGCTTATCGATGATGTTGGACGCCATGTGCCTTTGCTTCTCGGTACCAAAGGTACCCAGAGAGATTGCTTGCAAGTCTTCTTCAGGGATCTTCGTGCCCATCCTGGCCCTGGATTTCACGAATTTCTGAGTGGCCCCTTCTCTGTCACCGTGCGCCGCGTCGAAGAACCCGAGCATCAATGCCCCGAATGGAGTATTCGCAGTGCCGCTGCGGTGTATGAAATCAAGCGCACCTGCCTGATCGCCTTCACGCCAGCGCATCAGGCTCTTGTAAAACAGCAATAGCGTGTTTGCCGGATCGTTGACCAGCGCTGTATCAATGCGCGTCTCGGCATCGCGGGTCCGGCCCATCGCGGCGAGTTCATTGGCGGCCCAATAATTCACCGCGGAATTGTCTGGTGCCAGTTCCAGTGCTCGCTCCATCGGTTGAACCATGTCGACGTAGTGCCGTTGCGAGAACTGGTTGTAGCTCAACGCCGCGTAGGCTTCCGCGTCATCGGGATCGAGTGCGAGGGCCTGGTGTGCGGCGGTGTCCGATGTGAGCCAGCTCGATTGCCAGTCTGCCGTGGTGTATTGCGGAAGCACAGCGTAGGCGACCGCCAGCTTCGACCACGCACGCGCGAATTTATGATCGAGTGTCGTCGCCTGCTGCAACAGTGTGATCGCGCGCGGCAGGCTGTCGCCGACACGCTTGTTGACCAGCGTCTGCGCAGTGACGAAATCCGTGTAGGCTTCCGCGCTGGTCGTCGCCACTGGCACCAGGCGTGTGTTTCCGGCACCGGCCAGCACAATTTTCAAATGATCGGCGATCGCGCGCGCGATGCGTTCCTGCACGTCGAAAATATTGTGCATGTCGCCATCGTAACTTTGCGACCACACCTCGAATCCATCGGCGGTTCGGATCAACTGCACGCTGATGCGCACCGCCTGGTCTTGCGTGCGCACCGAACCTTCGAGCACATTGGCAACCGTCAGCGCCTTGCCGATCGTGCGCAAGTCCGCATTGTGATTTCCGTAATAAAACGACGATGCCCGGCCTGCGACCTTCAGGTTCTCGATCTTCGCCAACGCGTTCAATAGTTCCTCGGCCATGCCGGTCGAGAAATAGCCGTGATCGTGGCCGGGACTCAGGTCCTCGAACGGCAGGACTGCGATGGATTTCGCCGGGACTTTCGCGATGTCCGATACGACTTCGTTCGTCAGTCCTGCACCCTTGTGCCAAACGAACGTGTTGGTCAACAGCAGCACTACCGACAACGCGAGCACCGCAATGATCGCCTTGTCCAACTTGCGGCCAGTGGAACGAGTGATCGAATCGTCCGCCGCGATCTCGTTCTCGCGCTTCAAACCCTGCGGAGTGAATTCGTAGAACCATGCAAAAGCGAGCCAGAACGGAAAGCCGAAGATCGCGGCGATCACGAACCAGCGCACGATCCAATCTGGCGCGCCGAAAAACGGCCCGAGTTGTGCGATGCCTTGCGCCAGAGCCCACACCGCTGCGGCGTAGAACGCACCGGCGCGCAACACGTTGCGGCGTTTGAGTTCGGCAAAGAAGGATGGCTTGACGCTCATGGCATCGCCTTCGCGTTAGTCGTAGTCGGCAAGCCGACCTTGTGGCAGAACGCAGCGAAGCGCGGGTCGTGCTGGTAGCGCAGGATGAAAGGGTCGTAGAGCAGCGAGCTGATCCCCGGGTCGTGATTGGTCCAGGCGCGATCCAGCCATTCGAACATCTTGTCCGGATCGCCGCGCAGCGCGTAAACCTGCGCTATCTGATATGTCGCATTCTCGGCTTGACGCTCCACCAAGGATTTGAGAGCCGCGTCGGCCGCAGCACGATCGCCACCGATCTGTCTCGCCAGCGCCAGCGCCGCATCCTGCCAGACCCCAGGTGATTCTTGTTGCGCGGTACCCAGCGCCGCTTGCGCATCGCCGCGCTGGATCTCGATGATTGCCAGCGTTTCGTGTTGACCCTCTGCCTGCGGTTGCAGCTCGATAGCCTTTCCGATTGCTGTCTTGGCCGCGTCAAGGCGTCCCAGCGCGCCCAGGAATTGGGCAAGCCAGTTGTACCCAGTCGCAGACAACGGATCACTTGCCAATGCCGCTTCGGTCAGTTGAACTGCGGGCTCGGTTTTCCCCATGGTCGCCAGCAACACGCCCCACATGTGTCGCCCTGAGTTGGGGTCGAGTTGCGCCGCGCGCCGGAACTCCGCGTCCGCCGCTGCCCAGTTGAAATCCGCAGTCTGCAGCAGATACGCGAGGGCTTGATGTGCTGATGCAAGGTCAGGACGAAGCGAGAGTGCAATGCTGGCTGCTTCGCGCGACTTGGCGTAAGCGCGTTGCATGGGAATGCCGGTCAGGTATTGGGCGGCGTGGGCTGTCCACGCAAAGGACAACGCAGCATAGGCTTGCGCATAGCGGGGATCGAGCCGAATTGCCTCATTGAAGAAGTCGATCGCCTGCAGATCACCCGCTTTGGTGTTGATCCGATCAGCGAAGTTGCCGCGCAAGTAAGCGCTATACGCGTCGAGATTGCCGCCGGGCGGACGATCACTCTGGACGACCGCGCCATTGCCCTCCAGCAGTGTTGCCTTCAATGCCGAGGTGACGGCATTCGTGATTTCGTCCTGCAACGCAAACAGATCCTTGTAAGGCCTGTCGTAATGTTGCGACCACAGCGTGCTGGCGTCTTTGGTATTGGTCAGCGCGGCGCTGATGCGCACGGTGTCACCCTCCCGACGAACGCTGCCTTCCAGCAGATGCGCGACACGGAGTTTGGCGCCAATGGTTTGCGCGTCATCCTTGGAGTTGCGAAATTGGAACGCGGAGTTGCGGCCAATCACCTTCAAGCCATCGAACTGCGACAGCGCGTTGATGAAGTCCTCAGACAGACCGTCGGAGAAATACTGCTGATCCTTGTCGCCGCTCTCGTTGGCCAGCGGCAGTACGGCAATGGATTTCTCCGCGATGGCTGCGCTGCCCTTGTGGACGACAAAACGATCCGTGACCAGCAGCACCACGGCTACCGCGAGAATGCCGATGATCCAGAAATCCAGCTTGCGTCCGGTGTGCGCGGTGATCGACTCGGACGGAGCAATCTCGCTCTCGCGTTTCAGACCTTGCGGCGTGAACTCGTAGAACCACGCGAACGCGAGCCAAATGGGGAATCCGATGATGGCGGCGACGAGAAACCAGCGCGTGGTCCAGTCAGGCAATCCCAGCGCAGGACTGAACTGCGACAGGCCTTGTCCGAACGCCCACACGGCCGCTGCATACACTGCTGCTGCACGCAGCACGTTGCGGCGCTTGAGCTCAGCGAAGAACGATCCGGCTCCCACTTTGGCCCCTTCGGCAAGATTTGCCGTTGGATCGATTATCCGGTACTCGGGCTGGACTGCAAAGAGCGGTGTGATTACTGGGAAGCCGGCGAGGTTTTGCCGGTTACGCTACAAGGAGAAATCAACTGATGCGTGCATCGAAGAAAACACCCCGATCGCCGCGCTGGCGATCGGGGTAAGTGCATTACAACAGCGGAATCAGCAACAGCGCGACGATATTGATGATCTTGATCAGCGGATTGACGGCCGGACCAGCCGTATCCTTGTACGGATCGCCGACGGTGTCGCCGGTGATGGCGGCCTTGTGTGCTTCGGAGCCTTTGCCACCGAAGTTGCCGTCCTCGATATACTTTTTCGCATTGTCCCAGGCACCGCCGCCAGTGGTCATCGAAATGGCCACGAACAGGCCGGTAACGATGGTGCCGATGAGCACGCCGCCGAGCGCCTTGGCGCCTTCGACATTCGAGCCAGTGATCCAGGTGGCACCGAATGCAACGATGATGGGAACGAGCACCGGCAGCAACGAGGGCACCAGCATTTCCTTGATCGCCGACTTGGTCAGCAGGTCGACCGCGGTGGAGTAATCCGGTTTGCCGCTGCCATCCATGATGCCCTTGATGTCGCGGAACTGACGACGCACTTCCTCGACCACCGATGCCGCCGCGCGACCGACGGCTTCCATCGCCATCGCGCCGAACAGGTACGGAATCAGACCGCCGATAAACAGGCCGATGATGACCATGTGATCGGAAAGATCGAAGGTGAAGATCTGGTGCACGCCACCGGCCGTTACAAAATTCGGCGCGGTGTTGAGGTTGTGGGTGTAGTCGGCGAACAGCACGAGTGCGGCCAGACCTGCCGATCCGATCGCGTAGCCTTTGGTCACCGCCTTGGTGGTGTTGCCGACCGCGTCGAGCGGATCGGTGACGGCGCGAACTTCCTTGGGCAT
>JBDTLA010000131.1:0-20580 GCA_039935035.1 Rudaea sp. | reverse complement strand
AGCGCGAGTACTCGCTTCATGTCTTGCGCTTCACTCGTGTAGCAACGCTCTTGTAGCACGAATTTTTACCCCTGAAAATCCGAAGACTTCGCCAAGTTGCGTAGGAAAACAGCGCATACCCGCTTTTGCGTTCTCCATGTGCAGCCTAACGCTGGAGCTAAGTGGCGGCTGCCTTGATGCATACGATCTTAGCGCAACCGACACACAGCCGTCCGCTTGAGCGAGTGGTTAGGTGCCAACACGGGCTACCGAGAGAACCATGCGTCACAGCGCTGAACGTCGTAGATCTCACCAGACCACAAGCCCATATGACCGTGACGAGTGCCTGTGAACTTACCAGCAACTATGGCGTAGCCTTTCGTAAAGCTCTTGCCTCGACCATTGCACTTTGCGGCGTTGAGCCACAGGCCGTTTGCCGGGAGGCTATTTTCAAAGTCTTCGCGGTGCAGGTAGATCGCGTTTCCCTCGAACTCGAGCACCACGAAACCAGTGACCTGTACGAGTTTGCCCTCGTATCGATCTGGGTTTGCAATGAGTTGAATGAGCGAAACGCTCTCAATCTGCGGTACTTCCGCAGCTCGTGCAAGCGTGCATGAAGAGAAGGCTAAGGAAGACAGGAAGCAAAGCAGGGTTGCACGCACTGACATTGGCACCTAACGCTAAGTAGACCCCAAAAATGGGGCGTTGGGCGGCATCATCGGGCGTGATGTAGCTTGCGTCAAGCTGTTTTCCTACACGTATTCAAGCACTTTGCTACTGCGTTGCGCGCTCATCAGCGGCAAAATCCGTTGCAAATACCCGGTGACGAGGGCGTAATGAATTACGAGCGCAAAAATGAGGGTGTAACGACACTCGGCCGAACCGTAGCAGAGCCGCGGCTTATGGACGAAGTTCGCCGCAAGTTGCGCTACAAACACTACAGTTTGCGTACAGAACAGGCGTATACGGGGTGGGTTCGCCGCTTCATCGTAGCTAGCGGTAAGCGCCATCCTCGAGGGTTGGGTGGTGCTGAGGTAGAGGCATTTCTTTCGCGTCTCGCTACGCACGGCAATGTCGCAGCAGGTACACAGAATCAGGCTTTGGCGGCGCTGTTGTTCTTGTATCGCGAAGTTCTGGGTGTCGATCTGCCATGGATGGATCAGGTGGTTCGCGCCAAGCGGACGCGACGAGTACCAACGGTGTTGTCTCAAGACGAAGTGCGACGTCTGCTGGCGACAATGCAGGGTCGGCCATGGTTGATCGCCAGTCTGCTTTACGGCAGCGGTATGCGCATCATGGAATGCTTGCGCTTGCGCGTGAAAGATGTTGATTGCGAACGCAACGAGATAACCGTGCGCGATGGCAAGGGCGGCAAGGATCGCCATACCATGCTGCCTCGGTCGTTGATCGAGCCACTCAAGCGAGAGGTCGAGCGCACGCGGATTCTGCACGACGGCGATCTTGCTGCCGGATTCGGTGCGGTTTGGTTGCCGCACGCGCTGGCGCGCAAATATCCGCGCGCAGCGCGCGATTTTGGCTGGCAATACGTGTTTCCGGCCGAGCGGCGTTCAATTGATCCGCGCTCCGGTGCGCACCGACGCCACCACGTTGACGATGCCGTGTTGTCGCGTGCATTGAAATCGGCGCGGAAATGTGCGGGAATCGTCAAGCCGCTTTCGGCGCACACGCTGCGTCACAGTTTCGCTACGCATTTGATCGAAACGGGTTCTGACATACGCACGGTGCAGGAACTGCTAGGGCACAAGGATGTGGCAACCACGCAAATTTATACGCATGTGCTCAATCGTGGTGGCCACGGGGCGATTAGTCCGCTGGACCGGATGTGAGGTTGTGCCTGAGTGATTGGCTTGCGAGGCTTTGGGCGTGCAGATTGGAATCGCTGGGTTGCTTCGCGCTATCAGGGTTGTCTGAGTTTTTGAATGGCAGATCAAGAGCGCCCCCTTCCGCCTTCGGCACCTTCCCCCGCTTTGCGGAGGAAGGGAGAAAAGATGATCCCTGCATTTCGAGGGGAAGGGAGAAAAGATGATCCCTGCATTTCGAGGGGAAGGGAGAAAAGATGATCCCCGCATTCCGGGGGGAAGGGAAGAAAGATGATTCCCGCATTTCGGGGAAAGGAGAAAAAGATGATCCGCGCGTTGCGGGGTGCAGGGAAGAAAAAGGCGATCGCCGTTTTTCCGCTGAAGTGAAGAAAAGGGAAATTCCTGCTTTGCGGGATCAGCTCGGCGGTCGCTGCGCGGTATTGGGCCAGAACAAACCCAGAGCCTGACCGATGGCGAATACCCACGGAGTGACGCCGATCCACAGGCCGACGTTGCCTGAGCGCGTGATGACAATCAGCAGCCCGATCAGCAAAATCGATACCACGACGGCAATGATGCCGCCGACAAGGCTTCGTAGCACCAGGTTGCCTTGCGGTTTGGTACCGTTCGGGGCATGCCGGGCTTGTTCCATGACCAGGCTCACAAGCAGCATTGCCGCAGCGGGGCCGAAGCAGAAAAGCATGATGAATGGATTTAGGGACATGCAATAAGTTTACAGTCGAATGGACGAAAAAGCGGTACCTTGGCAATCACCCTTCGCTTCGTGCTTGCTGCACTAGGCTCATAGCGAACGTTTGTTCGGCGGTGAATGGCTTCAGCTTAGTCGCGGCGAATGGTTATTGAGCGGTGAATCGCGTCAGCATAATCCCAGCGAACGAATAGGGGCAGTGAATCACGTCAGCCTAATCGTGGCCGGCAAGTGTGCGCAGTAATTGTTGTGCAGTGCCAAGACGTTCGGCAGCTCCAGGCAATTCGAGTTTGATCTTGAGTTTGTCCTGGCCATCGAGTGCGTAGGTTTTTGGCTGGGTCTGGATCAGCTTGATGACATTCATCGGATCGATATTTGGCTGCGCCTTGAACAGCACGCGGCCACCGCGTTCGCCGAGTTCGAGTTTGCGCATGCCCAGTGCCGTGGCGCCAAGCTTGATGCCCGCTACGGCAAACAGGTTCTTGACCGGATCGGGCAGCAGGCCGAAGCGATCGATCATCTCGACCTGCAGTTCGCGTAGTGCACCGGCATCGCGTGCGCTGGCGATGCGTTTGTACAAGGTCAGGCGCGTGTGCACGTCGGGCAGGTAGTCGTCGGGAATGAGCGCCGGCAGGTGCAACTCAACTTCGGCGTCGTGTGCATTGACCAAGTCGAAATCCGGGATCTTGCCGGATTTGAGCGCGCTTACTGCGCGTTCGAGCAAATCGTTGTACAGCGAAAATCCGATTTGCTGGATCTGGCCGCTTTGCTCGTCGCCGAGCAGTTCGCCGGCCCCGCGGATTTCCAGATCGTGGGTAGCCAGGGTGAAGCCGGCGCCCAATTCTTCCATGGATGCGATTGCTTCGAGGCGCTTTTCGGCGTCGGCGCTGAGCACGCGTCGATCCGGGATGATGAGGTACGCATAGGCACGATGGTGTGAGCGCCCGACGCGCCCACGCAGTTGATGCAATTGCGCCAGACCGAAGCGGTCGGCGCGATTGATCACGATAGTGTTTGCGCTGGGCACATCGATACCGGATTCAATGATCGTCGTGCACACCAGCACATTGAAACGCTGGCGGTAGAAATCGAGCATGACCTGTTCAAGTTCGCGTTCGGGCATCTGTCCGTGGGCCACGCGCAGGCGTGCATCGGGAATCAGCTCGCCGAGTTCGCGCGCGACCTTTTCGATGGACTCGACTTCGTTGTGCAGAAAGTAGACTTGTCCGCCGCGTGCCAACTCGCGCTGGAATGCTTCACGCAAGGTTGCCGAATCGTACGGCGTGATGAAGGTCTTGACCGCAAGGCGATGCTCGGGAGGTGTTGCGATGATCGACAGATCGCGCAGACCCGACATCGCCATGTTCAACGTGCGCGGGATCGGCGTGGCGGTAAGCGTGAGCAGATCGACTTCGGCACGTAGCTTCTTGAGCTGTTCCTTTTGACGCACACCGAAACGTTGTTCTTCGTCGACGATAGCAAGGCCAAGTTGTCTGAACTTCACATCAGCTTGCAGCAGGCGATGGGTGCCAATCATTACGTCGATTTGTCCGTCGCGCAGCCTTTCCAGCGCGGCTTCGTTTTCCTTTTTTGACTTGAAGCGCGAGATGACCTCGACGCGTACTGGCCAGTCGGCAAATCGATCGCGGAAATTTGTGTAGTGCTGCTGGGCAAGCAGGGTAGTGGGGACTAGCACTGCTACTTGTTTGCCTGCAATGGCGGCAACAAATGCGGCACGCAAGGCGACCTCGGTCTTGCCGAAGCCGACATCGCCACAGACGACGCGATCCATGGCTTTGCCTGCGGCCAGATCGGCGATGACGGATTCGATGGCCTGCAACTGATCGGGTGTTTCCTCGAACGGAAACGTGGCTGCAAACTGATCGTACAGTGCACGATCATATTCGAACGCATGGCCATGCCGCGCTTCACGCTGCGCATACAACGCCAGCAACTCGGCCGCCACATCGCGCACTTTTTGCGCGGCTTTGCGCTTGGCGCGTTCCCAGGAATCGCCGCCCAATGAATGCAGTGGCGCAAGTTCTGGTGCAGCACCGGAATAGCGCGAGACCAGATGCAACTGCGCGACGGGCACATAGAGCTTGTCGCCCTTGGTGTATTCGATCGCGAGAAATTCACCGCCCTCGCCGATATCGAGTTTCACCAGGCCCTGATAGCGGCCCACGCCGTGGTCGGCATGCACGATAGGTGCGCCAATGGCCAATTCAGACAGATCACGCAGTACCGCTTCTGGATCGCGCACGGCAACTTTGCGACGGCGCGTTTGCTGCGCGCGTTCGCCGAGTAGTTGGCGTTCGGTGAGTACGGTGAATGCGGGGTTAGTGAGGGCGAAGCCGTCGTCGAATTGGGCAACGGTGATAAAGAATTTGGCTTCCTCTGCCTCGCGTGGACTCGAGGCAGAGGGCTTCAAGCATGCTCCCTCTCCCCTAACGGATTCATCGTTGGGGGAGAGTGCTGGGGTGAGGGGGAGGCGTTCGGTATTTGCCGACGGCTGAAACAGATCGTCACGCTGCCCCCTCGCCCAACCCTCTCCCCCGAGCGAGCTCAGAGGAGAGGGCTTTAGATTGGCGACGAATTCGTTCCACGAAGCCAAAGCCTTCGGACGAAGATTGGCGCCCGCCAATTGCTCAATCAACGCCTCGCGTCGTCCGGCAGAATCGGTAGCGATCAGTACACGACCCGGATACGCGTGTAGAAAGCGTTTCAGTTCTTCCGCGGGCGCCTCGCCGCGATGGTTGATCGGCAACGACGGCGCAGGCTGCGTGCCCAGATCGACGCTGTGTTCATTCGTGCCTTTTGCGACGATCTCCACGCGCAAGCGTTGATTGAAATTTTCGCGCAAGCGGTCGGGTGGCAGATAGAGTTCTTGCACCGGCAGGATCGGGCGTTCGATGTCGTGCGCACGCGAGTCATACCGGGTTTGTGCCTGTTGCCAGAATGCGTCGGCCGCTTGCGGTGCGTGCTCGCCGAGCACGAACAACGCGCGTTCGTCGAGGTAGTCAAACAGGGTTTCGGTGTGTTCAAAGAACAGCGGCAAGTAATACTCAATGCCGGCTGGAGCGACACCAAGTTTGAGATCCTGGTACAGCGGGCAGTGTCGCGGGTCGATCGGGAAGCGTTCGCGCAGGATGGCGCGAAATGATTTCACGGAATCATCGGTCAGCGGGAATTCGCGTGCCGGTAACAGGTTGACGCTATCGACCTTGTGCAGTGAACGCTGTGTTTCGGGGTCGAAACTGCGAATCGAATCGATCTCGCGATCAAACAATTCGATGCGATAGGGTTCCACGCTGCCCATGGGAAACACATCGAGCAGCGCGCCGCGCACGGCAAAGTCGCCTGGCTCGGTAACTTGTGGCACGGCGCGATAGCCGAAGTTCTGCAAACGCAGTTGTTCGGAATGCAGGTCGAGCAATTGCTTGCGTTGCAGGATCAGGCTCGATCCGCCAATGAAGCTGCGCGGCGCCAGGCGCTGCATCAGGGTTGCGATTGGAACCACCAGCACGCCACTCGAAACACTGGGCAAGCGATACAACGTGGCAATGCGTTGCGAGACGATCCGCGGGTGCGGAGGAAACAGGTCGTAGGGCAGGGTTTCCCAATCGGGGAAATGCAGGACGTCGAGGTCACGACCAGCAAATATGCGCAAATCCGATTCGAGTTGGTGCGCGTTTTGGGTATCGCGCGCGACGGCTACGACGATCCCATCGTGCGCGCGCGCGGCATCGGCGATTGCCAGTGCCAGCGCGCTGCCGTGTGGCGTTTGCCAGTAGCGGCGTTGTTTCGGATCGCGCGGCAGTGGTGGATGCAGGAGAGGCTTAACGCTCATCGTGGTAAATATATTCACAGAAGCAGCGCCGGAGTGCTCGTCGCAGCCGGCGCGGGTGCGCAGTGTACCGCGTGTCATGCAAACAGCGCTGCGCATGACTTTCGGCCTACGCGACTTTCACCATCCATTACCTCTGCCGGTCGCCGCGGTACCGGTGAATTCGGCGATAATGTGCGGCTGGCAAATTTTGGTCGCCCTTGCAGGAATCCCATGGCTGCTTCGCTACGCATACCGTTTTGTTGCCTATTGGCAATTGCGCTGGCCACGGCCGTACTTTCGGCATGCTCAAGCAAACCCGCGCCTCAGATGAATGCATCTGTACCTGTCGACGTCATCAAAGTTGAAAAAACGTCATTGCCTGAAGTTGAGGCTGCGGTCGGCAGCGTTGAGGCGATCAACAGCGTAGCGGTGAAATCGTTGGTGGACGGCCAATTGATGCAAAGCGATGTCACCGACGGGCAGCGCGTAACCAAAGGCCAGTTGCTGTTCAAGATCGATCCGCGTCCCGCGCAAGCCGATCTTGCGCAAACACGAGCGGCATTGGCGCGGGATATTTCTGCGCGCGATCTTGCCGCAGCGCAGGTCAAGCGTTACGAGCCAGTTGCGAAAAAGGGCTTCATCTCGGCAGATCAGATGCAGCAATACCTTGCTGCGCTGGAAGCTGCTGCCGCCAGCGTGAAGGTGGACCAGGCCAATGTCGATGCGTCACGGCTCAAATTAGCCTATACCGAAATCGATGCGCCAATTTCCGGCCTGGCCGGGCGCATTCTGGTGCAACCGGGCAACCTGGTGAAGGCCAACGACACTCAGGCGTTGCTGACGATCAATCAGATCGCGCCGATCTATGTGAACTTCGCTGTACCGGGACGGGAAGTCGATCGCGTGCGGGCGGCGCAATCCGGCAACGCGCTTGGAGTAATCGTCTATGGCGACGGGATCAACGGGAAAATAAGTGGAAATTTGGCTTTTGTGGACAATGCGATCGATCCAGCGACCAATACGGTCAAATTACGCGCGATCTTCGCCAACGACGACAAGCGGTTATGGCCGGGGCAGTTCGTCAATGTCGATTTGACTCTGGGACATGATGTTGACGCGCTGGTGATTCCGGATGCCGCGGTCAAGGACGGACCAAAAGGCAGCTACGTGTTCGTGGTCAAACCTGACGGAACGGCAGAGCAGCGCGATGTCGCGGTCGCACGCAGTCTCAATGGTAAATCGATGATTTCTGCCGGCCTTCTCGATGGTGAAACCGTGGTCATTGACGGACAATCGCGTCTGACCGAAGGCGCGCGAGTACACATCGCTCCAGCAGCAGCGACCCACTGAGTCGGGCGCATGAGCATTTCCGCGCGATTTGTCCAGCGACCGATCATGACGACGTTGGTCATGGTTGGCATACTTGTGTTCGGCATCGCCGCCTATCGATTGCTGCCGGTATCGGATTTGCCGAACGTGGATTTTCCCACGATCCAGGTGACGGCCAGCTTGCCCGGCGCATCGCCGGAGACCATGGCTGCGGCAGTCGCGACCCCGCTGGAAAAGCAGTTCTCGTCGATCCCGGCACTGGATTCGATGACATCCGACAGTGGCCTGGGTCAGACCCAAATCACGCTGCAGTTCGCACTTGACCGGAATATTGACGCGGCCGCGCTCGATGTGCAGTCCGCGATTTCCCTCGCATCAAAGCAATTGCCGCCGACGATGACCACGCCGCCATCGTTTCGCAAGGTCAATCCCGCGGATGCGCCGATTTTCTATGTCGGCATGACGTCGACCACATTGCCGTTGTCGAAAGTCGACGAATATGCGGAATCGCTGTTGGCTCAGCGCCTGTCCATGGTAAATGGCGTGGCCCTGGTCAACGTCTATGGATCGGCGAAATACGCGGTACGCATCGATCTTGATCCCGGTGCCATGGCCAGCCGTGGCATTGGCATCGATCAAGTCGAGAAAGCCGTCGCCAGCGGGAATGTCAATTTGCCGACCGGAACATTGTACGGCAGCACGCGCACCTACAACGTGATGGTAGATGGTCAGTTCCAGGCCGCTAAACCGTTCGCCAATCTGATCGTGAGTTACCAGAACGGCGCGCCGGTTCGCCTGAGCGATATCGGACATGTCTATGACGGTGTGCAAAACGACAAGCATCTGGCCTGGTTCAACGGCCAGCGCAGCGTGTTGCTGGCGGTGCAGAAGCAACCGGGTGTGAACACCATCGATGTGGTCAAGCGCATCCGCAAGGTGCTGCCTGGGTTTGAAAAGCAATTGCCTGCCGGCGCCACGCTGAAGGTGTTTTATGACCGCACCCAAAGCATTCGCGAGTCGGTCAACGAGGTCCAGTTCAGTCTGTTCCTGGCCCTGATACTGGTCGTGATGGTCATCTTCATTTTCCTGCGCAATCTCTCGGCCACGATCATTCCGTCACTGGCTTTGCCGATGTCGATCATTGGCACGTTCGCGATCATGTACCCATTCGGTTACAGCCTGGACAATTTGTCACTGATGGCGCTGACGTTGTGCGTGGGCTTCGTTGTCGACGATGCCATCGTCATGCTGGAGAACATTTCACGTCATCTGGAGATGGGAAAGTCGCCCATGCAGGCGACCCTGGATGGCGCGCGCGAAATTGGCTTCACGATCGTGTCGATGACCTTGTCGCTGGCCGCGGTATTCATCCCGGTGCTGTTCATGGGCGGCATCATCGGGCGCCTCTTGCATGAGTTCGCGGTGACGATCGTCAGTGCCGTGCTCGTGTCCGGATTCGTTTCGCTGACGTTGACGCCGATGCTGTGCAGCCGCATGTTGAAATCGCATCGCGGCGAAAAGCATGGGCGCATGTACCGCGCTTTTGAACGCGGATTCGATGGGATGCAGAATTTCTACCGACGCACCCTGCGTGCAGGCCTGGAACATCAGCGTCTGGTGATGCTCGGTTTCTGCTTGATCCTGATCGCGACGGTTGCCCTGTTCATCGTCATTCCGAAGGGTTTTCTGCCCAGCGACGATAGCGGGCAATTGTTCGTATTCACCGAAGCCGCCCAGGATATCGGTTTCGACGCGATGGCGAACAAGCACAGCGAGATTGCGAAGCTGATCAAGGCCGATCCAAACGTCGCCGGTGTGCTCGCCTTCATCGGCGTTTCCGGCAGCAGCGGTACGTTGAACCTTGGGCGCATGATCGTGACGCTGAAACCGCGCAGCCAACGTCTTTCCGCCCAGGAAGTGATCCAGGAACTGCGTCCGAAGCTGCAGGGTATTCCGGGGTTCAAAGTGTATTTGCAAAACATTCCTGGCATCAGCATTGGCGGACACCTGACCAAGACGCAGTACCAATATACCTTGCAGGACATCGACACCAAGCAGCTGTTCGCCTTCGTGCCGAAGCTTGTGGATGCGATCGCCGCATTGCCGGGACTACAGGATGTCACCAGTGATCTGCAAATCGCCACGCCACAGGTCGACGTCAAGATCGATCGCGATGCCGCCGCCGCAACGGGTGTGACCGCCGAGCAAATCGAGAGTGCGTTGTACACCGCGTTCGGTCCGCAGCAGGTTTCGACAATTTATACATCGATTGATCAGTACTGGGTGTTGATGCAGGTCGATCCGAAACGGCAGGACGATCCGTCCGTGCTCAGCCAGTTGTATATCCACGGCGACAATGGAAATCTGGTGCCCTTGTCTGCTGTCGCACATTTCAGCAAATCCGTCGGCCCTGCAACGATCAGTCATCTTGGTCAGGTTCCTGCCGCAACCATTTCCTTTAATCTGGCGCCAGGCGTTTCGTTGAGCCAGGCTGTCGATCGTATCGAGGCGGCGGTGGCGAAAATGCACGTTCCGGACTCGATCACCAGCGAGTTCCAGGGTACAGCGCAAGCGTTTCAATCCTCGATATCCGGAATGGGAATGTTGCTATTGGTCGCCGTGTTCGTGATCTATCTGGTTCTGGGTATCCTCTACGAAAGTTTCATTCATCCGCTGACCATCCTTTCCGGACTGCCGACTGCCGCATTCGGCGCGCTGCTCACACTGATGATTTTCCACATCGATCTGGATCTGTATTCGGCCGTCGGACTGATCATGCTGATCGGCATCGTCAAGAAGAACGCGATCATGATGATCGACTTCGCGATCGAAGCGCAGCGTGGGGGAAAGACTGCACGTGAGGCTATCTTCGAGGCCAGCATGGTGCGTTTTCGCCCGATCATGATGACCAGTTTCGCGGCGTTGATGGGTACGTTACCCATTGCGTTGGGGATTGGTGCCGGCGCGGAGTCACGACGCCCGCTGGGCGTGACGGTCGTAGGTGGCCTGATTACCTCACAGATTCTGACGCTTTACCTGACCCCGGTGATCTATCTGTACTTCGATCGCCTCCAGGAATGGACGCGGCATCGCGGGGCCACAAAGGCTCAGCCTGCGTTGAGTTGATGCGGAGTCTGCGAAATCGGGTCGGATGCGACTGGCGCGGCGCAAAGCGTACGCGATTTGCGCATCGCAAGGTAGAATGTCCGCACCGTGAATGTCGATGAGCTCAATGCGTTGTGTGAATCCTGGCCCGGCGTGCGCAGCCGCATCAAGGGCGAGGATGAACTGGAGTTTTCCGTCAAGGGCAAACTCTTCGCGGTGCTTTGCCTGCGCGGTCAGGATCGCGACCGCTTGTCGTTCAAAGTCGATCCCGCCCACTTTGTCGAAATGAGCGAGCGCACAGGTATGGTGCCTGCGCATTACTCGGCGCGTGCATTCTGGGTAACCATGGTGGAGCCGGAATATTTCGAGGGCGAGAACGTGTGCGCCTGGATTCGCCGATCCTACGAACTGGTTTGCAGCGGTTTGGGCAAGAAGCAGCAAGATTCACTCGGTGATGCGAAAGCGGGCCGGATCGATCCCTCCAAAACAGAATGACATGTCGAGCAAACCCGATTCGCTGAAGACGATACTTTTTGCGCTGGGTGCTAACTTTGCGATCTTTGTCGCCAAGCTTGGCGGCGCGCTGATGACCGGTTCCGGATCGCTGATGGCCGAGGCCGTACATTCGCTCGCCGACTGCGCGAATCAGGGCTTGTTGCTGGTTGGCATGCGTCAGTCGCGACGCGCGCCGTCGCCGGATCATCCGTTGGGTTACGGATTGGTCGTGTACTTCTGGTCGTTCCTCGTGGCCCTTTTGCTGTTCAGCGTGGGCGGGGCGTTTTCGATCTACGAGGGCATCCACAAGCTCAATTCGCCCGAGCCGTTGCGCTGGCCATGGTTGGCGATCGGCGTGCTGGTTTTCAGCATCGTTGCCGAATCGGTTTCGATGTGGGGCTGCATGCGCGAAGTGAACAAGGCGCGTGGGAGCAAGAATTTGTGGCGCTGGTTCCGCGAAAGTCGGCAAAGCGAATTGATCGTGGTGTTTGGCGAGGATCTCGCGGCTTTGTTGGGATTGGCGTTCGCGCTGATCGCCATACTTGCAACCTGGATCAGCGGCAATCCGATTTATGATGCCTGCGGTTCGATTGCCATTGGTGTACTGCTTTGCGTGATCGCCGTATTTGTCGCGCGTGAAGTCGCTTCGTTGCTGATCGGGCAAAGTGCCGAACCACGCTTGCACGCAGCCATCAAGGAATTCGTCACAGCCCGCGAAGAAGTCGAATGCGTGTTCAATCTGATTACCTTGCAGCTTGGCCCGGACGTCATGGTGGCAGTAAAGGCAAAGATGCATGGCCCGTTGTCCGGTGATGAATTGATCGATGCTATTAATCGAGTGGAAGCGGCGATGAAATTGCAGTTTTCGGATATCCGCTGGTCGTTCTTCGAACCCGATGTTGCCAATTGATCGACCCACAAGCATTTCGTGGTCGTCATGTTTGGAGTGGCTTGGCTGAATTCTTGCCGAGCTGGAATTCTTGTTCGTATACCTTGAGGTCTTTATTCCATGGATCCCAAACTGCTTACTCCGGTTTTGCTGACGGCCTTCATCGCGTGGGCAATGTATCGTCGCGTGCGCCGCAATATCGGACGGCAGCCGGTCACCCCGAAGCGCATGTGGTTTCGTATCGGGATATTCAGCGTGATCGGTGTCATGGTTCTCGCCGCGTCAATGCGCAACGCACAACTAGCCGAAGCGATGGTTGCGGGCATTGCCGCGGGTGTTTTGCTGGCTTGGTTTGGTTTGCGCCACACCAAGTTCGAGGTTACCCCACAGGGTAGTTTCTACACGCCACACACCTACATTGGACTGTTCGTTTCCGCGTTGTTGCTGGGACGTATCGCCTACCGATTTCTGCTGGTCTACCCGGCGATGCATGCGGCGACACAGGCAAGTGCGAATCCATTCGCAGCCTATCAAAAAAGCCCGTTGACCCTGGCGATCTTTGGAATACTGGTCGGCTATTACATTGCCTACTATGCGGGTGTGCTTGGCAAGAGTCGTGCGCTCAGCGCCACGTCCACGCTGGACGCGAAATGATTTCGTCTGCGAATCCGGATCAGTTACGCGCGGCGCGAATCAGCTTTTCGTAAGCCAATCGATACGCTCCTGGCTGAAGCGGCCCTGGCTCAGATAGCGCCGCAATACCGGCAATAGCTCGGCCAATTGGCGTTCAAATTTCCACGGCGGATTGACGATGATCATGCCGCAGCCATTCAGGCGCAGTGTTGAGTTATCCGGGTGCAGCAGCAATTCGACACAAAGGACGTTCGGAATCTTCTCGCGCGCGAACCATCGCTGTAGCGCCATGGTCGGCTCGCGTAGCTTGATCGGATACCAGATTGCGTAGATCCCCGTTGGCCAGCGCGCATACGCGGTGGCTATCGCAGATTCGACAATGCGAAATTCTTCGCCCTGTGCTTCGTAGGGTGGATCGATCAGCACCAGACCGCGGCGCTCCTTGGGCGGAAGCAACGCGCCGAGCGCTGCGTAGCCGTCGCGTTCATGCACGCCGATGCGCGCATCGCTGGCGCATAGCAGCTTCAATTTTTCCGCTTCCGAGTGTTGCACTTCGCACAGCACCGCACGGTCGTCATCGCGCATCAGTGAGCTGGCGATCAACGGTGAGCCGGGATAAACAGCCAGTTCGCTGCCGTTGCTTTCCGCATTCAGCGCTCGGACCAGATTAAGGTAGATGTGTGCCGACGCAGGTAACGCGGTAGCACCCAGCAGTCGCGCCACGCCGTCTTCGTATTCACGCGATTTGCGTGCCGCCTCGCTGCGCAAGTCGTAGCGACCGGAACCGGCATGTGTGTCGAAATAGCAGAATGCCGTCTGCTTGGCTTTCAGCGCTTCGATCAGCCCGACCAGAATCGTGTGTTTGAACACATCGGCAAAATTGCCGGCGTGAAACGCATGACGGTAATTCATGGCGGTCTTCCTTGTGCGTTCTTTGCAACACGCGTGGCGTTCAGTTTAGCAGGGCCATGAATGTTTGCTGTTGGCGAGGGCAGCAGAAGGCTACCCGCTCTTCATAGGCTGGGCTGTCAAGCCCTGCAACCGTCCATGCCAACACCGGGCATCGCAATACTCAGCCCAGTTTGTAGGATGGGTATCGCTGCGCTCCACCCATTCTACTTTCGGAGGTTGCCCGCTCGACGTCGTCGAGTGGAAGCTCTGCTCTTTAAGAAGTGACTTGCTCAGAGCAGGTGAGTGAAAGCTTCGCGATTCAAAAAGTTCGGACCTACGCAGCAAAGTAAAAGATCTGCTTTCTTGAGGCGCCAGACCCTCAGCCGTTGCCAAACGGCTTGCGCAATCGCGACAGAATTGCTCCCCGGCCGGAATCGCGAGGGACAGCGTCGATAACGGTGTTGGATTCCATTTCCATATAGCCGATCGCATGGTAGGCATTGGCAAAATCGATAACGTCCGGCAGCGTCGCGCCGCTTTGTTCAGCGACTTCGCTCAGGGTAGCCAGTTGTTTCATCATCACTGTTGCGATGCGAAAGTGTTTGGGAAATTCGCGCTCGATCTGTGGCCAGCGTGCGAGTTTGTATTTTGCGTTGACATCGATGCCAGGCGCCGGATGACCGTGCGATCCAAGGATGTGGCATAACCACAGCAGGCGCGCAATGGGCTGTGCTTTGCTCGCCGCTTGTGCCGCAGCAAAATCGCCGGGCATCAAGCGTTGCCAGTCTTCCGGCTTGATCTTGCGTTTGCAGTGTGCTTCCAGAGCGCGCAAGTTGCCCTCGGTATAGAACGTCTTATCCACATTGTCGATTACCAGGGTCGAAGCACCGGCAAACTGCAGGCGCACATACCCAGTCAGTGAACTGCCGCTGAGCCACTGTTCCAGCGATTGTTCACGCGGTGGTTCGGAAACGGGTAATACGGGCACGGGCGCTGGCGCGGGTTCTGGCATCGCGACCGGGGCCGCCTCGCGTTTTTCCGAAACCGCCTTTTTGGCGATACTTATCGGTTGTGGTTGCGGAGTCTCATGTTCAATTTCTGCCGATTCCGCACGATCTGGCACTTGTTGTGCCGCATGTGCCAGGACTTCAGCAAGGTTTTCCATGCTGACTGGCTTGTGCAGGATCATGTCGCTGTCTTCGAACTTGGTATGCTCGGTGAGGACCGCGACGGGTTTGCCGAGGCTGTGCGCACGCAGCCAATCCATGTGCCCGTAGACAGTGTCCACATCGACAACCAGCAAATCGGTATCGTCCCCGGAGTAGAACCGCCATCCGGACGGAATGCCCAACTGGCCCTTGTTCAACAGATTTTTGAGATGCGCGGCATCGTGCTCATTGGCACCTTGCAGCGTCAGACGTCTGGCCATATCTCCCCCCGTGTCAGTCGAATCGGCAACGACCACTAACCGGTTGCAGGGATGGTTATCCAAACGCGCGGTGCGATGATGTGAATTGTCGCTGATTTTGCCCCGTGGTCAAGCGCAAACGGCGTATCTGCGGGTGCACACGGTCTGAGCGACTGTGATGCAGCGGCTACTTCCTGCGGAATACGTTGCCAAGGCGCGCGAGCAATCCCTGCGGCTCGCTTTCTGCGTGACGCGAGGTACGTGGCTCTACTTCGATCAATCCGATCGCATCATAGGCGTTAACCAGATCGAATACGTCACCCATGGGAACACCGGTAGAGTTGGCGATTTCATTGAGTTTTGCCGGTTTGGAAAGCGCGGTGGCGACGCGATGATGGCTCGGGAAGTCGTGCGTGGTTTCTGGCCAACGCTTGAGCTTGTAGCGACCACCGGGATCAAGGTGCGATGCCAGGCGCCCACCTGAATGGGTCAGCACGTCGAGCCAGACCAGCAGGCTATAGGGGCGTCCGGGTTGTTGGTCGCGAATACGTGCCAGTTCGCTGCTGGTCACTTTGCGCCATAGCGACCGTGGCAGAGTCTGCTTGCAATACGCAACCAATGCCGCCATGCCGGCGCGACTGTGGAACGTCTGCGTTTTTGGATCCAGGGTCAATTCGGGCGCGTCTGCAAGAGTGATACTCGAAGGTCCACCCAGCGCGCGTTCATTGAGGTATTCACGTAGGCTCTGCGTGTTGTTGGTCGAGGTGGATTCATCCTCCATGCTGGCACTGATATTGATGCCCTCGGACTTGTGTTTTTGCTTGCGCACCCCGTCGATCGAATCGGCGACTCGATGCTCGCTGCGTTGCGAACGCGCTGGCGTGCTCTGAATTCGTGTTTCCGGGCCGAGATCCACCTTGACTGCGAACTGCGGCTTGCGACTTTCGCTGTCCGGTTTGAACAGTTCGTCCAAGCCGGGCGCAGGATTCGCGTCGGATCGTCGCGTGCGCACCTCGGCACCTGCGCCATCCTCCAGTTCAAAGTCGGGATTGAATGTATCCGGATCGTAAAAATCCGCTTTTTGTTGCAATACGGGGGAGTTCAGTTTCGCGGCACCCGATGAGATCGCGGCCAATACCTGGATCAGATTTTCCACCTTCAAAGGCTTGGCCAGACGCAGTTCGCCGTCGCGCAGTGGCTCGTCGACGCTGAATATCGCGCAACGCCGGCCGCTGTTATAGGCCCGATTGCGCGCGAACTGGCCTTGCAACTGGGCTGGATCGACGATCACCATGTCGGCGTTTTCTTCGCTACCCCAGCGCCAGCGCTGCGCAAGCTTGTCGGTGGCCATGCGTAGCAACAGCCGCAAATGGGCCGTATCTGCTTCGTCGATGCCGATGACGGCCAGGAATTTTTCACTTGCCACAAACGGCTCCTTGATGCCGCGAACGCGACTGCTGCGGTCGCGCGGCTCGTCGAAGTATACGGAAAAACACCCGGCGCAGGTGCGCGGGTTTCGCAGCCGAACGCAATACAACCGGTGGCCGCGTGCGGATGCAAAATGGCAATATTGGCGCTGTCGCCGAGTATGGCTTGGTCATCGACTCGGGTGTTTTGGCGCAATCGCCAGGCTTGCAAATCCACTGCCAGTTGCATCGAAACAACGATCGTGGCTGAAGCGAAAAGCGTATGATCGGCGCATCGCATCATTCAGGAGATTTCAAAATGCGCATCATGACAATACTCGTGGCTGGCTTGGCCATGGCCAGCAGCTTGGCTGTTGCGCAGGAGGCGGCCAAAACCGCCCCAATGTTGCATCCCAAGGCGCCGTCAGGTGCGCACGTGTTCATCATTGCGCCGAAAGATGGTGCCATTGTGGGTGCGGATGTACACGTCAAATTCGGCGTCAAGGGCATCAAATTGGTGCCCGCCACCGATCCCGCGCCGAACACGGGGCATCACCACCTATTGATTGACGTGGCAAGCTTGCCGCCAAAGAATGCACCGATTCCGAGCGATGCGACGCACCTGCATTTCGGCAAAGCACAGACCGAAACCACGATTCACCTGAGTCCGGGCGATCACACATTGCAACTGGATTTCGGCGATTTCGCGCACATGCAGTTTGATCCGCCGATCGTGTCGAAAAAGATCACGATTCACGTCAAGTGATTTACCTGGAAGGGTATTGAAAAGTAGCCCGTAGGCGCAATGCACGAATGACTCGCACGCGATGCATTCGTGCCGGTGAATGACTCGCGCAGCAACGCTCGCGTGCGTTACCTACGCGCAACCGTGGGAGAAGTTCAGAACAACCCGCTTGCGGAGCCTGAAGGTGGCAGCGTCGGTTGGTAGTGCAGACGAATTGCGTCCAAACCGGAATCAATGCGAAAGGTCGATCGCGTAAACCGCGTTACCGTTGCCCAGGTCTTTTCGTGGCGTCACGTCGGTTAGCCCTGCTGCGCGCGCCAGCGACAGTTTCCCTTCCGCGGAGGTGAAAATCACCGGTCCGGCCGTTTTTACCTTGACGAAATGCCAGTTTTTGTCGTTGCCGAATCGCGCGCGCGTCAGCGTGCCGGCGTCTCCGACGTACTTGATGATGATCGAACGATTGGTATCTGGCGAGGACCAGATAATGCTGTTTCCATCAAGCCCAGGGAAGCGACCGCCACCGTTCGCGCGATAGTTGTTGGTGGCGACAACGAATTGTTCATCGGCGCGTATCGGGTTGCCCTTGTAGCGCAGATCGACGATGCGTTGGTCGAGCGGTTTGGTAAGATCAATGGCGTAACTCAAGTCTCCCTGAAGCACATCGAAGTTGTAACTTGGGAATCGTGAGCTGATCAGTTCCTGCGGCTTGGCATCGTTGGGGTCGATTCGATTGAACCAATGCGCGGATTGTTCCAGCCACGCGCGGATGCCGGCGCCATTGGTCTTTACGGCTGCCAGCGTGTTGGCGTAAAGATAGAGATCTGCGGCGTTGCGAATCGCCAGCGGGCCGGACGGGATGTCGGTGAAATCGTTGGCTCCGCCAAAACCGGCCTTGAACGGCGACGCGCCGGAAATCACCGGAAGGTTTGCATATTGCGGCAGATTCGCGGCAATGTATTTCTGCACGTAGTCGCGTTGCGCCATGTTGACGATTTGCAAAGCGGATACATCGCCGGCGGCGGCGAAATACGTGCTCATGGCGAAATCGCTGCGACCGATCGGTGTTTTGACGTACGCAATGGTGGCTTCGTGTTCGGGCTTTACCAGCGCGGCGATTTCCAGATCGGGTGCCACGTAGGTGCCATCGGCGTTGCGAATGCTGCGGACTTGTGAGTGTGTGGCGCTGCGATCCACGTGCCAGTGACCGTCGTGCCAGGCCAAAGCCAGATCAATCACGCCAAGCGCCTTGCCGTAGAAATCGCCCATCACCGCCGGAACACCATGGACGAAACCGCGCACGTTATCGACATCGTGCATGTGGGAGTAGTGCGATTTCGAGTTGGTCGGGTCGGGGAATATCTGATGCGAATGCCCGAGCAGCATGACGTCGATGCCCGGCACTTCGGAGAGATACCAACTGGCATTTTCCATTTCCGGCGTATACGGCGACGTGTTCATGCCACCATGCACGATCGCGATGATGATATCAGCGCCGGCCTTTTGGACTTCAGGCATATATTTTTTTGCCGCTTCGACTACACCCATGACGCGGACTTTGTGCTGCAAATTGAGGCGATCCCAATCCATGATGGGTGGCGGCGTGAATCCGAGCAAGCCGATATGGATGGTGGCTTCGCGGGTTTGCCCATCCGGCGTGCGAACGCTGATGGTGCGCTTGATTACGCGCCACGGTGCATACAACGGCTTGCCGGTCTTTAGGCTGAATACGTTGGACAACACGAACGGATAGTTCGGCCCTTTGCAATGCTCGACGGGCACCCCGGTGACGTCGAACGGCGTTGCGGTGACCTGGCTCAAGAAACCCAGACCATAATTGAATTCATGGTTGCCAATCGTGCCGGCGTCGTAGCCGAGCGTATCCATGGCCTTGTAGATCGCCAATTCCTGATCGCAATGCGGCCGCGCAACCAGCGCCTGGTAGTCGGCAAGTGGCGTGCCCTGGATCGTATCGCCTGCGTCGAATAGCAGCGTGTTGTTGAATTCGCTGCGCGCGGCACGGATCAACGTCGCGGTGCGCTCAAGACCGACGCTCGGGTCGGGTGCGAGTTTGTAATAGTCGTAACTCATGACGTTCGAATGCAGGTCGGTGGTTTCCAGAACGCCGATTTGCGTGCGCGTGCCATCCGGCAGTGCGGGAGTTGCGGCATTCGGTGTAGTGGCGCATGCGGTGAGCAGCCCGGCAGCAGCGACGACGAAAGCAAGACAGCGATGGATCGAACGGATCATGAGTGGTCCCAGTCTTTAGCGAATCGCCACGATTATCGCGCATCTGATAATCTAATGGGCCGATTCCGCCAGCTTTGATCAATGACCGTCCGCACCCGTTTCGCTCCCAGCCCCACCGGATTCCTGCATATTGGTGGCGCCCGTACGGCGCTCTACTGCTGGCTGGAAGTGCGCCATCGCGGCGGTGAGTTCATCCTGCGTATCGAGGATACCGATCGCGAGCGCTCCACTGACGAAGCCGTGAAGGCCATCATCGATGGAATGAACTGGCTGGGTCTGGAACACGATGAAGGCCCGTTCTATCAAACCCTGCGCATGGAGCGCTATCGCAAGGTGGCCGACGAACTGGTGCGCGCTGGCAAAGCCTACTACGCCTACGAGAGCAAGCAGGAACTCGACACCATGCGCGCCCAGCAAATGGAGCAAGGCGTCAAACCCCGCTATGCGGGTGCGTATCGCGACAACAGCGCAGCATTGCGCGACGATCCTGATCGTGTGATCCGCTTTCGCAATCCGGCGTCTGGTTCTGTTGTGTTCAACGACAAGATCAAGGGTCGCATCGAATGGAACAACGAGGAGCTTGATGACCTGGTGATGGTTCGTTCCGACGGATTTCCAACCTATAATTTTGCCGTGGTTGTTGACGACATCGACATGCGCATCGGCGAGGTAATTCGCGGAGACGATCACGTCAACAACACGCCGCGCCAGATCAACATCTACCATGCGCTGGAAGCGTCCATCCCGGAATTCGCGCATCTGCCAATGATCCTGGGCGCTGACGGGCAGAAATTGTCGAAGCGGCACGGTGCGGTTAGCGTCATGCAGTATCGCGACGACGGCTTCCTGCCGCACGCGCTGCTCAATTACCTGGTTCGACTGGGCTGGTCGCATGGCGATCAAGAGATCTTTAGTTTTGCCCAAATGATCGAAGCTTTTTCATTGGATGCTATATCATCTAAAGGTGCGCTGTTTGATACCCAAAAACTTGATTGGGTAAACAGTATGCATATGAAAGATTTATCAGCAGCTAGTCTGTATACCTATATGAAACAGACTATGAACCTGCCCCTAGAAAATCGATTCACAGGATGG
>JBDTLA010000130.1:0-31694 GCA_039935035.1 Rudaea sp. | reverse complement strand
GCATCACCAGCGTGCCGCCAGCAGGCAGCGTAAGCGCGGTGCCATTCCAGGTGGCTTCCCAGTCCGATGGCGCCGGCAACAATGTGTGCATGGCATGGATACGTCGCCGATAGCGACGCACTTGCGTGTGGTCCCAGCTCACGCAAGGAGTGCGGTCCTCGCCAGCATCGCGCAGCTGGCGTTCGAGTTCGATAACATGGAAATGTGCCGGCGCGTCGAGTCCGACCTCGCGCAGCCACAGGCGCAACACGGGGTCGCGCAGCGCTGCGGGAAGATCCAGCCAATCGCGCCACGGCAACGATTCTGGATCGTAGCCTTGCAACGTGCGTAGAGCCGCGCGCGCCTGGTCGTCGATGAATTGCGCTGCGGCACGCGCCCATGTCGCACTGTGCGTCAAGGCTGCGCTGGCCTGAGGCCAACGTTCGCGCAAGCGCGGCAAAATGTCGTGGCGCAAGAAATTTCGCCTCAGGCGCGTGTCGGCATTGCTCGGATCGTCGAGCCAGCCCAACGCATGGGCTTGCGCGTACTCCGCCAGTTTCGCGCGTGGCAGGTTCAGCAGCGGACGCCACAAATAATGGTTTCCGAACTCACGTATTTCACGCATGCCGCCAAGGCCTTCCGGCCCGGCGCCACGCAGCAATTTCAGCAGGACAGTTTCGGCCTGATCGTCAGCGTGATGGGCCAGAGCAAGGATTTCTTGCGGCTGCAACGCGTTGGCGAATGCGCCAAGACGCGCATCTCGCGCCGCGGCTTCCAGCCCGGTTCCTCCATTCGCTGCCAGGCTTACCGCTACGACATCGAGTGCGACCTCGAGGTTTTCGGCGAAACCCCGGCAATGTGCGGCCCACCTTGCGCTGTCGGCATGCAGCGTGTGATCGACATGAATGGCGCGCAAGCCGCGCGCGCGAACGGCGGGCTCGCGCGCCAGCGCATGCAGCAACACCGACGAATCCATGCCGCCGCTGAATCCGACCACGATGCTGCCGCGGTCCGGCAATGAAGCCAGGCGCGAAGCCAATTCACGAATCACCTCGGACATATGCGCATCGTCCCGGAACTTGCCCTTTTGCGTACCAGGCGATTATCGGTTAGCTTGCTCGTACCCGCCATCCGGCGGCCATCAATCCATCGTTTCGGGGAGAAGCGTCATGGTCATCAAACGTATCGGCGTACTTAAATTGGCAATTTTTCAAGCACTCGTAATGGCAATATTCGGCGTAATTCTCGCCTTGATGATGATGCTTTTTGGTTCGATGATTGGTGGATTGATCGGCCACAGTGCCGGCGCGGCAGGCATGCTCGGTGGACTGATCATGTTGATCTTCCTGCCGATCATGTATGGCGTTATTGGTTTCATTGCCGGTGCGATTGGGGCATTTTTGTACAACCTCGTCGCCGGTTGGATTGGAGGGATCGAGATGGACGTCGATCTGGCGGCACCGGCTGTCACCCAGCTTTGACTACGCCGTAGTTGCGCAGGCGACGGTAGCGCTGCTCGACCAGGGCGCTGCCGTCGTGGCGGTCGAGTTCGCCGAGCTGATTGAGTAGCACGGCCTTTAATCGTATGGCCATCGCGTGCGGATCCCGGTGTGCGCCGCCGAGCGGTTCGCGCACGACCTTGTCGATCAGGCCCAGTTCAAGCAAACGTGGCGTGGTCAGGCCAAGCGCTTCGGCTGCGTCCTTGGCCTTTTCGGCACTCTTCCACAGGATTGACGCGCAGCCTTCGGGTGTAATCACCGAATAGATTGAATACTGCAGCATTACGGTGCGATCGCCGACGCCAATTGCCAGCGCGCCGCCCGAGCCGCCTTCGCCGATCACCGTGCAGATGATCGGCACCGTGAATTGCGCCATTTCAAGCAGATTCCGGGCGATCGCTTCACTCTGGCCGCGTTCTTCGGCACCCACGCCAGGATAAGCTCCTGGTGTGTCGATGAAGGTCAGGATTGGCAGCTTGAATCGCTGCGCCATCTGCATCAAGCGCAGCGCTTTGCGATAGCCTTCCGGTCGCGGCATGCCGAAATTGCGTCGGATCTTGGTCTTGGTATCCCGGCCTTTCTGGTGGCCGATGATCATCACGGCGCGGCCGTTGATGCGGCCGAGGCCGCCGACAATCGCCGCATCGTCGGCGTAAGCACGATCACCAGCGAGTTCCTGGAATTCGTCACAGATGGTTTCGATGTAATCCAGGGTGTAGGGCCGCGACGGGTGGCGGGCGAGCTGGGTAATCTGCCACGGCGTCAGGTTCTTGAAGATATCCGCGGTCTTGTGCCGCAGCTTGTCGCGCAGGCGGCCGACTTCCTCATCGATATTGAACGCCTGGCCATGGCTGGCATGGCGCAGTTCCTGGATTTTGCCTTCCAGTTCGGCGATGGGTTGTTCAAAATCGAGGAAGTTTGGATTCATCGCGTGATTGCGGTGCAAACCGTGGATTATAGCCAGGCCGGCCGAGAAATGGGTCCGTGCAGGGTCCAAATGCAGGAAATGAGATCATCAGAAGATAGTTCTCCGCCAAGGGTGCCAAGGACGCAAAAGTAGAAAGTCGAAAAGCACTTGCCTCTCGCGCTACTGCACTGTTCGCGTTCCTGGCGTTGTTTGCGGACAAGGCTATTCGCATTTCTGGCAAGCTTGGCCACGCCTCAATTGACGACCTCGAAACCAACCCGGCTGAGCAGCAATTCCGTGGATACGACGCCGGGCAGGGCCTCCAGTGTGCGTTTGAGGTCGGCGCTGGCGCGCACGCGCCACTCCTCACCCAGTTCCAGCTCGGCTTGGCCTTGGGCGGTGTTGTAGTGCAGGCGCAGGCTGGTGCGGCCGCCGCGGTATCCGTTCAGTGCTATACGCAGGGAATCGACAAAATCTGCGCCAATACCGTTCAGGTACACGCGCAGCAGGCGCGCGTAGCGTTCGCAGGCCTGGTTGAGCGTGAGGATACGGTGTGCGCGCAGGCGCGGAGCGTTGGCGTATTCGTCCCAGACCAGGCCGCCCTCAATCACGATGATGGCGTCGCGCGTGAGCAACGGGGCGTATTCGACAAAGACTTCGCGGTACAGACTGATTTCCAGGCGCCCGCTCCAATCCTCGATTTGCACGAAGGCCATGGTATCCCCGCGTTTACGCAGTTCGACCATCTGGCCGGCCACGCTCCAGAGGGTCTCCGGCGCGCGGCGGAACCGATTGGCAATGTCGTCCGGCCTGGGAGCACGTGGCTTCGGCGGCTGGAAACGCTCACCGATTTCGCCAATCGCGCAGGTCGCCAGTTGCGCGAGGACATCCTTCCAGGCATTGGTCGGATGCCCGGACAAGTAGTGCCCGAGCGTGTCGCGTTCTCCCGCGAGCTTGCGCTCAATCGGCCACTCCTCGACTTGGGTCAATTGCAGCACCGGGCCGACCGCCGCGGTGCCGCCACCGAACATGTCGTTCTGCCCGGCCAGCGCATCGCGCGCGGTTTGCTCGGCGGCGCGCATGCATTCAGGAAGCTGCGTCATCAGCGATGCGCGATTGGATGCCAGCGCATCCATTGCGCCGCTCATGATCAATGCTTCCAGCACGCGCTTGTTGAGTTTCTGCGTATCGACCCTTTGGCAGAAATCGGCCAAGTCGCGGAACGGCCCGCCGCTGGCACATGCTTCGACCACGCTGTCCACCGCGCCGTGTCCGACGCCCTTGACCGCGCCGAGACCGTAGCGAATGGTGTTCGATTGGGCGCTGCTGGAATCCGAATCGAGCGCGGCGAAGCGATAGCCTGAAGCATTCACATCGGGCGGCATTACGGTCAGGCCCAACGCCTGCGCTTCACCAAGAAAATTGACGACCTTGTCAGTGTTGTCCATATCCGCCGACAACACCGCAGCCATGAACTCGGCCGGATAATGCACCTTGAGCCACGCGGTCTGGTAGCTGACCAGCGCATAGGCGGCGGCGTGCGATTTGTTGAAGCCGTAGCCCGCAAATTTCTCCATCAGGTCGAAAATCGCATCGGCCTTGTGCGAGTCCACGCCATTCTTCTGCGCGCCATCGCGGAAGATTTCGCGATGCTTGGCCATCTCTGCAGCGATCTTCTTGCCCATTGCACGACGCAACAAATCGGCAGCGCCGAACGAGTAGCCGCCGACGATCTGGGCCATCTGCATGACCTGTTCCTGGTAGACCATGATGCCGTAGGTCTCGCGCAGGATCGGTTCCACGCGCGGGTCGGGATACACCACCGGCTCGCGTCCGTGCTTGCGCGCGCAAAATTGCGGGATCAGCTCCATCGGGCCGGGGCGGAATAGCGAAACCAGCGCGATGATGTCGTCGAAGTTATCCGGCCCGGCTTCCTTGAGCGCGCGCTGCATGCCGGCGCCTTCAAGCTGGAACACCGCGACGGTTTGTGCATTTTTCAGCAATTTATACACGGCCGGGTCGTCCAGCGGCAGCGCGGCGATGTCGAGCGGTCCTTCGCCGGCTTTGGCGCGCCGCGCATTGATCGACTTGGTTGCCCAGTCGATGATCGTCAGCGTGCGCAACCCGAGGAAGTCGAACTTCACCAAGCCCACGGCTTCGACATCGTCCTTGTCGAACTGGGTGACCACGCCGTCGCTGCCGCCTTCGCTGTAGAGCGGGGCGAAATCGGTCAATGCCGATGGCGCAATCACCACGCCACCTGCGTGCTTGCCGGCGTTGCGGGTCAGGTCTTCAAGGCCCAACGCCAGGTCGACCAGCTCGCGCACATCGTCTTCGGTTTCGTACAACTGCTTGAACTCGGCGACGATGCGCGCGGAATCCTCGCGAGATCGTTTGCTGCGCCCGAGCGCGTCTTCCAGCGACAACGGATCGGCGGGTCGCAACGGAATGAGTTTGGCAATCTTGTCGACCTGGCCGTAACCCATGCCCAGCACGCGGCCGGCATCGCGCAACACCGCCTTGGCCGCCATGGTGCCGTAGGTGATGATCTGGCTGACCTTGTCACGACCGTATTTTTCCGCGACGTAGTCGATCACCCTGTCGCGACCGTCCATGCAGAAGTCGACGTCGAAGTCGGGCATGGATACGCGTTCGGGATTGAGGAAGCGCTCGAACAGCAGGCCATACCGCAACGGATCGATATCGGTGACGCCCAGACTCCACGCGACGAGGGAACCTGCGCCCGAACCACGTCCCGGGCCGACCGGAATATCGTTGTGCTTGGCCCAGTTGATGAAGTCGGCAACGATCAGAAAGTAACCCGGGAAACCCATCTTTACGATGACATCGAGTTCGGTTTCCAGGCGCTCGCGATACTGTTCTGCAGTGAATGCAGGTGCGAGCGCATGCCGGGACAGGCGCGAATCAAGGCCGCTGTGCGCCTGCGCGCGAATGAAACTATCGACGGTCTGTTGCGCGGGTACCGGAAACACCGGCAGGTGATAGGTGCCGAAGGTCAGTTCGAGATTGCATCGCTTGGCGATTTCGACGCTGTTTTCCAGCGCTTCCGGCAGGTCTGCGAACAATGCCGACATCTCGGCCGGCGTCTTGAGGTATTGCTCGGGCGTGTAGTCGCGCGGGCGTTTCGGATCGCTGAGCAGGCGACCCTGATGAATGCACACGCGTGCCTCGTGCGCCTCGAAATCCTCGCGCAGGGCGAAACGCACATCGTTGCTCGCCACCACCGGGCAGCGGGTCGCCGCCGCGAGTTGGATGGCTGCATCGTTGAACGCTGTTTCGTTGTCGCGGCCGACGCGAACCAGTTCGAAATACCAGCGCTCGTCGAAATGGCGCAGCCAGAATTGCGTCGATTCCAGCGCGGCGTCGTGATTGCCGGCGAGAAGCGCACGACCCGGTTCGCTATCGTAGCCGGCCAGTGCGATCAATCCATCACTGCGCGTTTCGAACCAGGCCGGATCCAGCAGCGCGCGTTCGCCGTGCCGACCCTCGATGAAGCTGCGCGAAATCAGATGCGCCAGATTCAGATAGCCGGCGTGGTTCTGGCACAGCACGGTCAGACGCGTTGGCGCTTGTGGGTCGCTCGGATTCGCTATCCACAAGTCCGCGCCAGCAATTGGCTTGACGCCATTGGCTTCGGCTGCGCGGTAGAACTTCACCAGCGCGAACAGATTGCTCTGGTCGGTCAGTGCCAGTGCCGGCAAACCCAATTGGACTGCGCAACTGATCAGGTTCGGCCGCGACGCCTTGGCCGGGTCGCCATATTCTGGCTTGTCCGGCAGGCGCAGGGTCGAATCGACCAGCGAGTAGTCGCTGTGGATGTGCAGGTGAACGAAAGTGGGGTTCATGACTACTGACAGGTTAGCGGCTGAGGGTAGCCCCGCACCGACGGGGCGGCAAGGCTTGACTTGCCGTTTTTGACTGGCGCGTAACCGTATGCTTTTAATCCGGATCGAATTCGTCCTCGAATACCAGGTGCTTGACGCTGCGACCCTTGCGGCGAATCAGTTTCAGCGCCTCGATGCCGACGTCGATGTGGATGTCGACAAATTTACCGGTGACCTGTTTGTCGCTGGCTTCGGTCTTGACGCCTTCGGGAATCATCGGTTGATCCGACACCAGCAGCAGCGCGCCGGTCGGAATGCCATTGGCAAAACCGGCGGCGAAGATGGTGGCGGTTTCCATGTCTACGGCCATGCAGCGGGTCTTGCGCAGATAGGCCTTGAACAGCTCATCATGTTCCCAGACGCGGCGATTCGTGGTGAACACGGTGCCGGTCCAGTAATCGTGGCCCAAGTCGCGGATCATGGTCGAAACGCCACGTTGCAACTGGAACGCGGGCAGCGCCGGAACTTCCTTGGGCAGGTAATCGTCGGATGTACCTTCGCCGCGGATGGCGGCGATTGGCAGGACCAAATCCCCGATCTTGTTCTTCTTCTTGACTCCGCCGCACTTGCCCAGAAACAGCACGGCTTGCGGATGAATGGCCGAGAGAAGATCCATCATGGTTGCGGCATTGGGACTGCCCATGCCGAAGTTGATCATGCTGATGCCGTCGGCAGTCGCATTGGGCATCGGCCGATCCAATCCCTGCACTTCAACGCCGTGACGCTTGGCGAACAACTCCACGTAATGGCCAAAATTGGTCAGCAGTATGTGTTTGCCAAACTTGTCCAGCGGTGTGCCGGTGTAGCGTGGCAACCAGTTGGCAACGATCTCTTCCTTGTCCTTCATGGGTTCTCCATCTGAGGGGATTCGCACATCATGCCATTGGCGGTGTGCAACTACGAGCCGTCTGTGCGGGCTTGTTCATAGCATCGGCTTGCGCGCGACGATGATCTGCCGCGCGTACCCGAACAGTTCACGACGTGGGACGTGAACAGCGGCATCAGCAAATCCTGCATTGCGCAAACGATCGAGGATATCGATACCGTAATTGCGGTAGCAAAACACGTTGCGGCCGCGATAGCGGTCGGCGTGGTATTCGGCCGGCATGGTTCGCACGCGCTTGCCGTCGCGGATCGCAGTGCGTTCGACTGTCGCAGCATGCAGGTTAATCGGCACGCAGAACACGTACAAACCGCCGGCGCGCAGTACACGAAAAATCTCGCCGAATCCCGCAGCGTCGTCGGCCACATGCTCGAATACTTCGGTCGATGTAAACAGATCGAAACAGGCGTCGACGTAGGTCATGGCTTGCACGTCCTGACACGCGACACCGTCGCGCACCCTTCCACGCTCGACGTCTTCGAAGTATTCGCTGCAAGCCAGCGAGGCAACGCGCGGCCGCAACCACTGCACCAACGGGCCGGCCGCAGAAAGTTCGCACGCATCGAACTGGGAAAAATCGTCGACGTGCCGACGCAACACGTCAACGAAGGATTGTGTGATCGCGCTGGCACCACAGCGCAGGCAGCGCGCGCCAATCTCATCCCGGCAAAGCCGCACTTGCAGTTTGAATTCGCACAGCGCGCACGACTGCCACGCCAGTGCGATTTGCGTAGGCTTTATCAGCGAAAATGCTATGCGCAGTCGGGAGGACATGGATGGGGGCTTGGCTCGAGATTGGGAATGGGAATGCGGGCCGGGACTCGGGAAATCAAACGCTCGTCATTCCCGCGGACGCGGGAATGACGCAATAGAAATGCACCTGCGAAGCATACGTGGCGATACCTGCAATCACGTTACCGTGCCACGCCTCAACGTCATGGACCAACCAGCAATCGCCGTACCGGGGCAAAGCTGCGGCGGTGTTGCGGGCACGGCCCAAGCCGCTGCAGTGCATCAAAATGCTCGCGCGTTGGGTAGCCTTTGTGTCTTGCAAATCCGTAACCGGGAAAGCGCAATTCGTAATCGAGCATGAGTCGATCGCGTGCGACCTTGGCCAATATTGACGCCGCGCTGATGGACGCTTGCGTGGCATCGCCTCCAATGATGGCCTGTGCGGGGCAGGGCAAGTGTTGTGGCAGGCAATTGCCGTCGATCAGTGCATGTTGCGGGGCCGGATTCAAGGCGCTCAGCGCGCGCGCCATGCCGAGCAGCGTCGCTTGCAGGATATTGCGCGCGTCGATTTCTGCCGCATCGACTTCTATCACGCTGAACGCTATCGCCTGCGCGCGAATCAGGACATCCAGGCGGTCGCGGCGCGATGCACTCAACACCTTGGAATCGGCCAGGCCCGCGATCGGGCGCAGTCGGTCGAGGATCACCGCGGCCACGACCACGGGACCGGCCAGCGGGCCGCGGCCGGCTTCGTCCACGCCGGCAACCAGGATGCATGGGTCAGTCATGCAGGTCGTCAAGCTGGTAGAAAATGTAATCTTGATAGGCGTCCAGCAACGGAGCTTTTCTGCAGTCGAGCAGGGCACCGTCGCAGCGCGCTCGCATCAATGCATTGGCTTGGAAGAATGCGTCTTTCTTGACCCCGGCGACATCCAGGATCAGGCCGCCGGCAAAACTCAAATCGAGCGCGGGGTAGCTGTATTCGCGTGCGGATTTGTAATTGGACTTGAGCATGTAGTAGCTGATGAAGTTGCTGTCCGGCACGCTGGGCGGAACGATCTTCTTCAGCTCGCGGATGGCTCCATCAAAGGATGGCTGGTGATCGCCGAAATGAAACAGCACCGCCGGGCGATCGCCGTCGAGCAGGGTCGTCTCGATATGCGAAATCGCCGCATCCGAGCCGGCAAGGCGATAAAGATAATTGTCGAGATTCAGGTTCAACCAGTCGTCGAGTTGTTTGGGATGAAACTTGCCCGGAAATAGCGGCTTGTCGTACGGGGCCGGCAATTCCTTTAGCGGCGTCATGTGCGGACCGTGTTGGCGCAAGGTAAGCATCATGACGAACAACGGCTGTTTGCCGATAGCCTGCTTTTCCTGCGCATAGATGTGATCGAATACTTGCACCAGGTCGTTATCGGTCGATTCCCAGGACAAGCCAAAATCCTGGCCGTCGTAGAACTTGTCGAACCCGTAATCCTTGTAGGCATTGCGCGCATTGATGAAATCGCCCGACATTGGATAGATCGCGATCACGCGATATCCGGCTGCGTGCAACACGCGCGGCAACGTGGATACGACGCGTGGCGCGAGGTTGTACGGTGCGTACAGGCCGGCTTCGCCGAACGCGTCGTGATTCAAGCCGGTCATCAGGGCGAATTCACTGGTCCAGGTACCACCGCCCCAGACGTGCACGGTCAGCGGGCCGTGCGCGCGCGTGCGGCCGTCGGGTTCGAACATTTGCTTCTTGCACAGCGGGATCGTGCACACCTTGAGCATGGTTGGATCGAACGTGCTTTCTTCGAGGATCGCGACGATGTCCGGATGCTCCTGCGCCTGCTTGAGCCGGGTTGCGGCAGCGCAGGCATGGCTCGAACACAGCGGCGGATTGTCGGTGAACGGCTGCGTCCAGGACAGTTTGGTATCGGCGTCAGCGTGGCGCGGTGGAAATTTGATTTCGGTCTGGTAGAACGAAGTAAAAAAATCCACAAGATAGCTTTTATCGTTCATCCGCGCCCACATGCCCTTGTCGAACACTGTCGAAAATGGTCCGGACGGGGAATCGATGACCAACAGCAGCGCGAGTGTAACCAGCACTCCGACCCACTGTAGCAAGCGCCGTTGCCCCTTCGGCAGATGCGCGAACAAGCGCGGGCGATCCAGCCACCACGTCGCGATCAAAAGACCGGGAATCAGCACTGCCCCGCCGATCAATGCAGCCATGATGCTGGGATAACGCGTCGCCACGTCGAGCAGGTCGCGGTTGAGGAAATACACCAGGTCCGGTGCCAGCAATGGCGTGAGCAAATAATGGAATTTCAAGGCGCCAGCCATCAACAAGCCACCAAAAATCACCGCTGGAACCGCGAGGGCGAAGGCGAAGCGGCGGGTAAGGAACGCGATCAGCAAGGCACTGTTGAACAGCAACGCCAGACTGAACATTTGTTCGCTGGGTCCGCTGGCTGTCAACGGCCCGGTGATCAATACGACGAGGAATCCAGCGGCGGCCAGCGTCGTGATCCAGCGGGTGCGCGTAGTAGATGACTTGAAATGCATGATGGAGTCAGTGTTCCTGAGTCATTGCGCGCACCAGCAATGCGGCGATTTCGGCTGCGGCATCGTGTGCCGGGTTGCCGCGAAGAGTTTCATGCAGACGTTGAAATTGTGCGATAAGGTCGGCTGGTGCCACGCGCGTTTCCAGAAACGGATGCAAGGCCGCGGCCAGCGCCTTCGGTGTACACGCATCCTGCATCAGTTCGGGAACCAGTGCTTTGCCGGCAAGGATATTGGGCAATGAATACACGTTCGTGCGAAGCAGACTCAATCGCTTCACCAGCCAGTACGTGGCACTCGCCAGCCGATACGCGACCACCAGCGGGCGCTTGGCCAGCATCGCTTCCAATGCCGCTGTACCGGATGCGAGCAGGACGGCGTCAGAGGCGATCATGGCAGCATGGGCGTTGGCGTCAATGACTTTGATGGCGGTGGGTTGAGAGCTGAGGGCCAGCGGCCACATGCGCATCATGAGGGACTCGAATGCTTCGCGACAGCGTGCGTTGGCCATGGGAGCGACAATTTGCAGATCCGGCACTTGCTGCTTGAGCAGGGCCGCCGCCGCAAGAAAATCCCTACCCAGACGTTTGATTTCGCCGAGCCGGCTGCCGGGCAGCAGCGCCAGCACGGGAACATCGAGCGGCAGGCCTAGTTTGCGCCGCGCGACGGCTTGATCGGGTGCCAGCGCAAATGCGTCTGCCAGCGGGTGCCCGACGAAGCGCGCGTCGACGCCGTGGCGTGCGTAAATCACCGGCTCCATCGGAAACAGGCAGAGCACGCGATCAGCGCACTGGCCGATCTTTTCGACGCGCTTTTCGCGCCAAGCCCAAACCGACGGGCTGACGTAGTGCACGCAGGCAATGCCGGCACGTTTCAGTTTGCGTTCCAGGCCGAGGTTGAAATCCGGCGCATCGATACCGATGAATGCCAGCGGACGCAGTTTTAGCGTGCGCTTGTATACGTCGCGACGAATACCGAGCAACTCGATAAGGCGCGGAAGTACCTCGATCAATCCCATCACACTGAGCTTCTCGGCCGGGTGCCAGATCTGCATGCCGGCAGCGGCCATCTGCGGCCCGCCGATCCCGGCAAATTCGGCGCTCGGATAGTGTTTGCGTAAACCCGCGATCAGCGTCGCGCCCAGCTGATCGCCGGAGGCTTCACCGGCGACGAGGACGAAGAGCAGGGAATTGGGAATCGGGAGTGGGGAATCGTTCATGGCTGGCTGGATTCCAGCTTGGCTGGAACGAAGAACGTTGTCATGCTTTTTCCGATTTCCGATTTCCGATTTCCGATTTCCGGCTCTTACCGCACCAGCCCACGCTGGCCACGTTCAATGAATTCGAGCATGTGTTGGACGTCGGGTGCGTCGTTAGAGGCGGCGGCGAGTTGCGCGCGTGCGGCTTCAAGTGGCAATCCGGAAAGGTACAGGGTTTTATACGCGCGCTTGATCGCAGCGATACGTTCGGGCGTGTAGCCGCGACGCTTCAGGCCTTCGGCGTTGATGCCGCGAGGACGACCATAGTCGTCGGCGACGATGACGAACGGCGGCACGTCGCCATTGATCAGGCAGCCCATGCCGATGAAGGCGTGGGCGCCAATGCGGCAGAATTGATGCACGCCGGCGAACCCGGAAAGGATCGCATGGTCGCCGACTTCGACATGGCCGGCGAGCGTTGCATTGTTGGAAAATATCGTGTGGTTACCAACCTGGCAATCGTGCGCGATGTGTGCATACGCCATGATCCAGTTGGCGTTGCCAATGCGCGTCGCGCCGCCGCCATCGGCGGTGCCGCGATTGATGGTGACGAATTCGCGAATCGTGTTGCCGTCGCCGATAATCAGCTCGCTGCGTTCGCCGTGGAACTTCTTGTCCTGCGGATCGGCTCCGATCGATGCGAACTGGAAGATACGATTGTCGCGTCCGATCCGGGTCGGGCCTTCGATGACGACGTGCGGGCCGATGTGCGTGCCTGCACCGATCTCCACCCCGGGACCAATGATGCTGTAGGCACCGACGCTGACGTCGGTCCCGATTTTTGCGTCTGCATCAATGACGGCGCTGGCGTGGATCATCGCCCCGCGCACAGCAGTTCGGCTTCGGCTACGGATTTACCGGCTACCGTGGCGCGGCAAGCAAACAAACCCATGCCGCGCAACATGCGTTTGAGTTCGACTTCAAGGATCAACTGGTCGCCGGGAACGACCAGCCGGGTAAATTTGGCTTTATCCACTTTTACCAGATAATACAATGGCTGTTCGACGCCGACTTCGCGCTTGAGCGAAAGTTGCACGAGTAGGCCCGATGCCTGTGCCAGCGCCTCGATGATGAGCACGCCGGGCATGACCGGATGCCCGGGAAAATGGCCCTGGAAAAACGGTTCATTGAAGCTTACGTTCTTGAGTGCGCGCAGGCTTTTGTCGGGGACGAAGTCCGTTACCCGGTCAACCATCAGGAATGGATAGCGGTGTGGCAGCATCGCCTGAATGCGTTTGACATCCACCGGCAGGTCGATGGGGTTGGATTCGGCTTCGGTCATTTCTTCTTTTCCTTTTCGATTGCCTGTACGCGACGGGCGAGTTCGTCCAGATGCTTGAATCGCGCGGCGTTGCGGCGCCACAAGCGATTTTCCTGCACCGGCAGGCCGGACGAGTATTCCCCCGCCGCATGAATGGAGTGGGTGACCAGGGTACGCGCAGTGATGGTCACCCGATCGGCCACGCTCAAGTGGCCAAGTATGCCAGCACCGCCGCCGATCAGGCAGTAGCGACCAATACTCGCGCTGCCGGCAACGGCCGCACAACCGGCCATCGCAGTGTGCGCGCCAATGCGCACGTTGTGCGCGATCTGAATCTGGTTGTCCAGGCGCACGTCGGCTTCGAGCACGGTGTCTTCCAACGCGCCGCGATCGATCGTGGTGTTGGCGCCGATCTCGCAATCGTCGCCGATGCGCACTCCGCCAAGCTGCGGCACCTTGACCCAGCCGCCGCCATCGCCGGCTTGTCGGTCGAATGCGATGCCGAAGCCGTCGGCACCGATCACCGCGCCGGGGTGAACACGCACGCGTTTGCCCATGGTTACGTCGCGAACCAGGGTGACGCGCGCAAGCAAGTGGGATTGCGCACCGACACGACAACGTTCACCAACAATGCAGTGCGGGCCGATTACCGCGCCAGTGTCGATGCAGGCGTCAGCTTCGATTACGCAATGCGGCCCGATGCTTGCGTCGGCGGCTACCATAGCGCTTGGTGCGACGACTGCCGTGGCATGAATGCCGGCCGCAACTGCTGGGGCACACTCGAATAATGCAGCGATTTTTGCGAATGCGAGATAGGGGTCAGGCGCGATCAGGCACGCGCCAGGCCAATCGGCGGCGGTGTCGGCACGCAGGATGATGGCACCGGCCTGACTGCTCGCGAGTTGGCTGCGATACTGTGGATTGGCGAGGAAACCCAGTTGTTGCAGCGTTGCCTGCGCAAGTGTACCGACGCCGTGGATTTCACGCTGGCCATCGCCACGCAATTCCAGGCCGAAACGCGTGGCCAATGCAGATAGCGTATGCGTTGTCACGGCGCTCATGGCTTGGCTGATGCAGCGGGCTTGGCGTGGCGCAGCCGTTCGAGCACCGCATCGGTGATATCGATGCGTGGACTGGCATATACCACCGGACTGGGCACAATCAGATCGAAGCCCTCGCTACGGGCATATTCAACCACGGCATTATTGATCTGTTGCCAGATGCGATCGCGCTCAGCCGTGGCGCGCAAGTTGAGTTCGTCGCGCATGCTTTCGCGGTTGCGCTTGATCGAGCGGTCCAGGGTATCGATCTGGCGTTTCAGGGCGTCTGCGTCGGACTGGCTAATGATCGCACTGTCGCGCGCGTATTTCGTCTGCAATTGCGCCAGGTGCGCCTGATCCGCTTTGAGCGCGGTATCCCGCGGCGCAAATTGTTTTTGCAACTGCGCACGGCTGGCGATCATTTGTGGCGCGTTGTCGATCAAGCGCTTGAGATCGACGTAGCCTACTTTGCCCGCAGCCGATTGTGCGAAGGCCAGCGCCGGCAACAGCAAAAGCGCCAGCAGGCATACGCTGAATCCGGATCGGCCGCCTGCACATTCCCTCACACTTCCCGCCTCGCTGGTTGCCCCTGTCGTGCCGAACGCCTTCGTAGCCGCCGGCACGCCTATCTTAACCTCGCTTTAGAACGTCGTGCCAAAATTGAACTGCAGAAGTTCGCTGATATCGCCGGGCTTCTTGCGGATCGGGGTGCCGATGTTGATGACGATCGGACCGACCGGCGCGCGCCAATGCAGCGAGATACCGGTGGATACGCGCAGGTCGCTAAACGAAAATCCGTCGTTGTTGTTCAAGCCGGTGCCGAGTGACGGATTGTTCTGGTTGAACACGTTGCCGACGTCGACATACCAGGAAAGGCGCGTGGTGGTATCGTCCTTGACGAACGGGGTGGGGATAATGAGCTCGGCCGAAGCCACGGTCTTGAGGTTGCCGCCGAGCGGTATGCGGCAGTAGGAGTCTGTGGAAGCAACGGTACAACCCACATTCGGGGAAAGAATGTACGGGCCGAGGGTGTTGTCGCGGAAGCTGCGCACGTCGGATACACCGCCGGCGTAGAAGTTCTCGAAGAACGGCAGGCCGTTGACCTTGATTGGCGCGCGGGTATCCGGATTGATGCCGTCGGTGCCGCGATAGGAGTTGCCATAGCCGATCGTGGCCGATGTTTCCAGCGTCAGCGCATCGCTCAGAGGCATGTACTGCTCGTATTTATAGATCAGCTTGTAGTATTCGACGGTCGAACCGGGAAGTGCCAGTTCAGCGGAAAACTGCTGCAAGGTGCCGTGCGTGGGGTTGAAGAACTTGTTGCGCGTGTCGTGCGCCCAGGACGCCTGCATCGACCACTCATGAAAGGTGTAGTGATCAATCGCCTTGATGTAATCAACGATCGGTTGTGGGGCGGTGTAGATGTCGTAAAGGATTGGATTGCCGTTCGCATCAAGTATGGGGTTTCCAGCGGCGTCGAGTTGGGGCAACTTATAGCCAGTCAGGATTTGCGTCTTGTTGATACCCAATTGCAGGTTCACCGTGTCGGTTTCAGAGATCGGAACAGACAGAACCGTGGAAAATGCGCCAGTGTTGCTCTGGTAGTTGGCCAGGTTCGCCTGCTGCTGAAAAAGCTTGGAGTAGCTCAGGTTATAGCCAAGGCCAACGCCGTCGGGAGTCAGGTACGGCTGGAAGTAGGACAATTGGTAGTTGGTGGAGTAATCGCTCTTGGACAAGGTAATCGCCGCGCGGTCGCCGGTGCCGAGGAAGTTGTTTTGCGACACCGACGTGCTTAGCACCAGGCCATAAACCTGCGAATAACCGAGGCCGAAGGTGAATGCGCCGGACGAGGTTTCCTCGACTTTGACGTCGACATCCACCTGATCGTCGGTGCCTGGCACTTTTGGCGTGGTGATGTCGACTTTCTTGAAATAGCCGAGTCGCTGCAGGCGCACTTTCGAGCGGTCGATGGCCGCCTGCGAATACCACGCGCCTTCAAGCTGGCGCATCTCGCGGCGCATCACTTCGTCTTCGGTCGAGCTGTTGCCCTTGAACGTGATGTGGCGCACGTAGACGCGCTTGCCTGGATCGACGAAGAAATTGATATCCACGGTGCGATTGTCGCGATGCACGGTCGGGATTGGCGTGACCTGGGCGAAGGCGTAGCCAATGTTCGACAGCACCGCGGTCATCGCGCGTGCGGATTGCTCGAGTTTCTTGCGCGAAAAAATTTCACCGCTGTGCAGGCGCAGCAGCTTGTCCATGTCGGCTTCGTTGATCACCAGGTCGCCGCTGAGCTTGACATCGGCGATCTTGTAGATTTCGCCTTCGGTGACGTCGGCAGTCAGATACATCGCACGCTTGTCCGGGCTGATGCTGACCTGCGTGGAGTCGATGCTGAAATCGACGTAGCCGCGATCGAGGTAATACGAGTTGAGCTTTTCCAGGTCGCCGGACAGTTTCTCGCGCGAGTATTGGTCGTCTTTTGAATACCACGATGTCCAGTTCGTGGTGTCGGACTCAAAATCGTCGCGGATCTGCGACTCGCTGAAGGCGTGATTGCCGACGACGTTGATCTGCTTGATCTTCGCCACTTTGCCTTCGGCGATCACGATCGACAGTGCCACGCGGTTGCGATCCAGGCCGACCACGGTCGGCTTGATGGTGACGTTGTATTTGCCGCGGTTGTAGTACTGGCGGGTAAGTTCCTGGGTGATCCGGTCCAGCGACAGACGATCGAACGGTTCGCCGTCGGACAGGCCGATATCCTTGAGGCCCTTGAGCAGATCGTCGGTTTTCAGATCCTTGTTGCCTTTGATCTCGATCTTCGAAATGGCCGGGCGTTCCTTGACCGTGATGACGAGGATGTCGCCCTGGCGGGACATTTGCACGTCGGAAAAGAATCCGGTCTTGTACAGCGCGCGAATGGCTTGCTCGACGCGGTCGTCGGTGATGCGATCGCCTTTTTCTACTGGCAGGTAGGTGAACACCGTGCCGGCGGAAATGCGTTGCAAGCCGTCAAGGCGAATATCCGATGCCACGAACGGTTCGAACGCATAAGCACGCGCGGCCAGGCACGCAAGTAGAACAAGGGCGGCGATACGCTTCATCGTCACTTCCATAAAAGTAGTGGATATTCATCCCCACGCCATTGTGATCGCGGAGTCGTTGTTTTTATCTGTGTCACGCGTATCCGGTGCGTGTTCGGCGGCCGTTTTGCTCCGCGTCGCCGGGCATCCATTACCGGCAGGTTATATACGTTCTGGTTCGGTATTCGGTTGCCGCCCGTGCTCAGCCCGTGAGCAGGCGTGCGATGTCGTTGTAGAAAGCCAGACTCATGAGCCCCGCGAGCAGCACGATACCGACATATTGTCCTGCAATCAGCACGCGCTCGCTCACCGGGCTGCCCTTGACCAGCTCGACAAGGTAAAACAACAGGTGTCCGCCGTCCAGAATCGGGATCGGCAACAGGTTAAGTATACCCAGACTCAACGAAATCACCGCTAGAAACGACAGAAACCAGGCCAATCCCATCTGTGCCGAAGCGTTTGCCACTTGTGCGATGCTGATAACGCTGGACAAATTCTTCGCCGATGCCTGCCCGTTCAACATGCTGCCGATCATGGTGAACGTGCTGCGCGTGGTTTTCCAGGTTTCGCGCAGTGCGGCAGAAACAGCGCGCACCGGGCCATAATGCTCGACTGCGCTTTGCCCGCGGCCATGTACGCCGATGCCGATGATCCAGTGTTTGCTGTCGCTGGGCTGCTGCTCGGCGGTCACATCCAGCGCCAGACGCTTGCCGTCGCGATCAACCGCGATCTTCAGGTGCGGATCGATGGCGGCTTGCATGCCGATCGTCGAACTCACCGCTTCGACGTCGTTGATCGCCACGGCGTTGATGCTCAGGATCTTGTCGCCGGTGCGCATGCCAGCACGCCGTGCCGGGCCGTCGCTGACTTCACCGACCACAGGCAGCGCCTGCAGGTGCAAGCCGATCGCATCGAAGGTCTTGGCGCTATCGACGATGTCGGATTGCAGTTTGCTCAAAGCCAACGTGTGCGACGTGATTTGGCCGCTTGAGTTTGCGGCTTGGATCGCGATGTCGTGATGCAGCATGGCCGCTTCGCCGACGCCGAGCATGGCCGCGCTCCACGAGTCGACCGTGTCGCCGTCGATGGACACAATGCGGTCGCCGGCATGCAAGCCGGCCTCGGCGGCGAGTCCTTGCGGGGCGGCAATGATCGGCTGGAAATCCGGGCGGCCAACCACGAACATGGCCCAGAACGCAAAAATCGTGAACAGAATATTGAAGACCGGACCGGCTGCGACAATGGCGATGCGCTTCCACAACGGCGCGGCATTGAATTCGCCCGGTTCGCGCGCGGCAGCTTCCGGATCGTCGGCTTCGCGTGCATCAAGGAACTTGACGTAACCGCCAAGGGGAATGGCCGCGATCACGTATTCGGTGCCGTCGCGCCCGCGCCGTGACCACAGCGGCTTGCCGAAGCCGATGGAAAAGCGCAGCACCTTGACCCCACAGCGTCGCGCCACCCAGAAGTGGCCGAACTCGTGGAAGGTGACCAGCAGGCCGAGGGTGACGAGCAGCCACCACACGGAACCGAAAAACTCACTCATTTCGTTTGATTCGCCTTGACTCAAAAAGGTCGATGCTGCGTCAGCAAGTCCGAGAGTGCTTCCACATCCCTGGCTTGCGCCGCCCCCTTTGCTCAAGGGGGCTCAAGAAGCCGCAGATCGCGTTTTCACCTTGCTTGCGCGCGAGCATCCTTGACGCCGACCTCACAGTATAAACGTAATCCACCGCCATCCCGTCCGTGATGGTGCCCGCATTCAGCTACCAGCGGGGCAGGTGAACGCGCTGCGCATGATACGTTGTGCGTGTTCGCGCGCGGTTAAATCGGCGTAAATCACCGCATCCAGATCGTTTGCGGGTTGGCCGGGCATGACGTCAAGCGTGGCCTCGATCACTCGTGCGATGTCCAGAAACGCCAGGTGCCCATCCAGAAAGGCCGCGACGGCAACCTCGTTGGCCGCATTGAGGATGGCTGGCGTGGTGCCGCCCGCAGCCAGCGCACGATAGGCCAGGTCCAGGCAGCGGAAGGTTTGCCGATCCGGAGCCTCAAAGTCCAATCGCGCCAATTTGAGCAAATCCAGGGCTGCGACGCCGGAATCGAGCCTGTCCGGCCACGCCAGTGCGTGAGCCAGGGCGGTACGCATATCCGGGTTGCCGAGTTGGGCGAGCACCGAGCCATCGCAGTATTCGACCATCGAGTGAACAGTGCTTTGCGGATGCACAATCACTTCGATTTGTTGCGCGCTGGCGCCAAACAGCCAATGCGCCTCGATGACCTCAAGACCCTTGTTCATCAGCGTGGCCGAATCCACCGAAATCTTGCGCCCCATCACCCAATTCGGGTGTGCACAGGCCTGGTCGGGTGTGACTGCGGCCAGATCTTCGGCGCACTTGCCGCGAAATGGGCCGCCGGATGCGGTGAGCAGGATGCGACGCACTCCGGCCGCTGCCAGATCCGGGCGGCCACGCTTGGCCGGGTCGATCGGCAGACATTGAAAAATGGCGTTGTGTTCCGAATCGATCGGAATCAGCGTCGCACCACCGGCATTGACCGCGTCGAGCAACAGCGGCCCGGCCATGACCACGGCTTCCTTGTTGGCCAGCAACAGGCGTTTGCCCGCGCGCGCTGCGGCCAGCGTCGATTCCAGCCCGGCTGCGCCAACGATCGCGGCGATCACCGTATCGCATTGTGGATCAGATGCCGCCTCGCTCAACGCACGCGCACCCGCGCCGGCTTGGGTTGACAGATTCGCTGCGGCCAACCCATCGCGAAGCGCGGTTTCCAGTGCAGGATCGGCGATGATGGCGCGCTCCGGGCGAAATCGCTTGCACAGCTCGACCAACCCATCGACATTGCAGTTCGCGCTCAAGATCCGCGCGCTGAATCGCTGCGGATGGCGCGCAATCACATCCAGTGCGCTGGCACCGATCGAACCGGTGGCACCAAGAATCGCAATGTGTTTCATAGCCCGAGCAACGCCTTGCCGACAGCAAAGATCGGCAGCACCGCAAACGCGCTATCCAGGCGATCGAACACGCCGCCGTGGCCCGGGAACATCGCTCCGGAATCCTTGACTCCGGCGTGGCGCTTGATCAGGCTCTCGAACAAGTCGCCGATGATCGAAAAACCCACGCAGACCAGCGCCAGCAGCACGAATAGCGGCAATTTCATCGGCGTAACACCGAGCAACCAACCGCAGATAACCGCAACGACGGCGGTGCCCGCGAACGCGCCGTAGACCCCCGCAAAAGTCTTGCCGGGACTGATGTTCGGCGCGAGTTTGCGTCGCCCCCAGCGGCTGCCGGCAAGATATGCGAACGTATCGGCAGACCAGCTCAAGGCCAGTGCGAACAGTGACCACCAGGGTCCATACACCGGGCCGCCGTTCAACCAGACGATGGCGGCCCATGCCGGAATCACTGCCACGCCACCGGCTACGAGTTTGATCGCCGTATTCTCGTGGGTTGGCGAGGCCGCGAACGTGAAGCGATTGAGCCACGCCAGCACGACAAACCACCATGCGCACCCGACCACAATGGTCAGCCAGAAAGCCGCGGTCGCACGATAGAGCCATAACACCACGAACAGCGCCAGCGTCAGCGCCAGCAGCCCAGCGCGAATGCGCCGGTCATGCAATCCGGACAGACGCGTCCATTCCCACAACGCCATCAGGCAAAGTGCGCCGACCAGCATCGCGAACCCGAGTTGCGGCAACAGCAAGATCAGGGCGACCGCTATCGGCGTGATCAGCAGCGCCGTGATTACGCGTTGCTTCATGCGCGCACCCCGCTGCCCGTCAAGGGTTGTGCGCAGTCGCTTTTTTCGAGAACCACGTGTGTCATCTACTTGTCCCCTTGTGGCGGCCCCGCATGCAAGCGCGCCTGCTCGCCAATCAGGCCAAAGCGGCGTTCGCGTCGGCCGAAATCGTCCAGCGCAGATTGCAGGCAGGTTGCATCGAAATCGGGCCAGAGTACGTCGCTGAAGTAAAGTTCGCTATAGGCCAGTTGCCATAACAGGAAATTGCTGATGCGTTTCTCGCCGCCGGTACGGATGAAAAGATCCGGTGGCGGCACGTTGGCCAGACTCAGAAATTCGCCGAAACGGCGCTCGTCGATGGCGTCGGCAGCCAGCTCGCCGCGCTGCACCGCAGCGGCCACCATGCGTGCGGCCTGGGTGATGTCCCAGCGGCCACCGTAATTCACCGCGATGTTCAGCACGAGTTTGTCGTTGCTCCTGGTTTTTTCCGTGGCTTTGCGCATGCGCCCGCGCAACGTCGGCGCGAAGGCCGACAAATCGCCGATGAACGCGATGGCTACGCCGTGACCATGCAACTCATCGACCTCGCGATCCAGGGCTTTGAGGAACAAATCCAGCAAGGCGCCGACTTCGGTTTTCGGTCGCTGCCAGTTTTCACTGGAGAAGGCGAACAAGGTCAACGCGGCGATGCCGTGGCGCAGGCAAAACTCGATGGTGGCGCGGACGGCTTTTTGTCCAGCGCGATGGCCGAATGTGCGCGGCCGGTGGCGCTGCTTCGCCCAGCGTCCGTTGCCATCCATGACGATGGCAATATGACGCGGAAGCTGCTTTGTGGAATTATCCACATTGCCTGAAGGTGCCGCGTCGGCAAGCGGTGGTCTAGCGATAAACATCGCAACGATTACCGATGCGGACTACGAGAATGCGAATTTTAGAATCGACGATGTGCGCGATGATTCGATAGTCGCCGACGCGATATTTCCAGAATTCACCCAGTTTTGGGCCTCTCAACGCTTCGCCAACGGTGTGCGGATTGTCGATCGTGGAGATTCCGTCGTACAGGAAGCGCAATATGCGTTGCGCGACTTTGCGATCGAGCCGATCAAGATTCTTGATGGCCTGCGGCGAAAGATCAATCCTCCACGCCATACCGTTTCATCGCGGCTGCTAGCGTAACTGTCTTGCCACGACCGCTGCGAATCGCTTCGACTTCACGCTCGGCAAGGTAGAAATCTTCGAGATCATCAATGTGTTCCAGGATCGCCTCGCGCGCGTAAAAAGTCTTGGTGCGTCCGGTCGCCTTGGCCAGTTTGGCCAAGCGCTTTTCGATGGTTTCGGGCAGACGAATCGCTAGCATGGCTTGCCGTCATTGCGGTTGGGTCGATTGCTATACGACTATAGCAAATGCGTACCGTCGGAGCTTGCTACAGCGCCATCAACTCGTCTTCCTTGGTTTTGGCAACCACTTCGACTTCCTTGACGAACTTGTCGGTAAGTTTCTGAACGTCGTCTTGGGCTTGGCGTTCTTCGTCTTCGGTGATCTTCTTTTCCTTCAACAGTTCCTTGATCTGCTGCATCGCGTCGCGGCGATTATTGCGCACCGCGATCTTCGCGTTCTCGCCTTCGTGGGCGACGTGCTTGGATAATTCCTTGCGTCGCTCTTCGGTGAGTGCGGGCAGGTTGATGCGGATCACCGTGCCTGCCGTGGTCGGATTCAAGCCCAGATCCGATGCAAGGATCGCCTTCTCGACCTCTTTCACCATCGGCTTTTCCCACGGCGTGATGGTCAGCGAGCGTGCATCGGCAACGGCAATGTTCGCGACCTGGGTGATTGGCACTTCCGTGCCGTAATAATTGACTTTCAGGTGATCCACCAGCGCTGGGTTGGCGCGACCGGTACGCAGGCGCTGTAGCTCGTGCTTGAGCGCATCGATGCTCTTGGCCATGCGCTGCTGCGCATCGTTTTTGATCTCGTTCAACATGGGCGGCTCCGGAACCTTGTGGTGCCGCGAAGTATAGCAGCGTCCTTTCCGGGGCTTGTTCGGCGCGCCGGCGCTGCGCTCAGAACAAACGCGTCAGCTTGACGTCCAGTCCATATTTGAGGATGCCGTTGCTCTGCCCCCAGAATGAATGCAGCACGGATGTCGAAAGAAGGTATTTGTCGTTGATCGTGTAGTCGGCGCCGATGCCGGCGATGGCGTGGTTTTGCAGGCGGATTTTGTCGTGCAGGCGCCACAGCGGATTGTTGAAATCGCCGTCCCCGATCGCCGCGCCGATTTGTGCGTCGCTCACACCTTGGCCTACTTTCAAGTCGGTTATCAAACGCAAACCCAGTTTGGGAGTGACGAAATAGCCGAGATTGACAGCAAGCTCGTTGTAATTGGAATTGATGCCGAGGATTCGCGGTTTGAAGACGTATTGATAGTCGATGGTGTAGTAGAAATCGGAAAACGCCAGCTGGTGTTCGAGCAGGATGCCAATGCCGTATTTGGTGACGCGCTGCCCGACGACTGCTGAACCATAATAGGCGTAGTTGTGACTGGGCACGTATACATCGAAGGACGGCGTCAGCAAATAATTGTCCGCAATGGTTGTGTGATAATTCAGACCCAAGTCCCAATCGGTCCAGGTGCCGTGATAGTCGCCATTGTCAACATGCGTCACGCTGCAGTCGGCGTCCGTGCCGCCCGGCGGCGGGCAAGGCAACTGCGGGTGCTGCTGCAATCCATCCGCCTTGGCGCGCGCGTAAGGGATGCTGGCACGCATCTCCCAGTGGTCGGTCACGAAATAACTGCCGGCGAGAATGATCGACTGAAACTGGACCTGACCCGAGTCCGCACCGGCCGGACCTTGGTAGTCGCCGTGATCAAGGGAGTGAGCGTACTCGACGGACCACGATCCGTGACCCGCGGCCCCCTGTTTCGCCGCCGGCACGGCGTCATCGTTCGCCGACCGCGCGATGCCCTGGTCGTCGTCCTGAGTCCATCCCGGCGCGGCGTACGCCATCGCCATTGCCGCAGCGAGAGCTTGTGCGCAAAGGCGTAGGCTGTAATTCATGGCTCAGCTTCCCCGATTATAGCTATTAGCGCGGAATTGAACGACGTTGTAGTACCGCATGAGCGCCGGCGATCGACCCTTCTCAGGTCTTGCGCGTCTGCATCGTATGTTCGATGGTCTTCAAGTACTGGTTCAGCCCATCACTGTCGCGCAGGTTGTCCGGATAGCGCTGCCGCAGCGACTCGTCTGCCGGACCGCTGGTAAGGACAGCCAGCAGGGCAGGCTCGTGCTGTTCTTTTCCGAGCAGAGCCGAGATCGCACTCATGTCACGCGCTCCGGCGATGATCACGTCGTATTGCCGGTCGGCAAGCGCGCGCGCCAGCGCCTGGTTGGTACGAACCACGGTGACCTTGTGTCCGGCCTTTTCCAGTCCTGCAAAGATTCGCTTCTGATCGACGCTGCTGTCGGTCGTGTCGGGCCGGTAGACCAGAATATTCGCTGGCTGACGACTGATAAACGCGTGGTAGCGCATTGCCTGACCACTATGGAACATGCTTTCTCCGCAGGCGCCGGCATCGAACGTGATCAAGGCCAGAGTCGCGGCTAAAAAAGCGGTCGAAACGGTCATCGCTTTCATGGATTTCTCCTAGTGGGCTTGGGATGGAGTCGAAATGGGCCTTGATGCTGAGTCTATTCCGGAAACGGCGCGGGCGATTACAGGGTCCACTGTGACCGCGAAAAATACCGGGGTAAATCCGTCCGGTGCCGACAGCAAATCGATGGTCGCAATCGGGCGTGCCGGATAGGGATTGGGCAGGGTTGGATTGTTGATGACCTCCTGGCGGGGATATCCCAGTAGTCGCAATTCGTCTCCCCGGACCCATCCGAACGCTTCGGCCTGCTTTTCGTCGGGATCGCCGGTCAGCTCATGGCCAGTACGCAGAGGCAAGAGGCTACTGCTTCCGTCCTTGTAGTGAATGCGTAGTTGCGCCTTTGCCGTCTCGTCACTTGTTTGGGTTGCCAACCCGGGCAAAACCAGAATATGAAACGCAGCGATCGGCAAATCGGGAACGTGAATTCCGTTTACGGCCTCCCAGTCGGCGCTGCCGGCGCTACGCGCTATTGCATTGTTCAGTTGCGCGGCGCCGCGAACATCGTAGTCGACACCGTCGATGCGCACGACGCCCAGCGGCAATGCATTCATGCTCGTCAGCAGTCCGCGCATCTGGCTTTCCGATGCATTCGGCGCGGTGTTGTATGCGTCGCTCAGATCGAGCATCAACGGGCTGCTATCCGGCGAGCGTGCCGGAACAGGTGCGCCTCGGATTGAACGCGCCGCCGCAATTTGCGGTCGCAATTGCGGCGGTCTCCAGGCGAAGATGTCATCTTCGACCTGACGTGCGCCTTGCGGCTTTTCCTCCAGCACTGGGGCATTCGCAGTCGCCGTCAGTAGTTGCGATTGTTCGCGCAAGACGGCGGCTGGGCGCAAGTCCGCGGCAATCGGCCATACAACCCAACGGCCACCCAGCGTGCGTGCAAGCAACTGCCGATCGTCCGGCGAAAACACAACCTGGGCGATGAGGTCGGTGGCGCGCAAATCCGCGCGCAGGGGAACGCTGATCGCCGCGCCGCTATCGGCAGCGTAGAGCTGCACGCCGTAACGGAACCCGCGAGCCACGAGGCTTTTATCATGGCTGACGGCGAGCACCGCGGTGGCCTCATCGCGCGTGGCTGGCAGAATCTTGCGTTCGTCCACGGCGCCGGGATTGAACAGATCGAATTCTCGACCCGCTACCAGTGGCTTTTTGCCGATCATGACCACAGCCACTGGCAATGTGCCGACGATTTCCCGAGTGTCGAGCACCTTGCCAGTGGTCGCGTTCCAAGAGACAAGCTGACCACCGGGAACGCGCGGATCCACGTTTTGCGTGACCAACGACAGCCCATCGCGATCCGGATGGAAGGTCGCCCACATCACGGGCCGGGAGCGATCGTGCGGATAGGTACCGATCCGGTGCAGCGTGCGCGCGTCAAATACTTCGGTGCGCTCTTGCGAGGGGCCGACCGCGAGCAACCTCAACCCGTCGGGCGACAACTCGAATTGGCGCAGAGGGCCGGCCATGCTAACCGCTTCACCTTGGCGCTTACCGCTGCCCAGATCGTAGGATTCGATGCGCACGCCAAATCCGGCCGGCGCCTGCATGGGAAATGTGATCACCGCCGTCTTGCCGTCGGCGCTGGCGGCCAGTTGCATCGGACTGTTACCAAGATTCACTGGCGCGTAACGCGCCTGCATGGTCTTGGCATCCAGGACGTACAACTCGGCGCTGCTGGTCGCTACCAGTGTGCGTCCCGCATCGACCAGCTCGGCAAAACCCAGTGGTTGAGGCATGCGGATCCATGGCGTCGCGACGCCGCTCTTGATCGACACGACCCGCACTTGATCGTACTGCACATCGGCGACCGATGCGCCGTCGAACATCAGACTTCCGGGAATTTGCCGGGCGGCGAGCGCATCGAGCACGGGCGTGGCCGGCGCCTGCCAGAGTCGAATCTCGCCATCCGTCTCGGCCGTTACGATTTGGCCCGTCTTCGCGCAAAACGCCAACGAGTACGGTCCCCCTGCGGCTCGGGTCGGACTGGTGAGGATGCGGGTTGCTGCGATGCCGGTTTCGCTGATTTGCGGCAAGCGCCAGAGCGTGGCGTTGCCCAGCCCGGACGCGATCAGCAATCGCTGTCGGCGGTTGATTGCGATGTGTCGCAATTCGAAATCGTGTTGCATCTGCCCGGCGTTCAGCGGGTTTCCGCTGGCCACATCGAAGGCATAGGCGGCACCATCCTGGCGCGCCGCAGCGACCCACGCGTCATCTTCGCTGAACGCCAGCCAGGTCACTTCACGACCAACCGGCGTGGGCAGTTGGTGCAAGGATTTTGTCGCCGTGTCGAACAGATAGACGCGACCCATGTAATCGCCAAAGGCAAAATGTTCGCCGTCGTGACTTTCGGACCAACTGGCGATCGACATGTCCGGCGGAAGGCCAATGCGCTGGGTATTGGCCGGCGTCCGTGGATTGCCGATCACAAGACTCGACTGCACCGTACCGAGCCCCAATAGATAACGCGCGTCGTGGCTGAGCAGGACGTTTTCCATAAACAGGTTCTGTTCGACCAGCGGCGACAATGGTTTCCAGGGCTGCACTTGCCAGAACTGAAGCTGGCCAATCTGGTCGCGCCGGAACGTCGGGTTGGCCTGGCTGCGCAGGAGGAGCGCGTATTTGCCATTTGCACTGTACGCGGCGCTGGTCAGTGCGGCACCGTTCTCTGGCAGCGGCACGACCTCGGCGCGATCCAGATCGACGAGGTAAGTGTCGCTTTCCTGTGGATTGGGGAGGTACTCTTGCCAGTCAGTCGTCACACGCAGTCGATGTTCGTCAACGAAGCGCAGCAGCACCGGTGTTTCCGGTGTGTCGGTCGAGGATGGCAGGCCCAACAGGTCTACCGAACCCAGTTCGCGAAATGTGGCAGTCTCGAACCAGTGCACGGTCTGGTCGGTCAAGGCGACCGCGAAACGGCTACCGTCTGGACTGAGTCCGGTAGCCATAGGCGATGCCTTCGCAGCATCTGCCAAGTGCATGCGATTCACCAGGACAATGCCTTGTTTCAGGATCGCACCGATCTCGCGCCGCTCGATTTCGCTGGCCTCTGGTGTCGTGGCGTGTTCCTGTTCCTCAATATTGGAGATCAGCGGCGACAGCGCCTCGAAGCCTTTGCCTTCGCGCAGCAGCTGCAAAGCGCCTCCGCGCCGACTTTCCCATAACCGCTCGCTCGCGGTCGCGGCATTGTTCTCGGCGCGCCGCCATTGGCTGGTCACGCCTGCAATCCCGACCAGCAACGACAGCATGAACAACAAAGCCAGAGTCGCGATCAGCGGTTGGCGCTCAGCCCAGCGCCACAGACGTTGTGCGCGATTGAGCGGCCGAGCCTGCACCGCACGGTTTTCGATGAAGCGGCCGATGTCGTCTGCGAGCGCGCGCGCATTCCGATAACGCAGCGCAACGTTGCGCTGCATGCACTTGAGGATGATGGCCTCCAGGTCGCGAGGAATTTTCGCCACAGTGCCCGACGGCATCGCCACGTCGCCTTCCAGCACGAGCTTCAGCGTGGCTTGCGGGGAATCGCCGAGAAACGGCGGTTGGCCGGTGACCAGCTCGTAGAGGATTGTGCCAAGTCCCCAGATATCCGTGGCTGGAGTAATTTTCTGCGTACGCAGCTGGGCCTGCTCCGGCGCCATGTAGCTGGGCGTGCCGGAGATTTCGTCGTTGTCGGCAGCCAGCGCGTTGTCAAGACGTCGGGCAAGGCCGAAGTCGGCCACATGCGGCAAGCCGTTCTCATCGATCAGCACATTGGCCGGCTTCAGATCCAGATGCAGTACGCCCATGCGATGGGCGTAGTCGACCGCTTCGGCAATTGTGCGCAGCAATTGCGCGGCCCGCAGCGCGGGCAGTTTGCCGTCGCGCTTGATCAGTGCGGCAAGGCTTGGCCCCTCGATCAGGCGCATGCTGAAGAAATGCAGTTCCTCGGCGCTGCCGACTTCATAGATCGGCACGATGTTCGGATGCTGCATGCGCGCGGCGTTTTGCGCTTCACGGCGGAAGCGTTCGACGAACTCTTTCGACGCCCACGGTCCGGCGGCGAGCAGTTTCACCGCGACTTCGCGATCCAGACCGGTCTGGCGCGCGCGATAGACGACGCCCATGCCGCCTTCGCCGATCATCTCCAGCAGTTCGTAATCGCCGAACTGGCGTTGGGCCGGATCGGATAGGTCCAGTTCCAGGGTTTCCGGCGGCAGCAACGCCAGATGCCGATGACTGGCACCCAGCGCGGTTTTTGACAAGCTGCCGAACGCCAGATCGGCGATGGCCGAGCCATGCATGCGCAGGCTCGCCAGCGGGTCGGCATCGAGCGCACTGCGCAGTGAGGCGTTCGTATTCATGCCTGTACGTGATGCAACACGGAATGTAGCGCTTGCTGTTCGGCGATCAGGTCTTCGGCCGAGGTAACCGTATCGGCCAATTCCTCGCCGACCAGTTCGCGGAAGCGCTGCCGCAGTCGTTTGAGCGCGACAACCAAGGCCAGTGGACGGCTGTTCAAGCGGCGCGCCAGATCCTCGTAGATGCCCGGGCCCGGGTCGACGCCAAGGAACGCTTCAAGCGCCTCGTACATGCCCAGGTGCCCGGTCTTGCGTGCTTCGCTGCGTAGCCGCTTGATCGCGCGTGCAAGTACTTCCAGCGCAAAGTAGCGCTGGTAGGTTTCCTCGGGTGAACTGGCTGCCGGAATGTCGCGTTGATAGCGCGACTCGAGTTCGGCCGGCGGCGGCAGCAGCTGCGCGTCGCTGGTGTCGGCAAGGCCATCACGCCAATCGCCGACAAGGAAGGCATTGAGTTCGCTCAACAGGTAACGCCGAAAGTGTCCGTGTGCGGCCTGCACGCGACCGCCTTGCACATTCTGCAAAAGATGTTGCAGGAAGCTGCGGGTGATGTCCTGCGCAATTGCCGGGCTATGTCCGCAACGGCGCACGTACGCGTAAACCGGATACCAGTAGCGTTGCGCCAATTCGGTCAACGCGCCTTCGGCACCCGGCGAATCGTTGGCGGCGCACGCCATCACCACCGACCAGCGGGTGGTGGCGAAGCGGTTTTGCGAGTGGTTGGAACTCATCATTGCGGCGCGGTCCGTCGGAGTTTTTACTTGTTTCGACTTCTGCTGCGAAGGATTACAAGTACCAGGCAAATTTCTCGGCCTAACGCATGACCACGTTCAGCGCGCCACGCAATTCGCGCAGTTCTGATTGCATCTCGCCGGCGTCCATGGTGGTGTCGGCAAGCTCCGCGCGTACCAGTTCGCGCAGGCGATGGCGCAGACGGTGCACGGCCACGGCCAGGGTATTTCGGCGCATGTTCAGTTCAACAGCAACGCGCTCGTAGTCGGCTTCGTCGGGTCGATCGGTGAGAAATTCGCTGAGCTGGTCGAACAGTTCGGCCTTGCCAGCCTTATCGGCTTCTTCGCGCAACTTGCGCATCGCCGAATCGAGCAGGGCGATCGCCCAACTGCGCTCGAATGCGCGTTCCGGCGTATCGCCATCGGTGATGTGGTTGAGCGAGTCGTCTTCATTGGCGCCGCTCGAATCCAGCGAACGGAAGCGGAAATTGCCGCCACGCTTTTGCGCGGCCGCTTCTGCATCCGAGTCGATGAGAAAGCGCTTGAGCGCGGTCAGCAAAAACGCCCGGAACCGCCCGCGCTCCGGGTCGGCATTGGCGTGATACGCCTGTTCGAGGAAGCGGGCGAAAAACGTCTGCGCGAGATCTTCGGCGGCATCCGGTGCATAACCGCGTCGGCGCACGTAGGCCAGTACCGGCGGTCGGTAAGTGCGGCACAATGCTTCAAGCGCCTTGCGCGCGTCGACTTCATCGCCGCGCGCGCGCAGCACTACGCTCCAGTGCGTGGTATCGAAATGCGCCATCGCATTCGGCCTCCAAAGCGCGAATGATGCCGTCGCGATCATACTGCCAGTCGCCGGTTGGCGGTGCGAAATCAGGGACCAAGATTCACGAAATGCGGAATCGACGTACGCTGTTGTTTCCGGCATAGCGGGTATTGCGCACGCGCCGCAATTGCTGTTCCAGGCGTTGCTCTTGCGCGTACTCGATTTCCCAGCGCTCGCGGTCGATATCCACGGCCGAGGTCGACACGTCCAGGCGCGAGGCTTCGGCCACGCGGTAACGGCAGAATTTTGCGTAATCGTCGAGTTCGCTGCGCACCTTGTCCATGGCCACATCAACCAGGATCGCCTCATCGAGCATGCCCACGATCGGAACGCTGGCCGGGATCAGGCCTGCCCCACCGTCCAGGTAATCGAGCAGTTCGCCCACATCGGCGGCGAGTTCGGCGGGCATGGCCCATTTCGGGTCCTGAAAGGCGGCGCGGATTTCACCGGCCCGGCGCATGCGTACCTTGATGAATGCGGAATCCTGACCCTTGGCCGCGGCACGCAAGACGCGGCGCGCGGAACCGGCGATCTGATCCAGCGTGAAAGCCGGGTGCTCCGGAGCAAAACGCGCGACGATGGCGTTGAAACGCTGCAACTCACTCTCGTGCAATTCCAGCGAGGTTAGGTTCGGCGTGAATATCCCGGATTGCTCCGCGGAAAGATTCAGGCGCGATACCGAGCGGTTAAAATCGAAATTGAAAACGGGCATGACAGTTTCTCCGGCGAGGTTGAGGAAGCGCCGGAATATCGCCGGCGTTGACTTCAGGTTCGGGAAACAGCGTCGACGATTACAAAAAAACGCCCCGCAGTTGCGGGGCGAATCTCGACGTTGGAAAGCGGACGTTTGGAGAGCGAATGAATCCGGACTATTTGGCCGCGATCTTCACGGTCACGTGGTTGACTGCGGCAAACTCCTGCGACATTGCGCGATAGCGCTGTTGCAACCGCGATTGTGAAGTCAGGGATTCCGGATACGACGTCGCTGCGCCGAACAACATGCCGATTTCGCGTACACTGAAATTGCCCCGGATCTGTGCGTGAAATGCGCTGCAGACGGCAAGGTCATTCGGCGGCGTGCAGTCGACGGTGTAGTTCGAGTTGACGTGCACCGTGGCCAGTGATTGTCCGGCGGCAGCGGCGATACCCGAGGTGGCTGACAGGGCGATGGCGGTAAACAGAATGATCGTGTTGCGTTTCATGGCGTAACCCTCTTTGAACCTGCCGCAGGTCATCCGTAGACGGGCGAGCGGGCGGTTTGGTGCCGGCATCCGGGCTGGCGTTGAAGGCG
>JBDTLA010000129.1:0-2272 GCA_039935035.1 Rudaea sp. | reverse complement strand
TAGCATTGATTCTGCTAGGATCCGTCGATGGCCCGCCCTCTACGCATTGAGTTTAACGACGCCCTCTATCACGTGACCGCACGTGGTGATCGGCGAGAATCGATCTTTGAGGACGATGCTGATCGCGAGCGTTTCGTCGAGTTGCTGGGCGAAGTCGTGGGTGTATTCAATTGGCGATGCCACGCCTATTGTTTGATGGGCAATCACTATCACGCGTTGATCGCCACGCCGGATGCCAATCTATCCAAAGGCATGCGTCAGCTCAACGGCGTATTCACGCAGTGGAGCAATCGTCGTCATCGTCGTACGGGTCATCTGTTTCAGGGTCGCTTCAAAGGCATTCTGGTCGATTCGGACAGCTATTTGCTGGAGCTCACGCGCTACGTTGTGTTGAACCCGGTGCGCGCACGCATGGTGAAGCGCCCCGGTGATTGGGAGTGGAGTAGTTATCGCGCGACGATTGGACTGGTCGATGCGCCAGAATGGCTGAAAACGGATGAGTTGCTCGCCCAATTCGGCACGCGACGATCGCGGGCGATTGCAGCTTACGAGCGATTTGTGCGTGCTGGAATCGGTGCGGACTCCCCGTGGCAACATCTCAATCGACAGGCTTTTCTTGGCGATGACACGTTTGTCGCCAAGATGCAAAAACGTGCGTTGGGACAATCTGACGATCTAAACATTCCGAAGGCGCAACGGCGCCCGCCGGCACCATCGCTGGAACGAATTGCAGCCAAACATCGCGATCACGATGACGCCATGCGCGCAGCCTGGGCGACGGGTCAATACAGCTATACCCAGATTGCCGCGCACTTTGGTGTGCATTTCACCACGGTCGGACGGATTGTGCGGAAGTGCAGTTGAGTCGCCCCGTCAATGGGTGCTTCGATAGTAGGCCTGAGCCGATTACCGAAGAAATTAGGCAAAAAATCAAATCCGATGGCCCAGTTCTTGTGCCTATGGCAGCTATGGCGCCGCGACGGAATCGAGAAAATACGGCTCCACCACGCCTTTAAGTTTCAAGGTCATCGGATTGCCGCGGCGATCGAGGGATTTGCCGGCAGGCACCCTGACCCAGCCTTCGCTGACGCAGTATTCCTCAACCGTGGTTTTCTCTTGTCCGTTGAATCGAATGCCGATGCCGCGCGCGAGAATTGCTGCATCGTGGAATGGGCTGCGGGGATCTACTGAAAGGCGGTCGGGCAAGGTATCGGTCATCAGTATGGCTCATGCGAATGGGCGGGAGGCGAGGTGCTTATCGTAGCGACAACGCGGGCTTGCGGCGAGCGACTGACGCGTCGGTCCTGAATTTTCAGTGCAGCTGACTATCAAACTCACTGGATTCCCGCCTTCGCGGGAATGACGAAATTTAGGGGCTTGGCTTTAAGTCAGTGCCATTCGGGCCGGAGGTAATTAAGTCCATTCGGCGACAACAGGAACAGAGGCAATTATCCCGAGTAAATTGCCTGGAACCCCTTTTCCGATGGGCGTCGTGGTTACTGCAAGTCTCTACAGGATCGCCGGATGAATGTGGCGCAGTGGCCGAGATCGCATTCGGGTGTTGTCGCCCACGGTCGAGAGGATCGGGGGGTCTCCAATAATGGAATGCCGCTGGGGTCTGCTGTGCGCGGGCTCAGTGCAAAAGGCAACGCCGGATGAGCCCCACTCTGCATTCTGGGAAGCGTGGAGTCCAAATCCGAGTCGGCGGATTCCACGAGTCGCGGTAATCTACCAGCTGACGATGGCTGAGGATGCGTGTTGGCATGGAACCGGATGATCGAAGTCAATACGGCGACGGGATCACCTCGCGGTGTGTACTGCGCGTGCGCGGCGATTCCATGGGCTGGGAGCGAGACCAGTTGGCGGTCGAGGTACCGGTAGCGCTGAAAGTCGCCGGTGAAACGGCGCTGGTGATGTTGGCCACGCCGAGTGATTTGCGCGATTACGCGTTGGGGTTCTGCCTGAGCGAGGGCATCGTTGCTGATGCGTCGCAGTTGCGCGCAGTGCGTATGCATGAACGCTTGGAAGGTATCGAACTGGATCTGGACCTGACGCCCGACGCGGCGCGTAAGTTGATCGAACGATCGCGCGCGATGGAAGGGCGCAGTGGCTGTGGCTGGTGCGGTGCGGCCAGTCTGGAACACGTTGTATCAGCGCTGGAGCCGGTGCGTGCGAAGGTGCAGTTGGAGCGGGCTGCATTGCGCGTCGCCTTGGACGCGCTACCGGCATTGCAACCATTGAACGCGGCTTGCGGCGCGGTGCATGCCGCAGC
>JBDTLA010000128.1:0-24101 GCA_039935035.1 Rudaea sp. | reverse complement strand
GTTTCATCAGCATCGGCGATACCAAGTTCCGATTGAGCGATGAGTTCGATGTTTGTATCGATGAGGATCTCGCGCATTTCGGCAAGCTTGCCGGCATTGCCGCTGGCCAGGACAATTCGATTCATGCGTTGCCGCCTTCAGCCTTTGGCCAAAGCCTCCCGCTGCAAATCGAACAGTTCCCTGATCCCCTTTTCCGCCAGTCCAAGCAACCCATCGAGTTCCTCGCGTCGAAATGCATGACCTTCTGCGGTGCCTTGCAACTCGATGAAGCCACCGCCGTCGTTCATCACCACGTTCATGTCGGTGTCGCACTGTGAGTCCTCGGCATAATCCAGATCGAGAACAGGGTTACCGTTGAAAATACCAACCGATACGGCCGCGACGGCACCATGCACCGGGTCGCGCTTGATCGCTTTGCGTGCTTTCAGCCAGCTGATGGCATCGACGAGCGCTACATACGCGCCGGTAACGGCTGCGGTACGTGTACCGCCATCGGCTTGCAGAACATCGCAATCCAGCGTGATGGTGCGTTCGCCGAGCGCGACACGATCCACGCACGCGCGCAGGCTGCGTCCGATCAGGCGCTGGATTTCCATGGTGCGCCCGCCTTGGCCGCCACGCGCTGCTTCGCGCTGGGTGCGCTGTCCGGTTGCTCGCGGCAACATGCCGTATTCGGCCGTCACCCAGCCTTCGCCCTTGCCGCGCAGAAACGCGGGTACGCGATCCTCGACGCTGGCCGTGCACAACACGCGCGTATCCCCGAATGAAATCAAAACCGAGCCTTCGGCATGTTGGGTGAAGCCGCGTTGAATCTCGATGCGGCGCAATTGGTCGGCGGCGCGGCCGGAGGGACGGGTTAGTGTCGTCATGATGCGAAGTCTTCGATACGGGCGCGAAGTTTACCAGCTTGGGGTCGCAGGGCCGGGAATCGTAAGCGCCGGGTTTCGGCAATCGTAAAAGCAAAGATCCGCATTTTCGCGCAGACGGGGATGACGCAGCGTTGGATTTTTGATTACGGCCACTCAGCTGCCTACTCTACTCAGCATCCACCCCCCGCCATGGCATACTGCGTGCCTGACATTCAGGGTGAATTCCAATGATCCGCAGCATGACCGCTTTCGCCAGCGCGGAATCCGACACGCCGTGGGGCGCGCTCGCGTTTGAACTGCGCTCGGTCAATCATCGTTATCTCGAACTGAATTTGCGCCTGCCGGAAGAGTTGCGTGCGATCGAGCCGGCATTGCGCGAACACGTGGCGGTCACGTTGATCCGCGGCAAGGTGGATGTGAACCTGCGCTTTCGATCCAGCGATGCGACCGCTTCCGACATAAAGCTCGATGACGCAGTGCTGGACAGGCTCGAACGCACTGCCGCTTCCATCGGCGCGCGCTTTCCGAATATGGCCGTCGATTTCACCCGCCTGCTCGAATGGCCGGGCGTGCTGCAACGTGAACAACTCGACCAGGACGGCCTGCGCAAAGCTGCCCTGGATTTGCTCTCAACAGCGTTGACCGAACTGCTGGCCACGCGCCAGCGCGAAGGCGAACGGTTAGGCGTGTTCCTGCGCGAACGGCTCGATGCCGTCGCCGCCATCGTCGCGCAAGTTCGCCAATGGTTGCCGGATATCCGCAACCATCTGCGCGCCCGGCTGCAAACGCGGCTTGCGGAAATCAAGCTGCCCGAGGGACATACGCAGCCCGAGCCCGGACGTCTTGAGCAGGAACTCGTGCTGCAGTTGTCGCGCATGGATGTCGACGAAGAACTCGATCGGCTTGCCGCACACGTCGCTGAAGTGCGGCGCGTGCTAGCGCTGCCGGATGCCGTCGGGCGGCGCCTGGATTTCCTTATGCAGGAATTCAATCGCGAAGCCAACACGCTCGGCTCCAAATCCGTGGATCAGCGCACCACCCAGGCCAGCGTGGAGCTGAAGGTGTTGATCGAGCAAATCCGCGAGCAAGTGCAAAACATTGAGTAGTTTGTAATGACTGGCACGCTGTACATCGTCGCTGCGCCGTCCGGTGCCGGCAAGACGACCTTGACCCGCGCATTGCTCGGGCGCGAACCGGGCATGACCTTGTCGGTGTCGTACACCTCGCGTGCACCGCGGCCGAATGAAATCGATGGCGTGCACTATCACTTTGTTTCGCGCAGTGCCTTCAAGGCCATGATCGCGCGCGATGAATTCTTCGAGCACGCGTTGGTGCATGGCGACCTGAAAGGCACAGCGCGCGCGCCGGTGGAGCGCGCCCTGGCCGATGGGCGCGACGTGCTGCTGGAAATCGACTGGCAGGGTGCGCGCCAGGTGCGTGAAAAGCTGGCGGGCACGGTGAGTATATTTATACTGCCGCCGTCGCGCGTGGAACTCGAACGGCGCTTGCGCACGCGCGCGTCTGACAGCGAAGTCGCGATCCAGCGTCGTTTGGCCGACGCGCACGCAGACCTTGCCCATGCAGCGGAATTCGATTGCATCGTCGTCAACGATGTTTTCGCGCAGGCCCTGGATGACATGTGCGCAATCGTGGAAAACCGCCGCCAGGGCAGCGAACTTCCCAAGCCCGATCACGCAGCGCTGCTGGCACAGTTGCTCGAGTCGGCCTGACGCTGCGCTTAACCGCAAACGCGCGCGCCTTTCGCAGCGCGCTGCGCTCGGGTAAGGTAGCGGCTTCTTCGGCGCCGCCTTGCGCCAATCAGGTAGCGTGCCCTTGTCTGCAACCCACAACACTTCGACCGGCCCTGCGCCTGACGCCGCAGCCAGCGCACCGTTGATCACGATCCGCGGGCTGTGCATGGCATTTGGCACCAAGAAAATCTTTGATCATGTCGACCTGGACATCGCGCGCGGCCGTGTTACCGCAATCATGGGCCCGAGTGGCACCGGCAAAACCACATTGGTGCGCCACATTTGTGGCCAGCTTTCACCTGACGCGGGCGAGATTCTGGTCGACGGGCTCAACGTGGTACGCATCGGCCGCGATGCATTGTTCGCACTGCGCGAAAAGATTGGCTATCTGTTCCAGAACTCGGCCCTGCTGACCGACTATTCGGTGTTCGAAAATGTCGCGTTTCCACTGCGCCAGCAATTGAAGTTGCCTGAGGAAATTGTACGCAACGTCGTGCTGACCAAATTGCAGGCGGTTGGTTTGCGGGGGGCGGCGGAACTGATGCCGAGCGAGATTTCCGGCGGCATGATGCGGCGCGTCGCGTTGGCGCGTGCGATCGTGCGCGACCCGATGCTCATCATTTACGACGAACCGTTCGTGGGACTGGATCCGATTGCGCTCAACCAGATCGTGAAGTTGATCCGCACCTTGAACCAGACGCTGGGCATTACCAGCGTCCTCGTTGCGCATGAGTTTTCCGCCGTGCGCCGCGTCGCCGATCACGTGTATTTGCTGGCGGGCGGCAAGATCGTCGCGCACGGCGATCCGGAGCAATTGGCGCGCGGCGAGACACCCTGGACACGGCAGTTTTTCAGTGGCGAAGCCGACGGCCCGGTGCCATTCCATTATCCGGCACCGGACTACGCGACGCAGCTTGGCCTTGCCGGAGGCAAGCCATGAATTTCGCCGTCGGAGGAAAACCATGAGCGCACGGCGCAACCCACTGGCAGCGTTGACTGCCGGGCTCGTCCAAATTGGCGCGATCGGCATTTTCCTGCTGCAAATCCTGCGCGTGCTGCCACGCAGCATGCGCTACATGCGCGAAACGGTGCGCCAGATATTTTTCGTCGGTGCGATGAGCCTGGTCATCATCATGACCTGCGGTTTGTTCGTCGGCATGGTGCTAGGCTTGCAGCTTTATCACACGTTGTCGATATTCGGTGGCACTGCGGCGCTGGGTACGGTAGTTGCGCTGTCGTTGTATCGTGAACTCGGGCCAGTGGTCACGGCGCTATTGTTCGCTGGTCGCGCCGGCACTTCGATCACGGCAGAAATAGGTTTGATGCGGGCAACCGATCAGCTCGACGCCATGGAGATGATGGCCGTCGATCCGATGGCTTTCGTGGTTGCGCCGCGCTTTCTCGCTGGCATCATTGCCATGCCGTTGCTGGCATGCACGTTCAACGCGCTGGGTATTCTCGGTGCGCATCTGGTCGGCGTAACCTGGCTTGGCTTGGACAATGGCACGTTCTGGTCGAACATGACCTCAAACGTGGACGTGTGGTCAGATGTGCTCAACGGGGTATGGAAAAGCGCCGCGTTCGGGGCCGTGGTAACGCTGGTCGCCACATACCAGGGCTACAACGCGCCGCGCACCAGCGAAGGTGTCGCTTACGCGACAACGCGCACAGTGGTGTTTTCCTCAATCCTCACGTTGGTGATCGATTTCCTGATGACCGCGTTTTTGATGTAGCGTCGCGCAAAAGGGCAAGAGGTACAGCGATGTTCACCACAAAGGACACGAAGGACACGAAGGACACGAAGGACACGAAGGACACGAAGGACACGAAGGACACGAAGGACACGAAGGACACGAAGGCAAGCCAGGGCGATGCGAAAGAAGGCAAGAAACGCGATGCGCAACATGATCAATAGAACTCTTTTTTGTGTCCTTCGTGGTGAAGTTGTTGCTCGGCGATAAGAATGATGATTCATTAGTTTGAGGCAGGCACATGGCAAAACGACAATCTTTTCAGATCGGTACCGGCGCATTCATCCTGCTCGGCTTTGCGGCACTGGGTTACCTGGCAACGCAGACGACGAGCCTGGCCAATTATCGGCAAGGCGACAGCTATGCGATCAAGGCACGCTTCACCAACGTTGGGCAGCTCAAATTGCGTGCCCCGGTGAAAATCGCTGGCGTGCGCGTCGGCAGCGTATCGGACATCGTGCTTGAGCCGGAAAAGCTCGACGCGTTGGTCATGCTTTCGATCGACAAGCACTACAGCCAGATTCCCGATGATTCCGCGGCGGCGATATTCACCAGCGGTTTACTCGGCGACCAGTATGTTGCGCTGCAACCCGGCGGCTCCCCCGACAATTTCAAAAACGGCGACGAGGTGCTGTTGACGCAGAGCTCGATGCAGTTGGAAGACTTGATCGGCAAATATCTGGTCGGTGGCGACAGCGCCAAGAAAGGCGATGACAAAGCTGCGGCCAAGCCGGATGCCGCGCCGACGGGCAAGTGAGAACGATTGCAACTCGTTGCAGTCCAACATAGCGATTTTGCCGCCGGGTGCATATGCTGGCGCCCGGCGCCCAACACGTATAACGCCCCAGGAATCCTTATGCGCATTCTATTTTCGTTGCTATGCCTTTTCAGCTTTGCCGTATCGAGTCCCGCAAGCGCGGACACCACGATGCCGAACCAGGTTGTACAGGGAATCGTCGACGATCTCGGCAAGGCCATGCAGGCACACCGTGAAGAGTTGAAGAACAACCGCGATGAGTTGCTCAAGACCATCGACCAGATCGTGCTGCCGCACTTCGATATCGACTATGCGTCGATTCTCGTATTGGGTCGCAATGCGCGAACTGCCACGCCAGCGCAACGCGTGCGTTTTGCCAAGGCCATGTACAACTCGATCACTCATCGCTATGCGGAAGGATTGCTCAAATACACCGAAGGCAAGGTGCGCGTGTTGCCGTTCAAAGGCGAGTTGAACGACAAACGCAGTCTGGTGCGCACCCAAGTCGTGCTCGACGACGGCAAAACGGTGCCAGTCGATTATGCGTTCCGCAAGGCCAAGGATGGAACCTGGAAAGCCTACGACGTCATCATCGAGGGCATTTCCTACGTGACCAATTACCGCAATCAGGTGGCTGCCGAAATCCAGAAGTCCAGCCTGGATGAATTGACGACACGGCTCGAGTCGCAAGGTGCCGACGCGCTAAAGACGATGGAACACGACGGCACGAAGTAATGACGACGTCGCCGTTCTTCAGCTTGGAATCCGACACCCAGGGCACGTTGCGCCTGTCCGGGGCGATTTCCTTCGCCAATGCCGCCCGGGCGTTGGGACAGGCTCCGCAACTGGTGCGCAACGGCCGTTCGTTGGAACTGGATCTTTCCGCACTTGAAAATGCCGATAGCGCGACCTTGGCAGTATTGATCGCATGGAGCGCGCAAGCACACCGCCAAGGTGCGTCACTGCGCTATTTGCGCGCTCCGCAAGGCTTGCGCAATCTGGCGCACTTGTGTGATGTCGAAGATTTGCTCGGCTTGATCTGATTTCGCCTCTGCCAGAAGGCCTTTCTCCAGATCGTATCCGGAGAACGATAAAGCCGCTTGCCCGATGGTAGGTCGCATCGACCAATGCAGATAGATCAATGCCCGGAGGCGGGGTTGTCCTTCTTCTTCTGCTGCTTTTCGTATTGGTGCTGCTCTTCGAGCAACTGGTCGGCATCGTCGATATCGCCCGTGCCTTGCATGGACTGGATGACGGAGAACGGTGGTTCGCCGCGATAAATTAGGTACATACGGCGCTGCCGATATGCATCACGATAGAAAATGTATGGGTCGTACACGCCTTGCAAAAGGCCCTCGGCATCGATTCCGCGGGAACGCAGGGTGACCAGGTAAGCCATGCTCGGCAGGTATTGTGCGTTGAGGTTGTAATCGTGGTTGCGCGAATAACTCGCCAACGGATCGAAAAAGTAACCGTCTACTGGCATCCGCCAGACATCACGCAACGAGGTCGAGCCGATTAACGGCAACACGAGATACGGGCCGTCTGGTACGCCCCATTTGGCAAGCGTTACGCCAAAATCCGTGGCGCTGGCTTCAATCCCCATTTCGCTGGCAGGATCGAACAAGCCGAGTGCGCCGACCGTGGAATTGATCGCCAGGCGTCCGGTCGCCTTCGCGGCCTGTTTGAGGTTGGCTTGCAGCAAGTCGTTGGCGATGGTGATCGGCGATTCGACGTTGGCGAAGAAATTGCTGACCAGCGTACGCGATGTTGGATTCGTGACCTTGCGATAGGCGACGGCAACCGGTCGAATCGCGACGCGATCGGCCAAGTCGTTGAACGCATAGACTTTCCGGTTGAAGTGTTCCAGCGGATCGTCCTTGCGCGGCATGGGTGTCGCGCAGCCGACAATGAGGCAGGATGTAATCGCGAGCGCGCACAATTTTTGCAGATGCTTGAGTGGCAGTTTCAGGGGCATAATGCTTGGTTTTCAGGATTTTTAGGTGCCGATCCGCCTCAGCTGTGACGCCGAGGATTCCCTTGAATCTGCGCTGGGATTGATTTGTTGCGCCAACGTCGCTGCAACAAACCACCACTGTCAGGGACCGTGGGCTTGCCCACTAGGGTAAAGCAAATGGGGCCCGTTTTGCACAGCGCAACCCATATTCGTGCATGCCGGATTCAGTTTCGTGTTTGCGCTGCACAATTGCCTGCGGATACAATCCAAGCCTGTTCGGGGCTTTGCCGTCGGTAAATTTCTGAATCCACATTGTTTTTGAGGTTTTTATGGCACGCATTACCGTAGAAGATTGCTTGACGGCAGTCGACAACCGCTTTGAGCTGGTGTTGATGGCGACCAAGCGCGCACGTCAATTGGCCAACGGCGCCGAGCCGCTGGTGAATGCCGAACACGACAAGCCAACCGTTGTCGCCTTGCGTGAAATCGCTGGGCACAAGGTGACCAACGAATTGATCGCCGATATCGATCGCCAAGAACGCGAGCGTGCCGAGCGTGAAGCGCTGGAATGGGCTGCCGCCGAAGTCGATGAGGATTTGGCCAAGGGCGGCGACGACCTGTGATTCTCGTCCGCACCCCGATCACGCATTGTATGCGTCGGTCCGTGGTGACGACGGGCGGCCCGCTGCGAGCGGCCTGATCGTCCAGTCGAGATTGGCATGAACACGTTGCGGGAGGAGACCCTACCTGCTGACGTGCAATCGCTGCAACAACGCCTGAGTGGGTATCTGCCCGCCGCTCAGGTTGCACGCGTGCGTGAAGCCTATTTGATCGGCGCGCGCGCCCATGCCGGGCAGACCCGCAAGAGCGGCGAACCCTACATCACCCACCCGGTTGCGGTAGCGAGCATCCTCGCCGACTTGGGTATGGACGCGGAAACCATCATCGCCGCCATCCTGCACGACACGCTGGAAGACACGCCCTTGTCGCGCGGCGAAATCGAAGAAATATTTGGTCCGGCGGTGACCGAACTGGTCGACGGCGTCACCAAACTCGACAAGCTACAGTTCCGCAGCCAGCAAGAGGCGGCGGCGGAAAGTTTTCGCAAGATGCTGCTGGCCATGGCCCGTGACCTGCGGGTGATCCTGATCAAACTCGCCGATCGCCTGCACAACATGCGCACGCTGGCGGCGATGGCGCCCGAAGCGCGTCGCCGCATCGCTCGCGAAACGCTGGAAATCTATGCCCCGATCGCACAGCGGCTAGGCATGAACAAATTCCGCGCCGAGCTACAGGAACATGGATTCCGCAACCTGTATCCAGCGCGCTATCGCGTCATCCAGGCGCGCATTCGCAGCGTGCTCGGCAATCGCCGCGAATCGATGGAAAAGATTGAAGTGGCATTGTCGGCACGACTTGAACAGGAAAGCATCGCGCATCGCGTCATGAGTCGGATCAAGTCCGCCTACAGCATCTATTCGAAGATGCGCCGCGATAGCAAAAGTTTCGACCAGGTCATGGACGTCTACGGGTTTCGCGTCGTGACCGGGCAGTTGACGATGGATTGCTATCGCGCGCTGGGCGCGATTCACGCGTTGTACAAGCCGTTGGACACGCGCTTTCGCGATTTCATCGCGATACCCAAGGCTAACGGCTACCAATCCCTGCATACGGTCGTGTTCGGACCAATCGGGGCGCCGATCGAAATCCAGATCCGCACCGAAGACATGGATCAGGTGGCCGAACGCGGCGTTGCCGCGCATTGGGTCTACAAGACATCGTCGGAACCCCCGACCGCCGCACAAACCCGCGCGCGCGAATGGGTCGCCGAGCTGGTCGACGCGCAAACCCGCGAAGCCTCGTCCCTGGAGTTTCTCGAAAACGTCAAAGTGGATCTGTTCCCCGACGAGGTGTACCTGTTCACGCCGAAGGGCCGGATTTTGGCGTTGCCACGCAATGCCACGGCGCTGGATTTTGCGTTTGCCGTACATACCGATGTCGGCACGCATGCGGTTGCCGCGCGGGTGGACAAGAAACTGGTGCCGTTGCGGCAACGATTGAATTCCGGCGAGGCTGTGGAGATCATCACCGCTCCCTCCGCGGTGCCGACGCCGCAATGGCTTGAGTGGGTCGTGTCGGCCAAAGCGCGTACCGCGATCCGGCATTTCCTCAAGCGCCTGCAGCACGAGGATGCCATCGATTTTGGCCATCGCATGCTCGATCGGGCACTGGATGCACGCGGATTGAGTCTGGATGCGATTCCCGTGGGCAGACTGGATCGATATCTTGCGGCCGCGCGGTTCAAACGCCTGGAGGAATTGCTCGCGGAAATCGCCATGGGCAATCTGATGCCTGACCAGGTCGCCGAACAGTTGGCCAAGAGTCGTCGGGCGACGAGTGAGTCTCCCGAAACCGCTCGACGCGCCGAGAAAATTCTGATCAACGGTACCGAGCGCGGCGTTCTGAGTTTCGGCAACTGTTGCCATCCGCTGCCGGGCGACGACATTGTCGGTTACCTGTCCGCGGGAAAGGGCATCGTTGTGCATCGTCAGGATTGCCCCAATCTGCCCGAATACCGCAAAACCCCGGAGCGCATCGTCGCCATCGATTGGGACCGCGAGGTCAGCGGCGATTATCGTGTGCGCCTGCGCATCGTCGTCGACAACAAACCCGGCGTGCTGGCGACGGTTGCTGCCGCAATCGCCGAATGCAATTCCAATATCGAAAACGTCGAGTATCAGGAGCGCGACCTGCAAACCTCGACGTTGATGTTCACCCTCGAAGTACGCAATCGCAAACACCTGGCCGATGTGATGCGTCGCGTGCGCAACGCTGGCGTCGTGCATGCGGTGTATCGGTATCCTTAGATCGGGGAATCGGGAATCGGGAATGGGCATTGGGGAATCGTAAAAGCGTGCGTGCTTGCACGCGGCGTGCGAAAAGACGATGCTTTTTCCCGATTCCCGATTCCCGATTCCCGATTCCCGATTCCCGATTCCTTATTTCCGGAGCAGCCATGTCCCGTCAAATTATTACCAGCACCCATGCGCCCAAGGCCATCGGTCCGTACTCGCAGGCCGTGCGGTGCGGCAACACGCTGTATTTTTCCGGTCAGACGCCGATCGATCCTGCCACGGGAGCCCTTGTCGCCGGCGACATCACGGCGCAGGCGCGGCGCGTGTTCGAGAATCTGCGCGCCGTGTGCACGGCTGCCGATGGCACCTTTTCGCAGGTGGCAAGAGTGGGGATTTATCTGACCGATCTGGCCAATTTTGCGGCCGTTAACGCCGTGATGAAGGACTATTTCACCGCGCCGTTCCCCGCGCGTTCGACCATCGGTGTCGCCGCACTGCCGCTACAAGCAGATGTGGAAATCGACATGGTTCTCGTGTTCGACTGATCGCGTGCCACGCTCGCTGCTCCCGGCAAGACCCGAACAGCCGATTGTCGATGTTGCCTCGCGACCTGTGACCACGCTGCCCGGCGTTGGTCCGGCGCTGGCTGCGACGCTGCAACGGCTTGGACTGAACACACCGCAGGATTTGTGGTTCCACCTGCCGTTGCGCTACGAAGATCGCACCCGCATCACGCCGATCCGCGATCTGCGTGCGGGCGAGCCGGCGCAGGTGGAAGGATTTGTCGAGGCAATCGAGAAAGGGTTTCGCTATCGCCCACAGTTGCGCGTGGCGATTGGCGACGCGTCGCAGCAAACTTTGCTGCTCAAGTTTTTCCATTTCAGTTCGGCCCAGGTCAATCAGCTTGCGGTCGGCACGCGTCTGCGCTGTTTCGGCGAGGTGCGCTACGGTGCCAACGGACTGGAAATGGTGCATCCCCAATACCAGCGGTTGGCGGCCGATGCGGGAAGCGCGGTTGATGAGCGGTTGACGCCGGTGTATCCGACGACTGAAGGCTTGGGACAAAAGCGCCTGGCCGGCGTGATCGCGCGTGCCCTGGAAGAGTTGCCCGACGATAGCGCACTCGAATTGATTCCGATCGGGTTGCGCCAGACGCGAAACCTGACCTCGCTGCGCGCCGCGCTGCTTTACGTGCACCGCCCGCCCGCTGACGCGGACGTTGCCGCGCTCGACGCCGGCATCCATCCGGCACAGCAGCGGTTGGTATTTGAAGAACTGCTCGCGCAACACCTGAGCTTGAAGCTTTTGCGCGCAAAATTGCGCGCGCATTCGGCGCGCGAATTGCGCGGCGACGGCGCATTGCGCGCGCGCTTGCTCGCGACTCTGCCGTTCGCGTTGACCACGGCACAACAACGTGTCGCCGCGGATGTGATGCGCGACCTGGCGCGCCGTGCGCCGATGCTGCGCCTGATCCAGGGCGACGTCGGATCGGGCAAAACCATAGTCGCAGCGTTGGCGGCGCTCGCGGCGATCGAGGCCGGTGCGCAAGTCGCGCTGATGGCACCAACCGAATTGCTGGCCGAGCAGCATTACGCCAGCTTCCGCGCGTGGATGGAGCCGCTTGGAATTGATGTTGTCTGGCTGGCCGGCAAGCTCAAGAGCAAAGCGCGTACGTCGGCGCTGGCAGCTATCGCGGCGGGTGGGCAGATTGCCGTTGGCACGCATGCACTGATGCAGGAAGGCGTCGTGTTTTCCGGACTGGGACTGGTGATCATCGATGAGCAACACCGCTTCGGCGTGCACCAGCGACTGGCTCTGCGCGACAAAGGGCGCGATGCCGACAATGTGCCGCATCAACTCGTACTGACCGCCACACCGATTCCGCGCACGCTGGCGATGACCGCGTATGCCGATCTCGACGTTTCCACCATCGACGAATTGCCACCTGGGCGCACCCCAGTCACGACGGTGGCAATCGACAATCGGCGCCGCGCCGAGATTGTCGAGCGCATTCGCGTAGCGTGCGCCGATGGACGCCAGGCGTATTGGGTGTGCACGTTGATCGACGAATCCGAACTATTGCAGGCTCAGGCGGCGCAGGCCGTGTACGCAGAATTGACGATCGCACTGCCGGAGTTTCAGGTGGGTTTGATTCACGGTCGTCTCAAGCCGGCAGAGAAACAAGCGGCTATGGCGGCGTTTCAAGGTGGCAAACTCGCGCTGCTGGTCGCCACAACAGTCATTGAAGTCGGTGTCGATGTACCCAATGCCAGCCTCATGGTGATCGAAAATGCCGAGCGGCTTGGATTGGCGCAGTTGCACCAATTGCGTGGCCGCGTTGGCCGCGGAACCACTGCGTCGAGTTGCGTGTTGCTCTACCAAAAGCCCCTGTCTGGCCTGGCTCGCCAGCGGTTGGACGTTTTGCGCAAAACCAACGACGGCTTTCGCATTGCGGAGAAAGACCTCGAATTGCGCGGGCCTGGCGAGGTGTTGGGCACACGCCAAACTGGTCAGTTGATGTTGCGCATCGCCGATATTTCGCGTGACGCGCATCTGCTGCCAGCCGTGCAACGCGCCGGGGCGATCATGTTGCGCGACCATCCTGATCTGACCCGGCAGCTGGTCGAACGTTGGGTTGGGTCAAAAGCGCAGTATGCCGGCGCATGATGACTCCGCCATCCCTTACAAACAAATCAAGGACAGCTCAATGGACAAACTGCGGCTGCTGATCGATACGGACCCAGGTGTCGACGATGCACTGGCGATCATGCTCGGGCACGCGCATGCCGATGTGTGTGGATTGACTATAGCCGCGGGTAATGTCGGCATTGCGAACACGGTCGCCAATTCGCTCAAGCTGGTCGAAACGCTGGGTGCGGATATCCCGGTTTTTGCCGGTTGTGCGACGCCGCTGGTGTTGCCCGCAGCCGATGCCGCCTTCGTGCATGGCAAGGATGGTTTCGGCGACACTGGCTATTTGCCAAGCCATCGTAGCGTTGAAGCCGAGCATGCGGCGCTGGCAATCTTGCGCCTGTCGCATGTGCATGCCGGAACGCTGGTAATCGTGGCGATTGCGCCACTGACCAATCTGGCCTTGGCGCTGCGGCTGGACCCAACCCTGCCGCAGCGTATTGCCAAGCTGGTAATCATGGGGGGTGCCGTCTGCGGGCGCGGCAATACGCAGCGCGTGCCCGCAGAATTCAACATCAGCTTCGATCCGGAAGCCGCGCACGTCGTGTTTTCCGAGTGGCCGCATTTCACCCTGGTGGACTGGGAAGTGGTGATGCGCCATGGCATTGCCTACGAAACCATGCGCACCTGGCTTGCCAGTGAAAGCCCACTTGCGCGCTTCTATGCTGCTATATCGCGACGCACGCATCACTGGATGCGTGAACATCACCGGCCGCTATTGCTCGCGGCGGACGCGTTGGCGATGGCCGTAGCAGTGCAACCGGACATCGTGCTGCGTGCCGAAGAACACCATGTGGGAGTCGAAATGCGCGGTCACCTGACCCGCGGCGCGACGGTGGTCGATTGGGAGGATCGACTCGCAGCGCCAGCCAACGCATGCATCGTGCTTGAGGTCGATCACGCCCGGTTTGAGGCGCTGGTGAGGGTCGGATTGGGGATTGCGTAACACCTTATTGCGCAGTGGCTGCGCGACCCGGTACAATTAGCGTCTTTTCCCGATATTTTTGCGGAGCCAGTTCCATGAAAGCCGATATCCATCCCAAATATGCACCTGTGGTATTCCAGGATGCCTCCGCAGACTTTGCGTTCCTGACCCAGTCGACCATGACCAGCAAGGAAAGGATCAAGTGGGAGGATGGCAAGGAATACCCCGTGATCAAGGTGGACATTTCGAGCAAGTCACACCCGTTTTATACCGGCAAGCACAAGATCATCGACGCAGGTGGGCGTGTGGACAAATTCCGTCGCCGTTACGGTAACAAGACGGCTGCTGCGTAAAATCGGCGTCGCGGCTGCGCGGAGTACGCGCAGCCGTATGCCGCTTTTTGCGTGAATCCACCCGGACGTGAATCAATGCGCCGGGACGGAACCAATGGGTCATCGCTGGTGTGTTTGTGTGACCCGGCACGCCGTTGAACTCCCAGTTTGAGGCAGGTTTAGCTTGCCGTGTGCGGCCAATTGTCCGAGCACATTCGTTGGTGCGCCGCCGTTGTTGCGGATTTTGCGCATGGGCAATCCTTGCGCGCCGATTCGTTCGCCTGCGTTGAGTCCGGGGTCTGTGCGATAATCCGCCGCCGCCGTGGTTCACGACGTGTGTCCACGGGATCCGAATTGCAGGCCCAAGCCTGTCGTTGCGCTTAGCGCAGAACAAACCAGGGAGTCCGCCGTGTCCGACAAGACCGTTCAAATTATCGACCCCACCTCCGACAAGTCCTGTGCGTTGCCGCTGGTCAGCGGTTCGCTGGGGCCAGCTTGCATCGACATCTCGGGCCTGTACAAGAACACCGGGCATTACACCTACGATCCGGGCTTTGGCGGGACCGCAAGCACCAAGAGTGCGGTGACTTATATCGACGGCGATGCCGGCGTGCTTTTGTATCGGGGCTACCCGATCGAACAATTGGCCAAGCAATCGAGCTTCCTGGAAGTCGCTTACCTGCTGATTAATGGCGAGCTTCCGCAAGACGGGGAATTCAAGGCGTTCGAGCACGAAGTCACGCATCACTCGATGATGCATGAGGGATTGAAAAACTTCCTGGATGGCTTTCATTACGACGCGCATCCGATGGCCATGCTGTGCGGGTCAATCGCGTCGCTGTCGGCGTTCTATCACGATACGCTGGATATCAACGATCCGGAGCAACGGAGACTCGCCGCGATTCGCCTGATCGCGAAAGTACCGACCATCGCGGCTGCCGCCTATCGCTACTCCATCGGTTGGCCGATTCGTTATCCGCGCAACAATCTTGAATACGTCACGCGTTTCCTGCACATGATGTTCGAGGTGCCGAGTGAGCCACTGGCATTGAAACCGGTCGTGGCGAAGGCGCTGGATCTGCTATTCATCCTGCACGCCGATCACGAACAGAATGCGAGCACATCAACCGTACGCCTAGTTGGCTCGACCGGTGCCAATCCGTATGCATGCGTTGCTGCCGGCATCGCCGCGCTGTGGGGCCCTGCGCACGGGGGGGCAAACGAAGCCGTGTTGAAGATGCTCGCCGAAATCGGCGATGCGAAAAACGTTGGCAAGGCCGTGGAACGCGCCAAGGACAAGAATTCCTCGTTCCGCCTCATGGGGTTCGGTCACCGCGTCTACAAGAATTTCGATCCGCGCGCGACCATCATTCGCGAGACCTGCCATCAGGTGCTGGCCGAACTCGGCGTCAGCGATCCATTGCTCGAGGTGGCGCTGGAACTGGAGCAGGTGGCGTTGAAGGATCCGTATTTTGTCGAGCGCAAGCTTTACCCGAACGTCGATTTCTATTCAGGGATCATCTACAAAGCGCTGAAGATTCCGACCGAGATGTTTACCGTGATGTTCGCCATTGCACGCACCGCGGGTTGGGTTGCACATTGGTTGGAACAGCATCAGGATCCGGAATCCCGGATCGGTCGGCCGCGCCAGATCTATACCGGTTCAGTCAAGCGCGATTACGCGCAAATGGACAAGCGCTAAGTACCATGTGACATGGTTTTACGCGGATTGTGTGTGGGCCCCTTGCATCTCATCTTTGTTCATCTGGATTGATCGGGGTCCACGGTTCCTGGTTTTCTTCCGACGCCAGGAGTCGCTCGACTTCCGCCAGATTCGCACGACGCATGGGCCGCTCGTGGATTCGATCCAGGGGTGATTGACGGATCGCGTCATGTGGCAGTACGGTCAAATCGAACCTGGCGTCGCGGTGTTCGATCAGAAATGCGGGGAACTGCGCGTACTCATCGTGACGCAGACGTTGGCGGCGATCCAGTTCGCGATAGTCGATGGCGTGTTCAACCAGAAATACGACGACTTGTTCAGGGGTGTCGCTGAACAGGTGCAGGCAAATTGCCGAATGTTGGTCGGCGGTGCCATCCAGCACGGCACCGACCAGACGCGGTTCAAAACGCCGGAAAAAGCGCATGGCCTCCTGAGCGGCTTCGCGCAGGAAACGCAAGTGTTGTGGTTGTTGGTCGGTGTGGAACAACCGCTGATGCTCACGCAACGCCTGTTCGATCTCACTGTTGCTCGGCAGGCTTGCCTCGGCAGGCACATTCAGGTGTGCGGCGGCCTTGCGCTTGGCCAGATGGAAATCGCGGATTCCGTGCTCGCTCATCAAGCGTGCGGCTTCCACTGCGATACGTCGACGTAGCTGATCGTTGCGAGCGACATTGCGCGAAGGCGTGCCCGGATGCATCAAAATATTCCGTAGGCTTCCTGCTGCACCTTCTTTTCCTGTTCGGTTGCGTTGTTCGGTCCGGATCGCAGCCGCGCCAGATCTTCGACCTTGAATACTTCCAGCATGCTGTGCGGGTCATCCGCCGGCGCCAGTTGGCCTGTCACGGAATCGATACGGGCGGTAGTAATGCCCACCGGCGTCTCGAACGGCTTTTCCGGCACGCCATCAAGCGCCTTGCGCAGGAAGCTGATCCACATCGGCAGTGCCGCCTGTGCGCCGAACTCGCCGACGCCGTCAGAACGGCCTAACGAGCTGAAATCGTCGAAGCCCACCCAAGTGCTCACGGCCAGGTCGCTGGTGTAACCGGTGAACCAGGCGTCGCGGTGCTCGTTAGTCGATCCCGTCTTGCCCGCCAAATCGTTGCGCTTGAGCACCATGGCCGCATGACCGGTACCGCGTCGAATCACATCGTGCAACAACGAACTGATCAGGTAGGCGGTACGTGCATCGACAGTTCGGGGGGCAAGATTTGGCGTTGTCGGATCAATTGTCGCGAGTGGTTGTGGCGTCGTTGCTTGTGCAGACGCAATCGATGCCGGCGATGCCGTTACGGGCGGGGAAGCATTGGTAGTCGAAGCGACTCCGGCACTTTTCTGTTCGCTGGCATCGGCCAGCAAACGTTGCGGACAATGGCGGCATGAAACGACGGGGTTTGCTTTGTAAATCTGCTTGCCATCACGGTCGACGATGCGGTCGATGAAATACGGGTCGACCAGGAATCCGCCATTGGCGAACACGGCGTACCCGCGCGCCATGGCTAACGGTGATACGGAAGCAGTACCCAAGGCCAGCGACAGATTGTCCGGCAATTGTTCCATAGTGAATCCGAAGCGAGTTGCATATTCGCGCGCATAGCGCACGCCGATGGCATCGAGCAAACGCACGGAGACCAGGTTTTTCGACAGCACCATGGCTTCGCGCAAGCGAGTGGGGCCATCGAACTTGTCGTCATCATTCTTCGGTGTCCACATCCCGTTTGGTTTGGACGGATCGGCAAACACCAGTGGTGCATCGTTGATGATAGAAGCGGGGGTGAATCCGTGCTCGAATGCGGCGGCATAGAAGAACGGCTTGAATCCCGACCCGGGTTGGCGCGCAGCCTGAACGACGCGATTGAACTTGCTGCGGCTGTAACTGAAGCCGCCGACCTCGGAGATGATCGCTCCGTTTTCGGGATTCAGCGCGATCAATCCACCTTGTACAGCAGGGATTTGCGATAGTTCCCACTTTCCGTCCGCAGCACGCTCCAGCCGCACGACATCGCCGGGTTTTAGCAGGTCTTCAAGACTCTTAGGGGTAGCGCCGCGATGGCTTTCGTCTTTGTAGCGCCGCGCCCAACGCGCCGACTCCAGCGTCAGTGCAACAGTTTGTCCGTCATGAATGTAAATGTCCGCCGTTTTTTCCGCACTGTGCGTGACGATACCCGGCATCAGCCCATTGATTTCCTGAAACGCATCCAGATGCGTATCGAGATCAACAGGAAGTGGGTGTGAGCCAATATCGAAGTGAGCTTCGGGCCCGCGATAGCCATGGCGTTGATCGTACGCAATCAAATCCGATTGCAGGGCCTGATTGGCCGCCGTCTGCTCGCGCGAATCAATCGTGGTATAGACGCTGTAGCCACTGTTGAGCGCGTCGTTACCGAGCTTGTCCAAAGCTTCGCGGCGAACCAGTTCGGCAATGTACGGCGCATCGACTTCAACGGGCGGTTCGTGTGCGAACGAGCGATCCGGTTCCGAACTGGACTGCGTGAATTGCGCCTTGGTGATGAAGCCGTTGTCGAGCATGCGCTGCAGTACGTAGTTGCGCCGCTCGGTGGCACGCGCGAGATTGCTCAACGGATTGGCGCTGGAAGGAAATTTCGGCAGCGAGGCCAGCATCGCGGATTCGGCAAGCGTGAGCTGGTCCAGCGTCTTGCCGTAGTAAAACTCGGCCGCTGCGGCCACGCCGTAAGCGCGGTTGCCAAAGAAGATCTTGTTGAGGTACAGCTGGAATATTTCGTCCTTGGTCAGTTCGTGCTCTATGCGAAACGACAGAAAAATTTCCGTCGCCTTGCGCGTCAGACTGACTTCGGGGCTGAGGAAAAATCCGCGCGCCACCTGTTGCGTGATGGTACTGCCGCCTGGCACATGCAGGCTGCGCTTGACGATCATGTAGCCAAGCGCACGCAGGATTCCGGTTACATCAATACCTGAGTGATGATAAAAATTCGCATCCTCGGCCGCCAGAAATGCATTCTTGAGTTGTTGCGGAACGTTGTCGATCTTGATCGGGATGCGGCGGGTTTCACCGATCGTGGCCATCAGTTTGCCGTCGACGCTGTATACGCGCAGTGGCACCTGCAGACGCACATCGCGCAGTACGTCGACCGAAGGCAGGCGTGGCTCAATCAACCAATAGGCGATTCCAACCCCTAGACAGGCAAGCAGGATTCCTGATACACATAAAATCAAAGCGTAACGGAGTAAACGTCGAAATATTCTCATGCAATGCCGGGAGTGTGATCGCAGTCAAGGTTGGCGTTGCGATCTCGGGGTATAGATCGCTCTTGCAGTATAGAGCTTGGGCGCGCTTACCGATAGGAACTTCCCTGAGAAACGTCGGAAATCGCGCACTTAAGTTAGGCTAATCAAGTATTTGCAGCAACTATCACATTCTTGTTGATAATCCGTTAAGTTTCGTATTTAATGTAGATACGCAGATATCGCTCGTAAGGGCGCGTGGGAAGGGGAAAAAGTGTGGGCCTACTCAGTGCAAAAGCACCACCGCTCATCGGGGTTGACGTCAGCTCTACGGCAGTCAAGCTGTTGCAGTTGAGCCAGTCCGGCGGCAGGTATCGCGTAGAACACTACGCGGTCGAGCCGCTGCCTCCCAATGCGGTGGTCGAAAAAAATATCGTCGAGGTGGAAGCCGTTGGCGAGGCGATCCGCCGTGCGTTCAATCGATCCGGTGCCAAGACCAAATTCGCAGCCGCGGCAGTTGCCGGTTCAGCGGTCATCACCAAGATCATTCCGATGCCAGCCGAATTGTCCGAGGACGACTTGGAAGGCCAGATCGAAGTTGAAGCCAATCAGTACATTCCCTATCCGATCGAGGAGGTCAGCCTCGACTTCGAGATCATCGGTCCGGTAAAAGACAATCCGGAAATGATGAATGTGCTGCTTGCTGCATCGCGCACTGAAAACGTCGATTTGCGCGTTGCCGCACTGGATCTGGGCGGACTTACCGCGAAGGTCGTGGAAGTCGAGGCTTTCGCGATGGAAAACGCATTCCGGCTGGTAGCCGATCAACTTGCCGTGCCAAAAGACGCGGTCGTGGCAGTAGTCGATATCGGCGCGACCATGACCACGTTGATTGTGCTCAAGAATCAACGCACGATCTATTCGCGCGAGCAGGTGTTTGGCGGCAAGCAATTAACCGACGAAGTCATGCGGCGTTACGGCTTGTCTTACGAGGAGGCTGGCTTGGCCAAGCGCCAGGGCGGGTTGCCGGAATCCTACGAAATCGAAGTGCTTGAGCCGTTCAAAGAGGCAATGGTCCAGCAGATCAGCCGCCTGCTCCAGTTCTTCTTTGCCGGCAGCGAGTACAGCAAAGTAGACCAAGTAGTGCTGGCGGGCGGTTGTGCATCAATTGCCGGCGTCGCCGAAATGGTTGAAGAACAACTCGGCGTGCCCTGCGTCGTCGCCAATCCGCTTGCGAACATGTCGCTGTCATCGCGCGTGCAGGCACAAACCCTGGCCCAGGACGCGCCGGCGTTGATGATCGCCTGCGGCCTCGCGTTGAGGAGTTTCGACTGATGGCCAAGATCAATCTACTCCCGTGGCGCGCGGAACGACGCAAGCAACGCGAACGCGAGTTCTACATGATGCTTGTCGGCGCGGCGGTTGCAGGCGTGCTTGCCGTGATGCTCTGGTCATGGTGGATGAGCGCGAACATTGAAAACCAAGACGGTCGCAATCGCTTCCTGACCGATCAGATCAAGTTGCTCGATGACAAACTGTTGAAGATCAAGGAACTGGAAAAGACCAAGTCGCAATTACTCCAGCGCAAACAAATCATCGAGAAACTCCAGGCAAGTCGCGCACAAATGGTGCACTTGTTCGATGAGCTTGTTCACACCATCCCCGATGGAACGCGGCTGGATTCACTGAAACAAAATGGCGATACGTTGACTCTGGAAGGCACTGCCCAATCCAATGCCAGCGTGGCGACTTACATGCGCAATCTGGCCCAATCGCCGTGGCTTTCCCAACCCCAATTGAAGGGCACCGAAGCCAAGGGTACCGACAAGCGCAACCCCTACACCTTTGGATTCGAGGTGAAGCTCACAAGCCCCGAGGCAAAAGCCAAGACGAAGCAGGAAGAAGACGATCGCAACAAAGCGAACGCTGCGCCTGCGAAAACCCCGAACAAGACCGCCGTCAACGCGGGGGATAAATCATGAAGCTGTCCGATTTCCGCAATCTGGATCGCAATAACATCGGCGGATGGGCTCAAGGCGTCAAGCTGACTTTTTGTTTCATCGTGGTCGTCATTCTGGTGCTTGCCGGATGGTGGTTCCTGATCAGCGACCAGCAAGATACGCTGACCCAGAAGCAGGGTCAGGAAAAGCAACTCAAAAGCCAGTTTTCCGATAAGCAGGCCAAGGTCGTCAATTACGACGCACTGAAGCAGCAGCTTGACGAAATGCGCGACATGTTGCGCCAGTTGTTGCGGCAGTTGCCGAGTAAAACCGAAATGCCGGAACTTTTGGTGGATATCTCGCAGACGGCATTGTCCGCAGGTATTGAAGTCCAACTGTTCAAGCCAGGCCAGGAGGCTGTCAAGGAAGGTTTCTATGCCGAGCAGCCGATACAACTGAAAATGCTCGGTACCTACCATCAGTTCGGCGCGTTTATCAGCGGCGTGGCGGCACTTCCGCGCGTGGTCATTTTGACCATGCACGATGTGTCGCTCAAACCCCTCGCCGGCAAGGAAAAGGGTGGCCAGTTATCGCTCGAAGGTACGGTGCGAACGTATCGCTACGTCGAAGACGATGCGACTTCGGAGACTACCCCAAAGCCTGGCCAGCACGGCGCCACAAAAAAGGGAGGTAAGTGAACATGCGTAACGTTCACATCCCCGGTTTGGGACGCGCACTCGCGCTGGTTGTCTTGGCCGCAATTCTTGCTGGATGCACCGGCGGCGACAGCGATTTGCGCCAATGGGTGGCACAGGAAAAAGCCAAGAAAGGCGCGCCGATTCCACCATTACCTGTGCTCAAGACGTTCGAGACCTTCGCGTACAACGACCAGGATCTGCGCGACCCGTTCGGACCGAGTCTGGCGGAACAGCGTCAGGAAAGCGCGGCAAACACCGCCCGCCCTGATCAGCATCCGCAAGAACCATTGGAGAAGTACCCGCTGGACAGTCTGAAAATGGTTGGCACGATCGGAATCGGCAAAACTGAAGAAGGGCTGATCAAGGACCCCGACGGAGTCATCCATCGTGTGCATGCAGGCAACTACCTTGGCCAGAACTACGGCAAAATCACCGAGGTCGGCGAAGATCATATTGACATCTTGGAGCTGGTTCCCAACGGAACCGGCGGTTGGATTAAACGCCAGGCGACGATCGCACTGGGCGAGCAATAGACGACCCATTGGGGTAACTAGAAATGACCATTACAGTTGCTGACTTCCATGGACGTACGTCCAGACTCGACAAAGCCGCGTCGTTACGGCGTGGCTTGGCATGGATGCTCATGCTGGTAGGTGCCTTTTTTGCGACGAACGCCTTGGCCGGAAACGTTCTCAACGACATCACGTACACGCCGCTGGCCGGCGGTCAGGTGCAGATCACGATGAAGTTTGCCGGGCCCGTCGGTGAGCCGCAGATTTTCACGACCCAGAGTCCGGCGCGCATTGCCATCGATATGGCCGATACGCGAAATGGCATGACCCAGCGACATATCGACATCAACAGCGGCGCCACGACCGCCGTCAATGCCGTGGAAGCCGCGGGGCGTACCCGAATCGTGGTCGATTTGCTGCGTCCGGCCAGCTACAAGACAAGCGTGGAGGGCAACAATCTCGTGCTGACGGTGAACAACGGCGTCGCCGGGTCGGCCACGCTGGCTGCCGTGGCCGGGAACAATCCGACCAAGGCCGTGGCGGGTTCGGAATTGACCGTTTCCAATGTCGATTTCCGCCGTGGCAAGAAGGGCGAGGGGCGAATCATCATCAACTTCAGTGGATCCGGCGCAGGCGTGGATTTGCAGCGCGTCGGCGACAAGATTGATCTGGACATGTACAACGTCAAACTGCCGACGCAACTTGCACAACGTTTGGACGTGCTTGATTTTGCCACTCCGGTCCAGTTCATCGAAACGCGCACGAAAGGCAATGGCGTGCACATGGAGATCTCCGCCAAGGCACCCTTTGACCAGTTGGCTTATCAAGCTGGTGACCAATACATCGTCGAGATTTCGCCGAAAGAAGTCGAGGCCAAAAAAGATCCGAATGCACCCCCCGTGTACTCGGGTAATCGCGTCACTTTCAACTTTCAGGATATTCCCACCCGATCAGTCCTGCAGCTGATCGCGCAGGTATCGGATCTGAATATCGTCGTCTCCGATTCAGTCACCGGCAACGTCACCTTGCGCTTGATCAATGTGCCGTGGGACCAGGCACTGGATATCGTGCTGCGTGCGAAGGGATTGGACCAGCGTCGCAACGGCAACGTGATCTGGGTCGCACCGCAAAAGGAAATTGCCGAACGTGAACAGGCGTTGGCCGCGTCAAAACAGAAATTGGAAGATGTGGCGCAGACCATCACTGTGTATATACCGGTAAGTTACGGCAAGGCTAAGGATATCGCGGAACTATTGACGCAGAAGTCCAAGCAAGCAGTCGGAGCCCAAGGCGGCGGAAGTGGGAATCAGGTTGGAGGCTTCTTGTCCCCGAGAGGTCAGGTCAGCTATGACGAGCGCACCAATACCTTGTTGGTTGTCGACACACCGGAAAAGGTGGAAGAAATCCGCAACCTCGTTGCTGAGCTCGATAAACCGGTTCGTCAGGTGCTGATCGAGGCACGAGTGGTTGTTGCTACCGACAATTTTGCGCGTGAGCTAGGTGCCAAGTTTGGCATCAGCGGCGGCTATCAGAAGAACAACACGATTGTGTCGACATCCGGGTCGCTCGATGCTGCTGATCAGATGGCGAATATCGCACTGCGCAACCGCTTCCAAGGTTTCGGTGGTCTGCCAATCTCCTCACCAGGATCAAATGGACAAGGCATACTGGTCCCTAATATTGGCAATCGCCTGAACGTCAATCTGCCTGTGACAAGCCCGTCTGGTAGTTTCGGCCTCGCAATTCTCGGTGCGGATTACTTGCTGGATTTGGAACTTTCGGCCGCACAGACAGAAGGCCGAAGCGAGCTGATTTCTAGTCCGCGTGTAATTACCGCCAATCAGCAGGAAGCCGACATCAAGCAGGGTCAGGAAATTGGTTATGTCACATTTACTGGTGGATCGGCGGGCGGTGGCGCAGCTACCGCAACGGTTCAGTTCAAGGAAGCGGTGCTTGAGCTGAAAGTAACGCCCACTATCACTGCGGACAATCGCGTGTTCCTGGCGTTGGACGTCAAGAAGGACGCCATCAACAAACTGGTACCGAATCCGGGTGGTGGCTTCGTGCCGCAGCTGGACAAGCGCGAGATCAACACGTCCGTGTTGGTCGACAATGGTCAAACCGTCGTGCTTGGCGGCG
>JBDTLA010000127.1:0-8165 GCA_039935035.1 Rudaea sp. | reverse complement strand
TTGCCGGTGATTTGTATTCGGTGCGCGAACGCGCGCGCATCCAGGGTTGGCTTTCCAGTGTATGGGGTGTGGCCGCAGTGGTCGGCCCAACTCTTGGCGGCGCATTTGCCGAATACGCTTCATGGCGTTGGATCTTCCTGATCAACCTGCCGATTGGCGCGGTGGCCATTGCGCTGATCGCGAAATTTCTGCACGAGCAAGCGCAACATCATCGCCACCGCATCGACTTTGCCGGCGCCGGTCTCATGCTGATTGCCGGCAGCGCGTTGATCTTCGCCTTGCTGCAGGGTGGTCAGGCGTGGCCCTGGCTGTCGGCTCCAAGTGTCGCTATCTTCGCCGTTGCCGCGATCCTGATTGGCGCAACGGTGTGGATCGAGCGGCGCGCCGCCGAGCCCATCATGCCGGGCTGGCTGTGGCGGCAACGGGTGCTGTCGGGAACCAATCTCGCGATGGTCTGCATGGGCGCGGTGATGATGGGACCCAACACCTACCTGCCAACGTTTGCCCAGTCGGTGCTGGGCCTGGGCGCAATTGCCGCGGGTCTGGTGCTGGCCAGCATGAGCGTTGGTTGGCCGTTTGCGTCTTCGCTGTCCGGCCGGCTTTACCTGCGCATCGGATTTCGCGACACCGCGTTGGGCGGCGCCGTGCTGGTAGTCGCCGCCACAGTCGGATTCCTGTTGTTGCCGCTGGAAGATTCAGTATGGCCGCTGGTGCTTGACCAGATCGTGCTGGGTGCCGGGTTTGGTTTGCTGTCGACACCACTGTTGGTGGGTGTGCAATCAACGGTTACCTGGCGCAATCGCGGCGTCGCCACCAGTGCCAACATTTTCTCGCGCTATCTCGGACAAAGTCTTGGCGCCGCGGTTGTAGGAGCGATCTTCAACAGCGCGATTGCCAGCGAGTTGATGCATGCGCCGTCCGGCCTGCGCACACACCTTCCGCAGGATATCAATGGCGTGATTGGCGCATTGCACGGTCGCCAGCTAACGGGAGCAGCCGACCACTATTTGCGTTCAGCCATTTATACGGCTACCCATCATGTTTATGTCGGACTTGCCGCTGTCGCCGTCATCACACTGGCGATTGTGCTGCTTACGCCGAAGCATTTTCCCAGCGCAGATGAGCGAGCTGAATCAACAACTGCGTTCGAGAAATAAAGCAACGCCGGTTGTACCGCCCTCGCTGCAACGTCGAGCTCACCAGCGATGGTATGCGGGATGCCCTTCTTTCACCGCCATGAACTTGCCCACACAGCGATCACAAACCTTGTCGCCGGCATACAGTTCGCCTTCAACGGTGACGACATCATCGGTGGATTCAAGCACGCGCGCGACCAGTCGTAGCGGTTGATCGGTCGGCGTTGGGCGACGCAGCTTGATCGCATATTCCATCGTCACCGTGCAAGGTGGCGTCGGCGTGCCGTGCCGGTTCATCAAGTGCCACGCCGCCGTCCAGTTGCAATGACAGTCCAGCAGGGTGCCGATAATGCCGCCGTTGAGCACGCCGGGGAATGCTTCCTGATATTCCTGCGGCGTGAATTCGGCAACGACTTCATCGCCTTGCGGAAAACTCTTGATGCGCAAGCCACGTTCATTGGCGGGTCCGCAACCAAAGCAGGCGTTATGCGGCGCGTAGGTGTCTTGCAGGCTATTTTCCATAGGTTGTCATCATGCGACAGGCGTACGTGAATGGCAATGTGCAGTAGCGTCTCAATCGATTGATCATAATCGCTAGTGTGGCACGCAAGATTCGCTTGCGTATGGAGGAAATTCCAGCTTAGTCTCGCCGCCTCTCGACTTGGGATGGTGATGAGCATGATCAATCAACGCCCTCGGGTGGGCGGCTTCGCGGCCGTTTGTTTAGCCATCTTTGCGTCCGTCTCCAGCATACCTGTTACGGCCCATGCAGCAGCGGCCGTGGCTACGGCTTTATCGTGCGAGGCTGTCGATGTGCAGGCCGCGCTGGATAACGCCGCCGATGGCACGACATTGCTGATTCCCGCAGGCAGCTGCGATTGGCACGCCCAGAGCGTGTCTCGGTCGGCAGGCGTCCGCATTATTGGCGCAGGACGAGATGCCACACACATCAAGCGCAGCAATGCGCCAACGGGCGACCCCGCGTATGCGCTGGTCATCGATTGCAGCAACGGCCTTACCACCGAACTGGCCGGCATCACATTTGAGGGCAAGGGCGTCTCGTCGGCTGAAGATAATGGTGTCTCCCTCTACGGTGGCTGTCTTGATTTTCGCGTGCACGACATGCGCTTCATTCACTTCGGCGATGGCGCGCTTGAGGTGCGGGGCGTATCGCGCGGCGTGATCTACGACAGCGAGTTCAATGAAAACTTCAATCCGGGACTGGGTTATGGCGTAGTGGTGTACGGCGCCGACACCTGGCCTGCACTAGACCTCGGCAGTGCCAACGCGGTTTTTATTGAAGACAACAGCTTTCACGGCAACCGCCACGATATCGCTTCGAACTATGGCGCGAATTATGTCGCGCGCCACAATTTGATCGTGACGACAACCACGACTCGCGAGTGGGCAATGATTGATGCACACGGCCGCCAGGACCATAACCGTCGCGGCACACGCAGTTGGGAGATCTACCAGAACCAGCTCGATGTGGAAGGCACGACCTACACCGACGGCATCGGCATCCGTGGTGGCGACGGCGTCATCTGGGGCAACACGATCAGCGGCGATATCGCGTACACCGCACAGTTCGTCATCGAGGACGGTTGCCCCACGAACGATCCCGTGCAAGGCGACGCCGGACCCTACCCGGTTCCCGACCAGACCATGTTGGCGTGGATCTGGGGCAACATCTGGGGCGACAATACGCAGCAATTCATTCGCACGGCTGCCCAAGATTCGTTCAACTGCAACTACTACTTTCAGGAAGGGCGCAACTATTTTCAGTATGCCAAACCCGGCTACACGCCTTACCCTTATCCACATCCATTGCGCGACTTCGTGTTCCGGAATGGCTTCGAAGTCGGGTAGACGAACGCGGTGCGGCTCGCTTCCGCCACGGCCCAGCACAACACCGAACAACTCAAGCGATCACGGGCAAGATTTGAGTTGTTTTGGTAGGATGCGGCGAATCGCCACAATCGTTTATTGATGAGGTAGCCCTATGTTCCGTATCCTGCTTGCTGTTGCCGCATTGTGCGCACTCGCCACTGTCAGTGCCGAACCGCCTGCACAAAATCTATTGGCAGATTTGCCCAACGTGAGCTTCCCTGCTCCGCACCGTATTGCGTCTGGTGCTGTACAAGCCGCTAACATTGCGCAATTGAAGAAGGCCGGCGTCAAAGACGTAATCAATCTGCGTGCGAATACTGAGACTCCCGACTTTGACGAAGCGGCCGCCATGCGAAAGGCTGGCATCGCCTACCATAACCTCCCTATCAGCAGTCCCGACGACCTGACCCGCAGCAACGTCATCAAGTTCGACCAGTTGCTCAACGGTGCGGACGATAAGCTCACACTCGTGCACTGCGGTAGCAGCAACCGCGTTGGCGCAATGATTGCGCTACGCGCCGCCATCCTCCAGGGAAAATCCACCGAAGATGCACTCGCGGAAGGCCGCGAATGGGGATTGAAAAGCCTGCAACCGGCGGTGCGTCAGCGCATCGACGCGTTGCAAGGCGAAAAAGCGGCGGCGTTGCTCGCGCATTGACCCATCACGGATCATTACGTAGACGCAATGCAGGTTTGGTGCAATCCGCCGCATCACGGCCAGCTTTTATCTGCAACGATAGTTTGGCAGTACACGCTCGCTGCGGTGGCTCGATCCACGCTACAACACTTCAATGCGCCATGCCTGAATCCATTTCGCGCGCTGTGACGCGATGAAGCCAACGCCGCTTTTTAATCCGAGCCCCCGCATCAGCCGCCTGCCACTCGCAAACGGCCGCGCGTGTTTCGTGATTGACGACGCGTTGCTGGAACCCGAGCGTTTCGTCGAAGCCGCCGTGCAGCGCAGCGCAGAATTTCGTCACGTGGATTTCAATGCCTATCCCGGAAATTACCTGATGGCTCCGGAAGCCGTTGACGCTGCACTGCGCGAATTTTTTACTGAACACTTGCGCAACCTGTTCGATGCACGCCGATTGTTGAAGATGCATTGCCGTCTGTCGATGATCACGCTATCGCCGGAAGCGCTGCGTCCTTATCAATGGTTGTGTCACAGCGACAACTTCGGGCTGGAACCCGAGCACAGCATCCAGGCGTCAGTGCTGTATCTGTTCAAGGATGAAGGACTCGGCGGCACGGGCTTCTACGAACCTGCACGCTCCGCCGCGGAGACCTCAGAATTGTTCGCCGACGCCAGCGCCCTCTCCGCCACGGCATTTACCGAACGCCATGGCATCGCGCCGGGTTACATGCTGGAATCGAATGCGTACTTCAATCGGATAGGCAGCGTGCCGGCGCGCTGGAATCGGCTGATCTTTTATGACGGCAGCCTGTTGCATTCCGGCGATATTCTCGCGCCGGAAAAACTCAGCACCGATCCAACGCGTGGCCGCCTGACCTTCAATGGATTTTTCACCTGCCGAAGAAATCTCGCGTAACCACGAAGCGTGCAGTGCAATCGCAAGCGGCGCGCTCAAGTTCGGCTGAATTCAAGTTCCCAGCCTTGCCCTACCCTTCTTTCTGATTTAACGCAGAATCGATTTTACGAGCCGGCGCGCCCCTGCTACCGTGAGCCCACTGTGCAGGCTGGATCGTACTCAAGGAGGGTCATCATGCAGACAGCATCGCTCGCAATTTTCGTCTTTCTCGGGGCGTTCGCCCTTCACGCGCAAGCCGACCAGAATCTGCTGCCGAACGGCGATTTCAACGTGTCCAACAAGCTGAGCGGATGGACGAATACAACGGATCAGGAATTCGATCCGACACGTGACGCAGACGGCAAGTCCGATTCCGGGTCACTGCAACCACCGGTATTATTCACCAATTATCAGGGGCCTACGTCGACTTGTTTTTCAGTATTGCCTGGAGCGAGCTACACGTATGGTGGGCAGGCCACGGAGGCCTTGCCTCAAACCTTTAGCTTCGTCGTAGTGACCAACATGGTTTGTTCTGTCTACCCCAATACCAGCTGTAGCGAGCCGGGCATGCCTTTGGATGGCGTCAATTTGAGCGTTGGCACGTTGAATCCGTATGGTTTTGCGCAATCACAATCGATCAGTGGCACCCTTGCATCGAATGCTACTTCTGCCAACTGCGCAGTAACCGCCCTTGCCCATGGCGAATTCACCCAACCACCCGGCCCCATTAACGTCGATAACCTGTTTTTCAAGTCAGTCGCTCCGGCTGCCAGCGTTACTGTCGATGGTTACATGAGCGGCAGTTGGTATGACCCGGCCCAGAGCGGCCACGGCTTCGCCATCGACATCACCGACCAGGAAAACCAGATCATCGCCTACTGGTTCAACTATGCGCCGGACGGCAGCGGACGACAGGTTTGGTTGTACGCACAGGGAACCTACGACCCGACCAAGAATTCGGTCACGCTAGATGCTGGCATCACCAGCGGCGCGCGATTCCCGCCGATGTTCAGTCCAGGCGACGTCAAGGTCACACCTTGGGGTACGATCACCTTCACTTTCACCGACTGCAACCACGGCACGGCAAGCTGGCAATCAAGCGTGCCCGGATACGGTAGCGACTCGATACCGATTAGCCGCCTGACCCATATCAAGGGAACCGCCTGCGGCGGCTGATGCTATCCAAAAATAGCGAAACCCGAGTCAGAGTGCACTTTCCGACAGCCACTGATGACAACGACCTACAGGCATTGGCAGCGCCAAGCGCGACGATGTAGGCTTCCGCCACGCGGGAATTTCTGCGCCTCGAAAGCCCGAGTAGATTCGCGCTTTTGCGAATCAGATGGTGCAGCCGGCACTGGCTAAGTTGCCTATCGGGCCTCGTCCACACCGCCATCGTGACACGACCTGCCTGATGTCCGTGCCGCGTCAAAATCGGCGCACCACCGGAGCACTCGCCAATGCCTGAAAGTGCAATCCGACCACGATTTTCGACACTTTTACGGAATTTTTCAGCCAACTTTTGCACACACCTCGCAAAACCATCTGCCGATTGCGCCGCTGTCGACGTCGTGTCACGCTTCCCGCGATTGCGCGACCGGGCACGCATCTATTTCATGGCTAGCGTCCGGATCTTCAACTTATATTGAGGACTAGGCTATGTCATCACCACGTTGCGCTTGTCGGCGGCCGCTCCCTTTGGCGATTGCATTGGCGTTGGGTGCAGTTACTGCACACGCTGCGACGATCACGGTAACAACGGGCGGCGATACCGATCCCAATGTGACCACTACTTGCACACTGCGCCAGGCGATCAGTTCCGCCAATGGAACGGCCGAAGGCAACTGCGCGACGGGTGCCAGCGGTGCCGATACAATCGTGTTCGCCGGCGCTTTGGCCGGATCCACCATCACACTTGGCGATAAGCTAGCCGTACTGCAGCCGCTGACCATCCAGGGCAGTAGCCAAACCATCACTGGTGCCAGTGGGCATTACGCAATCTTCAACAAGACCGATCTGACGGTCAGCAACCTGACAGTCAGCGGAATTAACAATACGTCCAGTCACGCCGGCGGCGCATTCCTGACTGGGTACAATCACACCTTGACGCTCAATGACGTCACGATTGCCAACAACACCGCTGGTTCCGGTGGTGGAATTTCCTGCAGCAATGCAACGCTCAGTCTGACCAACACCACGATCTCCGGCAACACCGCCACGCACAGCACTGGCGGAGGTGTGAGTGCAAGCTACTGCGCGATCAGCGTGACCGGCTCGACGATAACGGGCAACTCTGCACCCAGCGGTGGTGGTGGTATCTACGCTTACCAGTCGCAGTTGAATCTTGCGGCATCGTCAATCACCAACAACACGGCGCAATTTGCAGGCGGCGGAGTGGACGTCACAAGATCTGCAAGCACGCTGACACTCAGCAACATGGTAGTTTCCGGCAATAGTGTCACCAAGAATGCGTCCTATGCTCGCGGCGGCGGAATATACGTTGCCATATATGCCCAAGCATCGATTACCACATCGACCATTTCCGGCAATTCCAGCTATGGCGGCGGCGGTGTCTACGCGTATAGCCACGCCAGAGTGACATTGACCGACTCAACCGTGTCCAACAATGTTGGTTTGCACAAGGGCGGAGGTGTAGCTTCTGCTGTTAATAGCGAAGTGACGCTGGACAACTCGACGTTATCCGAAAACTCGGCGAACAAGGGAGGCGCCGCGTATGCAGGCAATTCCGCAGATTTAACTCTGCATGACTCAACACTCTCTGGCAATTCGGCTACCACGACGGGTGGCGCATTCCTCATCAATTATTCGACGCTCGTCCTCGCGAATACCATCTTGTCCGGCAATTCGGGTTCATCTGCCGACGCAGGCATTGCGGGTGGCTCTGTTTTCGTAGCCAATAGCTCATTGCTGGGAACCGCGGCTAGCCCCACTTCGGGGGCAAACAACATTCCAAGCGATACGCCCGGCCTGAGTGCGCTGGCGGACAACGGCGGCCCCACGAAAACCATGGCATTGAAGTCCGCGAGCGCGGCCATCAATCATGGCGACAACACACTAATTCCTGCGGGCGTGATGTTCGACCAGCGAGGTGCCGGCCACCCGCGTATCGTCAAGACGATCGTGGACATTGGCGCGTTCGAGGATTCCGGCGACGAGATTTTCAGCGATGGCTTCGAAGGCACCGGACCTTGACGACGCAAATCGCGGCAAGAGTCGACTCGTTTCCGTTTCTATGAGATCCAATTCCACGAATCGCCGGCTTGGCTCCGCGCTTGATCAATCAAACCCATTGAAGAAATGTTGATCGATCCGCAACGGCGTGTATGTGTTTTCGTCGAGCTCGTGGCCGCTCGCCCTGCAATGGATTTTTTTACATGCTGGCCACATCAGGCGCAATCATGAAATTCCAATTCAAGATTTGATCTTTTTCTTGTCCAATTCAGCGCCAGAAAGGTATCGTCCACGGTTTGACGAATTCGGGTTTGCCATCGTCCCCCGTCACCGGCGCGCGCGCGATCGCGATTTCATGGCGTCCCGGTGCCAACGCGCGCACGTCGATCATCGCCATCAGCGCCGGACGCTCGTT
>JBDTLA010000126.1:0-1939 GCA_039935035.1 Rudaea sp. | reverse complement strand
CGCCGGGCGACCTCGCCGATGGTGAAAGCCACTGCCTGGGAATTGGATTGCGTGTTCATGGGCGCAAGCATAAACCCTGGACCATGCTCCAGAGTCAAGACCTCGATACCGGATAGCCCCAAAGCTTCGCCTTTCCACGGGACTGTCCGATGGCGCCACAAACCGTCGCTGTCAATCTCGGGCCTTCGTCTTGGCGCTGTTCGCCTTCGGCAGGTTTTCAGCCATGATCTTCCATGCCGATTCGGCCAACTCTATAACATGATCGCGAATATCCGCCGGCCACTTTTTGGTCAGCGTTGCGAAACGCGGGCGATCGCTGCGATAGAACGCGCGCGATGCCTCTTCATAACCTGGCAAGTCGCCCGCCATACTCAGCATGAATCGCTCAACGGATTCCATCGCTTGGTGCGCAAGCGCGCGGCCGTCATTGCCGCGGCGAGCCGTCTCGACAAGTCGCCGCATCGCAGCCGACGCCCCACCCGGTTGGCGACCGAGCCAGTCCCAATGCCGCGGCAACAACGTCACTTCACGCGCCACCACGCCTAATTTTGGTCGACCAGGTCCGACCGCCGGAGATTTCTCACTCGCCGCAGTCTTGCCAATGCGCGCGAGGACCTGCGTCATCGTTCCGCGCAGATCGACCTCGACGCGTCGACTGTCGCGCGCACCGAAGATCAGGGGCGTACCGTCCACGTCGGCATCCAGTGCCTGTTTCACCGCGCGCGCAACCTCGGCCAACGGGCCACGTGCGATCTGGTGGTGCCGATCGAAGGCGATGAAATCGGTGTTGTCGTTTGCAGTCATGCGATCATCTCAGCAGGAAATCTGTGTCGTATTTTACCCGGATTAAATTCACTGTCAATTTAATCCGGGTATAATCCTGCGAGACGCCACAAAATGAGCCGAAAGGCCTGCCTGATTAGTGCTGAACCTCCGCATCTGACCTACGACAAAACTACTTTATCTCGTCATTCCCGCATGCTTTTAGCGGAAATCCAGTGACTTGGCGTTTGATCGCCGTGCCGCATGTGAAGCAAAGGCACTGGATTCCCGCTTTCGCGGGAATGACGAGCTGAGGGTCAGCACTAGTCAGGAAGGCCTGAGATTTATCACTTCTTTGCATGGATCTTCCCTTGAACACTGCACCAACACCCAACCCATGCACAGAGCCGGAAAGCGATGTCGATCTCGCCGTTTGCAGCGAACAGTTGCGTGCTACTTTGCAAATGCTCGAATCAATCATCGACGATCGCAGCGTGCTGCAATCGCTTGCGCCCGAACAACGCGACCGCCTGTTGCAGGCCGTCGCACTGGTCCACCATCCCGAGCCGCGCGCACGTCGGCGCAAACTGAAAATTCTGGCGCGTGAGCGCGCCCAGGAAAAAGCACGCGTGACAGAAGCCTTGCTCAATCAGACCGGCATCCGCACTTTGCGGCGCAAGCCAGTGTTCAGTACGCCCAACTGCTTTCCGCCGCAGGCGCCCGGGCAACACGACCCGCATAATCGCGGTGTCGATGCCCATGCGCCAAACCATGCGCCCGAACTGCTGCATTGCTACGCCTGCAAGAAAAAGTATACCCAGGTGCATCATTTCTACGACCAACTGTGTCCGGCTTGCGCGCAGCTGAACTTTTTCAAGCGCACCGAGACTACCGACCTGCGCGGTCGTGTGGCGCTATTGACGGGAGGGCGCGTAAAGATTGGTTATCAGGCCGGTTTGAAATTGCTGCGCGCCGGCGCGGAGCTGATCGTTACTACACGCTTTCCGCGCGATTCGGCCACACGCTATGCGCAAGAACCGGATTTTGGCGAATGGGGCCAACGTCTGGAAATCTTTGGCTTGGACCTGCGCCATACACCGAGCGTGGAAGCGTTCTGCACGCAATTGCTGGCCACGCGGCCACGCCTGGACTTCATCATCAACAATGCGTGCCAGAC
>JBDTLA010000125.1:0-13951 GCA_039935035.1 Rudaea sp. | reverse complement strand
TCGGCGATATGCCATGAAATGGCCTCACCCTCGCGATCCAAGTCGGTGGCCAGATACAAGGTATCGGCCTTGGCGGCGGCTTTGGCGATGGCGTCGACATGTTTTTCGTTGCGCTCGATGACCTCGTAGGCCATGGCGAAATTGTTGTCCGGATCGACGGCGCCTTCCTTCGGGCGAAGATCGCGCACGTGTCCGTAGGACGCCAGCACGGTGAAATCCTTGCCGAGATATTTGTTGATCGTCTTGGCCTTGGCCGGCGATTCGACGATGAGTAGATTCTTTGCCATGGGTTATCCGTTGCCTGTCACGGCGAGTCGATTCGCTTGTCCGCGCAACCGTGGGGAGCGCGGCAAAAAAGGCGCGATAACATTCGCGCCCTTATTCAGTGTGCTCACACAGTCCGGCATGCTGTCAAGCATGGTCTTTTGCCGCAGGGCAGTTCAATGACGCGAATAGCGCCCGTTTTCAGTCGTAACAGTACCTTCCAATTCAAGCATCAACAGCATCGACGACAATGCGGCCGCAGACAAGCCGGTGCGGTGTGCGAGTTCGTCGACGGCGCAAGGGCTGGCGTCAAGTGCGGCAAGCAAACGTTGATAGTCAGGGTCGCGTTTCGGCATTGCCATTGCGGATGAAGGCGTTTCGTCGTTCGTAGCGTCGAGGCGCTCACGCAATCCTTGCGCCAGCAATGCACCGGCAGCATGCAGTTCTTCGAGAACCTCATCGGCGGTCTCGATCAATTTGGCGCCGTCGCGAATGAGTTTGTGGCAGCCGCGCGCGAGCGGGCTGTGGATCGAGCCGGGCAGGGCGAACACCTCGCGGCCTTGTTCGGCGGCCAGGCGCGCGGTAATCAGTGATCCGGAACGCAGGCCGGCTTCGATCACCAGCGTGCCCAGGCTCAAGCCGGCAATGATGCGATTGCGGCGTGGGAAATTCGCTGGCTTGCCGGGTGTTCCAGGTGGAAATTCTGACACCAGTGCGCCGCTCTCGACGATGCGCTCGGCCAGGGCTGCGTGATGACGTGGATAGATGCAGTCCGGTCCGGTACCCAGCACCGCGATGGTGACGCCGCCTGCATCCAGCGTGGCCGTGTGGGCAGCGCCATCGATGCCTTCAGCCAGCCCGCTGGTGACGACATTGCCCGCCAGCGCGAACGTGCGCGCGAAGGCGCGCGCATTGGCCAAACCCGACGGCGTGGCGCTACGTGAGCCGACAATCGCGATCTGCGGTGACCACAAATGCATCGGCTCGCCGACAATGTAAAGCGCGGCCGGTGGATTCTGCGCATCGCGAAGCAGCGACGGGTAGTCGGCGCTGAGGAAAGTGATCAAGTGATGGTTTGGGTGATCCAGCCATGCAAGATCGGTTTGCAGCAACGCCTCGTCGGGTGCAGCCAGCCAGGCGCGCGTCGCGTCGGGCACGCGCAGCTCACAGCGGACATGCTCGATCGCAGCCGACGCACTGCCGTGGCGATCCACCATGTCGCGCAGCGTCGACGCGCCGAGTTCGGGCGCGCGCAGCAGGTTCAGCCAGGAGCGGGTTTCATCGTGGGATAGCGTGATCGGCATCGGCCGTAGTGTAGTTGGCGATACCGGGAACGCAAATGGTGTGCAAGGCTCGGAATCGGGAGTCGAGATTCGGGAAAGTCAAATGCCCGTCATTCCCGCAAAAACGGGAGTGACGAAAATTTTTATGCTTTTCCGCCTTTCGGCTTCAGCTGTGATCAGGCTCGTACAGCTTGTCGCCGCGATGCACAGGGCGAATGCCGTCCATGATCAAGCCGTAGCTGACCTTGTCGAAGGTGCGGAAGATCATGACGTGGCCGATGTATTCTTCGGGCAATTGCACTTTCGAGTCGTCTCGATGGAAGAACGCGCGAGCGCTGTCCTCGGGATAGTCGGTGCGATCCACCGCGACATCGCCAGGCGTGAAGATCGAATAGGTCTGGCCATTGTTGACGCCGTCGGCAGCACCGCGCGACAAGGCCACAACCTGATCGCGACCGACCGCGTTGAGCGCATCGGCGAATGCGATCACGCGCATGTCCGGCGGCAACACGTTCGGCGCATGCGGCATGTACTGGAAATCATAGACGGTACTGGATTGCGGCAACACGAAGTCGCCGGGCTGCACTTCGAAGTCGCTGCTCAGCACCAGTGTCGATGTCGGGTTGCCGGCCTTGGTGACTTGCACGGCGCCATATTGCAACATCTCGTAACCGATCAGATGTACGTCGCCGTGCAGGGTGAAATGATCCGGGCCGCGATGCCACAGCATGGACGGGCGACCGTCGCGGTCCTCCATGTTCTGGCGAAAGATGCGGCTGGGATGGCCGTCTTTCGAGGTGATTTCGTAATAACGTCCGATCACGCGAGCCAATACGAATTGCTGGCCGGGTTGTGCGTCGAGTCCGCGTACGTAGGTCAGTTCGCCCGGCGTTCCCTGGATGTGGTGATCTTCGAAGGCGACGACGTGCGGGGCGTGCTTGAATTCGTCGTCGCTGATGATGCGCGTATCTTTGAGGAAGTCTTTGACCGACGACAGCGGAATCGGCTTGATCGCGTCTTCCAGCGCCGTGGCGCGTACGTGCGGTCCGAAACCGCCATCATCACCGGTCACGCGCAGTTTGCCGTTCAGGTAAGCAAGACTGAGCACATCGCCGGGATAGATCAGGTGTGGGTTGGCGACTTGCGGATTCGCCTGCCAGACCTCGGGCCACTCCCACGGGTGCTGGAGAAACTTTGCGGAGATACTCCACAATGTGTCTCCCTTGCGCACCGTGTAGGTGTCAGGATGATTCTTGTTCAGCTGCACCGTCGCGGCGTATGCCGTGAGGGTGAACAGCAACCCGGCGCAAAGTGCAGGTAGTTTTTTAAGCATAGCCGCCAATTACCTGATTCCCCTAAGGACTTGGTGAGTGTATACGAAAATTTTACCGGCGCAAACGGCCGCGACCGGGAAAATGCCGATCAGGACACATAATTGCTGACCAATTCGCGCCAAGTACCGAATCGGCGTAGAATTTTGTCTGATTTCCTTGATATTGCGGCGTCGGCGTTCCGGTCTTGAGACTTGGCCGATGCGGCCCGATACTCATGACTATGCTGACTATTCTGGAATTTCCCGATCCGCGCCTGCGCACCACGGCCCAGCCAGTGCGCTTATTCGACAAAGCCTTGCACGATTTGATCGACGCCATGTTCGCCACCATGTATGCCGCGCCCGGCATCGGCTTGGCGGCGACACAGGTCAATGTGCACGAACAGCTGCTGGTACTGGATGTTTCCGACGAAAAAAACCAGCCGCTGATCTTGATTAATCCACGCATCCTCGCGCGTGAAGGCAGTCAGGTCTACCAGGAGGGTTGCCTGTCGGTGCCGGGTATTTTTGCCGATGTCGAACGCGCCGAGCGCATCGTGGTCGAGGCGCAAGGTCGCAATGGCGAGCCGCTCCACATCGAAACCGACGGATTGCAGGCAGTGTGTATCCAGCACGAAATGGATCACTTGATCGGCAAGCTCTTTGTCGATTACCTGTCGCCACTCAAGCGTGAACTGGTGCGCAAGAAGCTCGACAAACAGCGCCGCTCGGCCACCGCCGCCTGATCGCTCCCATGCCCGCGCGCCTGCGTCTGGCGTTTGCCGGCACTCCTGATTTTGCCGTGCCGCACTTCGCGGCCTGCTCGGATTCGGACGTGGAAATCGTCGCGGTCTACACGCAACCGGATCGCCCAGCGGGGCGCGGCCGGGCCGTGGCCCAAAGTCCTGTCAAACGCGCCGCAGTTGAAGCTGGATTGCGTGTCGAACAACCCGAAACGCTCAAAGATGCCGAAGCGCAACAGCGTTTGCGCGAGTTGGATCTGGATCTACTGGTGGTAGTTGCCTACGGCCTGATCCTGCCGCGCAAGGTGTTGGCGATGCCGCGCCTGGGCTGCTGGAACGTGCACGCTTCGCTGCTGCCGCGCTGGCGCGGTGCAGCACCGATCCAGCGTGCCTTGCTCGCCGGCGACGGGGAAACCGGGGTATGCCTGATGCAAATGGAGGCCGGTTTGGACACGGGACCTGTACTGATGCGAAAAACCACTCAAATTACTGCAGGCGATACCGGCGGCAGCCTGCATGAGCGTCTGGCCGTGCTCGGCGCCGGTCTGCTCGGCGAAGGGTTGCAACGCGTGCTGTGCGGCGAGGCACTGCCTGCCCGGGCCCAGCCGGAACATGGCGCGACGTACGCGCACAAGCTCGACAAGGGCGAGGCCAACCTCGACTGGAACGATTCAGCGGAAAAGCTCGAGCGCAAAGTACGCGCGTTCGATCCATGGCCGGTGGCCGAAACGCACTTGGGCGGCGAGCGGGTGAGGGTGTGGTCGGCGCAAGTTTGCGTGTCCACGCAATCGAATCCGGTGGCACCCGGAACCATTCTTCAGGCGAACCGCGATGGCATCGTCGTTGCGTGTAGTGAAGGCGCGCTGCGTATCGTTGAATTGCAACGCGCAGGTGGTCGGCGCATGCGAGCGGCCGATTATCTGAATGCGCGACCGGGGCTGGTCGACACCGCATTGCGAAGCTCACCCACTTGAGCGATCCAGCCAATCCGCGCGCGCTCGCGGCCAAAATGTTGGCGCAGGTTGTCGCCGGCTCGTCGTTACGTGCGATATTTTCCGCGCAGGCCGGACAATTGCGCGACTCGCGCGATCGCGCCCTGTTGTCTTCGTTGTTGCATGGCGGTGCGCGTTGGTGGCTGCGTTTCGATGCCGTGATCGACGAACTACTTGAGCGACCGATACGTACGCGCGAACCGGCCGTGCATGCACTGCTGGTGCTGGGTCTGGTCCAGCGAGAAATTTTGCAATTACCCGATTATGTCGCGGTTGCAGCCACGGTGGAGGCGGCGCGTGCATTGGGCAAGCCGAAGTTCGCTGGTCTCGTCAACGCCGTGCTGCGGCGCTGGCTGCGCGAACGCGATGCGCGCAATGCAAAACTCGATTTCGCCGCGAAAACACGCAGCGCACATCCGGATTGGTTGGTTGAAGCGATCCAGGCCGAATGGCCGCAGCACGCGCAATCGATACTCGCGGCCAATAACGCGCAGGCACCGCTTTGGCTGCGCGTGAACCGTCGCCGCGCCTCGCGTGAAGAACTCGCCGCGCAACTGGCTGCAGCCGATATCAGCTGCACTGCGCCGGAAGATGTTGCCGACGCACTGCTGCTGGAACGCAGCACCGACGTCACCGTCTTGCCCGGCTATGCCGAAGGCTTGTTCTCGGTGCAGGATGGCGCGGCGCAATTCGCCGCCGGTCTACTCGATCTGCATGACGGTATGCGCGTACTCGATGCCTGCGCTGCACCGGGCGGCAAGAGTGCACAGATTCTGGAATGGGCCGATGTCGATCTGCTGGCGTTGGACCGCGATGCGCAGCGCTTGCCGCGCCTGCGACAGAATCTGGATCGCCTGGGTCTTGTGGCGGAAGTGCGTGGGGGCGATGCCGGTGATCCGCCATCATGGAATGGCGGCAGCGGCGCCAAGACAAAGCCATTCGATCGCATCCTGCTCGACGCGCCATGTTCTGCGACCGGCATCATCCGGCGCCAGCCGGATATCAAACTGCATCGCCGCGCCACCGATATTCCGGCGTTGGTGCGTACGCAGCAACGCCTGCTCGATGCGATATGGCCTTTGCTGCGTCCCGGCGGGCGCCTGGTCTATGCAACCTGTTCGATACTGGGCGACGAAAACGCGCGCCAGATTGCGACGTTTCTGGGCAGGCATGACAATGCGAGTGCACTAAGCGTAATGCCGGACTGGCACGTTGCCGGCGCGGGCGCGCAGAATCTGCCTGGTGAGGCAGGCATGGATGGATTTTTTTATGCGGTTGTGGACAAAGCTGAGTAATATACTTTGCTGCATTGCGCTGGCGGCTTGCGCACCAGCGCCGGGCGCAATCGTCGTGCGCGATGCCGCGATCCATGCCGGCATGCTCAGCGTGCATCTGCAGTGGCAACCCGATGCCGAGGTGCTTGATGCGCTCGATCACGGGATCGCGCTCACGTTCGTGGTCACCGTTCGCGCGTACGGCAGCGGAATGCTTGGCTCGCTGCATTCGCAGGCAACGCTGCATCGGCACCTGCAACTGCGCTATTTCCCGCTCAGCCGCCAATACCAGCTGCACGATCTGGATCACGGCCAAACGCGCAGCTATCCGGCACGCGCATTGGCGCTGGCGGCGCTGGAGGATTTGCGTATGGCGCTACCTGATTGGAATGCGCAACATGTGCAACGGTTTGCGTTGCAGGTGACACTGGATCGCGATGCGTTGCCCGGAGCCTTGCGCTTGCCGGCGCTGTTGCGCTCGGCGTGGCACGTATCCAGTGGGGAATATACGTGGCAAGCGCCCGCCGCCTGACGCGCATCGCGCGCCGCGTGGTGCCGATCGTGGCCGTGGTGGTGCTGTTGGGCGCTGCCCTGCTGTTGGCCAAGGACGCAGCCGGTGGCAGCAACCGACTCAGCACCTGGTATGTGTGGATGCTCGGTGCGTCGACCCTGGCGTTGTTGGTGCTCGTGGCGATCATCGTGCAGCGCCTGCTGCGCTTGCGCCGCGAACTGCGCAGCCGGGAGCCCGGCGCGCGCCTGACGCGTCGCTCGTTGCTGATGTTGATCGTGCTCGCGCTGCCGCCGGTGTTCGTGGTGTACGGATTTGCGCTGAATTTTCTCGATTCCAGCATCGATACCTGGTTCAACGTTCGCATGGAGCGCGCGCTCGACGATGCTCTGCAGATCGGCCGCGTGTATCTGGACGAACGCTTGCATGCGGCGCAGCAAAACAGCAGTGCGCTGTCGCAACAGCTCGCTGCGGTTGCCGATGATCAATTGCAAGCGAAAATCGACGACCGCTTCGATGCCACTGGCGCAATTCAACTGAGCGTATTCGGCACCGATCAAACGGTCCTGGCCAGTGCCAGTTCCGACCCACAATTTTTCGATCCCGTGGTTCCGGATTCGTCGGTATTGTTGCAGGTGCAACGCAATGGCAGCTATGCCGCAGCGGAACCTCTCGGCGATCTCCTGGTGTTGCGCGTGCTGCGACCGTTGCCAAATGCAACGCCGGGTGAGACACGCTTGTTGCAAGGACTGTATCCGTTACCGGCGAACATCCAGTCGTTGACCAACGGCGTGGAGCAGGCGACGTTCGATTTTCAACGCCTGAAGTATTTGCGCGGGTCGCTCAAGCTCACCTTCACCCTGATACTGACCTTCGTGCTGCTACTGTCGGTGCTGTTCGCATTATTTGCCGCGTTCGGCATCGCGCGTCGATTGACCGCGCCGATCGGTCGCCTCGCCGCCGCGACGCGCGCGGTTGGAGCGGGGCGATACGACACGCCGTTGCCGGTCGGCAGTGACGATGAACTGGGCTTTCTGGCGACCTCGTTCAACCAGATGCAGCGCGAACTTGAACAGTCCAACGCGCGCCTGACGCGCGCTGCGCAGGAAACCGAAGACCAGCGCGCCTACCTCAACGCGGTATTGGAGCGCCTGTCTGCCGGAATGCTTGGGCTCGATCATGCCGGCGTACTGCGCACGATCAATCGCGCCGCCGAGAGCATTCTTGCGGTTTCCCTGGAACCGTACATTGGCCAGCATTTGTCGATCGTGCGCCGCGACCATCCTGCGTTGGCGCAGTTGCTGGATTCGGTTTTGCAGCACGTGAGCCAAGGCGTGCGCGAGTGGCGCGAGGAAGTCGTCGTGGATGTCGATGATGGCAATCGCGGCGCCGAACGCCGGATATTGATGGTGCGCGGCGCGCAGCTGGACGTAACCGCTGGGGCTGCTGCCGGCATCGTCGCCGTGTTCGATGATCTGACGGTACTCAACCGCGCCCAGCGCGATGCCGCGTGGGCCGAAGTCGCGCGGCGGCTTGCGCATGAGGTGAAAAATCCGCTCACACCCATTCAACTGGCAGCCGAGCGCTTGCGCCGGCGATTCATCGGGCGTTTGCCGCCGGACGAAACCGAATTGCTGGATCGCGCCACGCACACCATCGTCAGCCAGGTCGAAGCACTCAAGGCACTGGTCAATTCGTTCGGCGATTATGCCCGTCCACCGCAGATCCAAACGCGGCCGTTGTCGTTGCATGCGTTATTGGCCGAAGTGCTCGATCTTTACGAAAACGATCAGCGCATTACCTTGACGCGACGATTTGCGCAGCACGATCCTGCGATTCGCGCTGATGCCGGTCGTTTGCGTCAATTGCTGCACAACCTGCTCAAGAATTCACTCGAAGCGATCGGCGATACGCGCAAGCCGCATATTGAAGTGGACACGCAAAACATTTCCGCAGTTGGCCAGAATTGGGTCGAGCTGACGATCGCCGACAATGGCCCGGGTTTGCCCGAAGGCTTCGATGAGCACTGGTACGAGCCCTACACGACAAGCAAAACCAAAGGCACCGGCCTGGGTCTGGCCGTTGCCAAGAAAATCGTCGAGGAACACGGCGGTAGCATTCGTGCGGAAAATCGCGTGGTGGGCGGCGCGATCTTTATTTTGCGATTGCCGCTGGATACGGCGGCGCCAGGGGTAGATCGCGTCTAGAAATGGTTGCCACATTTTTCCCTTCCCCCGCAAGGCGGGGGTCACCCCAATTCTCCCTTCCCCTGTAAGGTGGGAATCAGGCCAATTTTCTCTTCCCCCGCAAGGCGGGGATCAGGCCAATTTTCTCTTCCCCCGCAAGGCGGGGGAAGCGTGGAGCGCCGCATCGGAAACGAGTTGTGGTAGAGCCGATAGTAGCGGCGCTCGAATCCAGCCCGCTTGGCGCTGAGTTCCTGTGTCGCGTGGTTGCCGGCGCGATCGCGCTTTTCGACTGATCGGCGCAAATTTTTGAGTCGGTCGATGACGCGACGCGACCAGCTATAGCCCGATTGCGGGCTCCAGTTGCCGCGCATAACTACCGCATTGCCACGGAAAAAATCCTGCGGGGAAACATGCCGCAGTACGATGAAATCGTCGTTGAAGTAAACGAAGTGTTCGGCCAGGTCGAAATTCCGCCACAGCGCGCTGATGTTGGCGCGGCTGTTGAGCGCCGGCAGGTGTTGTTCGTAACCGGTAAAAATCTCGCGGTGATCCACCACCCGCACGCGGTGCGCCCCGGCGTTCTCGCGAATTTCGACATCAATGCCGGTTTCTGTTGATCGGTGACGATATGAATGTGGCGAAACCACGGCGCGAAACGCAAGATCGACGCGAGGCAATATTCCAGCTCGCCGGCATCATCGAAACGCGTCGGATCGGCGCTGCGTGGCCGCAGCCGCGCCGCAACAGGCCAGATACGATTCGAGCCGCTGGCGCTGGGCAGGAGCGTTGCCATCGACCCAGGGGATGACCGCATCAATCGGGGTCAAGCGGCGACTCTCGATAATCCATGCGTTACCATGCAAGCAGACTCATGTGAACAAACCAATGAATCGTTGCGACGTCGGGCCTGACAGGCATCGCCGCAGTCGAATTGGATTTTGCCACAGTCAAGACACCTTGCTGCGGGACCCAGTTTGCCATCGACCATGACCGATAGCCCATCGAATCCCGCATTGCACCCACGCCGCGAATGGCTGCTATTCATGCTGCTCGCTATCGTATTGCTCGGTGCAGGCATTGGCATGCGCGATCCGTGGCCATCTGACGAACCGCGTTTCACGTTGGCGGCGCAGGAGATGGTGCAATCCGGGGACTGGCTGTTCCCGCATCGCGGCAGCGAGTTGTACGCCGACAAACCGCCGATGCAGATGTGGGCCGAAGCCGCATCCTACGAAATGGTGGGCAACTGGCGCGTCGCCTTTTTGTTGCCATCATTGCTGGCGGCTTTGGCAACGCTTTGGCTGACGTACGATTTGGGCCGGCGTTTGTGGAATCATCGCGCCGGACTGTATGCGGCAACGGCGATGCTGTTCGCGGTGCAGTTCATGTACCAGATGAAGCGCGCCCAGATCGATCCAATGGTTACCGCCTGGATCACGCTGGCCAATTGGGGTCTGTTGCTGCATTTCCTGCGCGGTCCGAATTGGCGAATGTACTGGCTGGGATGTTTTGCTGCCGGTTTGGGCGTCATCACCAAGGGTGTCGGATTTCTCGCCTTGTTGATGTTCGTGCCGTACGTGTTTGCGCGGATGCGGCATTGGGACGGTGTCACGCGAACGCAACACAGTGCTACGCGCTGGGCGGTCGGCGCTGTCGCGTTTCTCCTGCCGATACTCGCCTGGGGAATCACCGTTTTGCTGGCGGCGAAATCGCGCGGCACGCCCGAGTACGCGGCGTATGTGCGCGACCTGTTTCTGCATCAGACCGCCGGTCGTTATGCCGGGTCATGGTCGCATCCCCAACCATTCTGGTATTTCCTGCCGATTGTTCTTTTCGGCTGGTTCCCGCTTTCCCTGCTGTATTTCGGTGCCGTTCCACGCTGGTGGCGCGACATCCGCGCAGGTGAGGCGCGTGTCATGTTGCCGTTGGCGTGGACGCTGATTGTTGTTATTTTTTTTAGCATCGCTACCGGCAAGCGTGACGTTTACATCATGCCGGCGTTACCGATGGTCGCGTTGGCCATGGCATCGTATCTGGAAGAAATCCGGCACGCGCGCTGGTTGCGTATCACCGCGTTTTCGGTTGCCGTGATCGGCGGCATCGCGTTTGCGCTTGTGGGTTTCTGGGCCTTGTTCGGCCACCTGCCGCAAGCCGACGACTTCGTGCAGCGGCGTGCTCTGGCCAGAGCGGCGCTAAGCGTGTGGTCGATGGTCATTGCCATCGGTGCTGCCATGACCCTGTCCGCGCTCATGTTCGGTCCGCGCCGTGGCTGGACGGCGTTGTTGGGCGGGTTCTGCGGGCTCTGGCTGATCTGGAGTTTCTGGGCCTATCCGTTGCTCAACGATTCCAGTTCGGCGCGCGGGGTGATGCATCAGGCGCGTGAAATCGCCGGCCCGCAAGCGACGATCGGGTTGGTCGCGTGGAAGGAGCAAAATCTTTTGATGGCTACCGGCCCAACGACGGAATTCGGCTTCAGGCAACCGTGGGCGCAACAATATGCCGACGCCGTGGCGTGGCAGGCCAAGGCATCGGATCAGCGCTGGATCTTTGCGCTATCCGATGCGATGGGCCAATGCGTGGATCGCGACAAGGCCCAGCGCATCGGCGAAGCCAATCGACGCGTTTGGTGGATGTTCCGCGCCGATGCCGTGATTGCGAATTGCGTGCCTACGCGCGATGCGACCACAAAGCAGGCCGATGACAACGAATGAGACGTAGGCCTGCGCGCCGCATTCAGAAGCCGGCTGCGGTGGCCAACTTTGAGTGGGGATTGCTCGGGCGTAGCGTACGCCATGCGTCAACGACGGGTTCGACCGGAATATCCGCGACGTGTGAAAGCCTGGGCGGCCCGCCAAGATTGATGATCGGCGCGCCGACCGGGCTGCGCCGATCCCAGCGAGCGGGCGAATACGATCCGTACAGTACGACGAGTGGACACCCCATCGCGGCGGCGAAATGGGCTGGCCCCGTATCCACCGAAACCATGCTGTGCGCGCGTTGCATCAGCGCGAGCAAGCGGCGGATCGGCAAGTCGTTCGCTGCAACTTGCGCGCACGGGAGTTGCGTGGCTTGCCGAATGGTTTCCAGAAATGCGGATTCGATGGGCGATCCGCAAAGCAACAGTTTGGCGGTGGGCAAATCCGAATATATCGCCCGCATTAGCGCAACCCAATGGTCGATTGGCCACGCTTTGGGATCAACGGCGGCATCGCGCCACCACTTTTTTGATTTCCAATTTCCGGGTTGAAGCAAGACCAGTGGCGAATCGGCGAGTTGGCGATGCTTCATCCAGACGCTGAGGTCGCGACGATCGTCGTCGTTCAAACAAAGCTGCGGTGCCGTCTGCAGATTGCCCGCATCGACGTCCCCAACTGCCGCCGCGTACGCGGCTGGCGTTGTGCGACCGAAACGCAGTAGTTGATCCACCCAATGTTCGTCGCTGCTGCGAAAACAATCATTCACGAACACGCAACGGTTTGCGGGAACGCGCGCGAGCCTGAGCAATTCGCGTATCCGCCGCAGCGACTTTTTGGTGTCTTCGCTGACGTAGATTGGGCCTGCGTGTTGGCGCAGGGCGGCGATCATGCGCCAACGTTCCGGGCTCATCCACACCGGCGTGTGGCGACCAAGCAGTTGCCGGACCTCGCCCACATCCGGATGTCCCGCATAGATTTGCGCAGGCCACGAGCCGCGGCTGAATAACGTGCAGGGCTTTCCGTAGCGCTGATGCAGCAGGTGCAAAAGCGGGGCTTGCAGAACCATGTCGCCCAGCCGCCCAAAACGTATCACCAACGGCGTCATCCCTGGTTGCGTGGCATTCGAAGATGTCATGGATGCTCTTGGAGCGGGCGATCGGGTGCCCAGAGGCGGGACATTCTAGCAACAACATTCCGCTAACCAATGGAATTGGCTAGTCACCCAGCGCCTTTGCTCTGACGGCGCGCACAGGCGAAAGGCAAAGCCATTGGATTCCCGCCAAGCGTATGCGGGAATGACGAACCTTTTATGCTGTCACTCACCGCTCACTGAATTCGAAGTCCCCATTCCCGCCTCCGAAATCTTCCGCTATCCTGTCCGTTGCATTTTTGCCACAGGCATCGGCATGAGCAGTGGAACCATATTAGTGGTTGACGACGAGCCGGACATCCGCTCGACCGTCAAGGAAATTCTCGAGGACGAAGGCTATACCGTCGTGCTTGCCGAGAACGCGACGGCAGCGCGCGCGGCGCGTCTGCGGGCAAACCCGGACGTGGTCCTGCTCGATATCTGGATGCCCGGTACCGACGGCATCAGCCTTTTGCGCGAATGGGCTGCGGCTGGTGCGTTGGCCACGTGTCCGGCGATCATGATGTCCGGGCACGGCACGGTGGAAACTGCGGTCGAAGCCACGCGTCTGGGTGCCTGGGATTTCATCGAAAAACCCATCTCGCTGGCGAAGCTGCTGCTGACCATCGAGCGGGCGCGCGAAGCCAGCCGGCTCAAGCGCGAAAACGCAGGTCTGCGTCGGCATCTAACGCTGCCGCTTGAGCCAGTCGGCACGAGTGCGGCCATGGTCACGTTGCGCAAGCAACTCGACAAACTCGCGCAGCACGACACTTGGATACTGATCCACGGTGAACCCGGCACCGGCAAGGAAACCCTAGCGCGCTGGCTGCACGAACACGGGCCACGGCGCGATGGACCGTTCATCGCCGTCGCACCCGGCAGCATTCCTCGCGAACACCTGGTGGCTGCACTGTTCGGCGCGCAGAACGCTGACGGCGTGCAGCAAGGCTTGCTCGAACAGGCTAATGGGGGCACCTTGTTTCTCGATGAAGTGGCCGAGTTGGATGCCGAGTTGCAACAGCGTCTGGCTAGCGTATTGCAGCGCCGTGCGCTGGTGCGCAGCGGCGGGCGCGAACCGGCGACGCTGGATATTCGCGTGATTGCGTCCACTGCGCAAAATCTTGAAGCGCAAATCAAGGCCGATCGGTTTCGCGAAGAACTCTACTATCTGCTCAACGTCGTACCGTTGCACGTGCCGGCATTGCGCGAACGCAGCGAAGACGTGCCCGAATTGCTACGCCTATATATCGAATTTTTCGCCGGCCGCGATGCGTTGCCGTATCGTCATTTTTCAGCGGCGCTGCAAAATCGCCTGCGCAGTTACACCTGGCCGGGCAACGTGCGCGAACTGCGCAACCTGGTACAGCGCTTGCTGGTCATGGGCAACGCGCCAGAAGTCGACGCGAGCGAAATCGAAGCCGCATTCGGCACCGCAGCGGTCGCGCAACTACAGGTCGACGCGTCGGGCATCGATTTCGATTTGCCGTTGCGCGATGCGCGCGAACAATTCGAACGCACTTACCTGCGCCGCCAGTTGCAGCGCCACGATGGCAGTGTCAGCCGC
>JBDTLA010000124.1:0-1599 GCA_039935035.1 Rudaea sp. | reverse complement strand
TGGAATCCGGCGCCGGCCAGTTGTGCACACTGGATCCGGAAACCGGCGCGAAAGACGTCATCGCAGAAATGCCGGGTTTCACCCGCGGTCTGGAATTCGTCGGCCGCTTCGCCTTCGTCGGCTTGTCGCAGGTGCGCGAAACCGCGGTATTCGCCGGACTGCCGTTGACCGAACGCGTCAGTGATCGGCATTGCGGTGTGTGGGTGATCGATACGCTTGAACGCAAGATTGTCGCCTACGTGATTTTCACCGGTCGCGTGCAGGAAATCTTCGCCGTGACTGCGTTGCCATGGCGCTATCCGACGTTGCTCGAATTGACCGACCCGGTGCTGCGTTCGAGTTACAGCATGCCGGACGAGGCGATCCAGCATTTCGCCAAACCCGACCCGCTGGCCGATCGACTTGCAGCGGCGACCGCTGCGCATCACAAGCGCGAGTTCGACCGCGCCATCGAAATCTATCGCGAAGTGCTCGTGCAACGATCTGAACATCGCACCGCACGATTTCAATTGGGCCTGGCGTTGACCGATGCCGAACGTTGGTCCGAGGCGGTCGAGGAATTAAGCCGCGTCGTCGCCGAGCAACCGCGCAATGCCGAGGCACATAATTCGCTGGGGTTGGCGTATGCGCGCCAGTCCGACGAGGTTCGCGCAATCGAGCATTTCGATCTGGCGCTCGAAGCCGATCGCCAATTCGCGCTGGCGCATTTCAATCGCGGTCTGATCAATCTGCGCCTGGGCAATTTCGCTGCAGGTTGGGAAGGATACGAGTGGCGTTGGCAGATGCCAACATTCAATCCGTTCCGTTGTCCGCAACCGCAATGGCAGGGTGAGGATATCGCCAACAAGGTCATGCTGGTGCACACCGAGCAGGGCAATGGCGACGCGATGCAGTTCGCGCGTTTCCTGCCGATGGCGGCGAAGCGTTGCAAGAAACTGATACTCGTGTGCACGCCGAACATGAAGGCGATCATGTCCACGGTTGAAGGCGTCGACGAAGTGCGTCCTCCGGGCCAGTTTCCCGCCGACAGCTTTGATGTTTATTGCCCACTGCTGAGCCTGCCGCGCGTGCTCGGCATCACGCTGGAAAATCTGCCGACACAAATTCCTTATCTGCATGTTCCGCCGCGCACAATGGTGCCAGATCTGCCCGGCGACAGCTTCAAGGTCGGGCTGGTATGGGCAGGCAGCACGACGCAGAAGGACAACCATCATCGTTCATGTCCGCTGGACAAATTGCTCACTTTGACGGATCTGCCTGGCGTGCAATTCTTCAGCCTGCAAAAACCGGTTGCAGATGTTGACGCTGAAAGGCTTGCCGCGCATGGCATCGTCGACCTGGAAAAGGACGGTACCGGGTACGGTTACACCGCCGCCTACGTGCAAAAGCTCGACCTGGTCATCAGCGTGTGCACATCGGTCGCGCATCTCGCCGGTGCGCTAGGTGAACCAGTGTGGGTACTACTCGCGCACTATGCCGACTGGCGCTGGGGCACCGGCGGCGATACCAGCCCGTGGTATCCCGGCATGCGTCTGATGCGCCAAAGCGCGCAGGGCGATTGGGACGAATTGATTGGGCGGGTGCGCGTCGAATTGGCCG
>JBDTLA010000123.1:0-12051 GCA_039935035.1 Rudaea sp. | reverse complement strand
GACCTGATCAAGAATCTGTTGTATTACGTCGCGCATTCGAACAGCGCTGGTGCGCGCGCCACGGCGATCCGCGAAACCTACAAGCTCGACACCCTTCTGCCAAGCGACAAGGAAATCGAGCACGCCCAGGGATCGATTTCCGGCCACAATCGCGCGCTGCTCGATACGGTATCGGCGGCAATCAAGGATGATCTGCTGCGCGTCAAGGAAGCGCTGGATATCTTCCTGCGTTCGCAGGACGGCGATCCGACGGATCTGGCCGCACAGGCCGAAGTCCTTGATCGGGTAGGTGACACACTCGGCATGCTTGGCTTGGGTGTGCCGCGTCGGGTCGTGCTGGAACAGCGCGGCATCGTGCAGGAAATCGCCAACAAGACGCGCCCCGCCGACGAGACCACATTGCTCGATGTTGCCGGTGCGTTGTTGTATGTCGAAGCTTCGCTGGACGATCACATCGAGCGCCTCGGCGCAGAAGCGCCCGAAGGCGACGCACAATCAACCGGCGAACTTGAACTGCCCAAGGCCGAAGTGCGCAAGATCCTTGACGCGCTGATCAACGAGGCGACGACGAACATCGCCCAGGCCAAACAGGACGTGGTCGCATTTATTGAATCGCCATGGGATCACACGCGAGTGGAACCCATTCCGCGCCTGCTCGAGGAAATTGCCGGTGCACTGCGCATGCTTAATCTTTCCGAGCCCGCGCAATTGATGAATGGCATCGTGCGCTTTGTGGAAGTCGAACTACTGCGCCACCGTCGCGTGCCGAACGCCGAACAGTTGGACAAGCTCGCCGACGCGCTGGCATCGGTCGAGTACTACATGGAAGCCACGCGCGAACAGCGCAGCGGCCGCGAAAAAATCCTGGAGATCACCAAGCGCAGCCTGGCGGCATTGGGCTATTGGCCAATTCCCGACGACGACGGTGGTGGTGGATCAACGCCAGGAGGGCCGAGTCCGGACCCGCTCGCGTCCGGTGTGGCGCACGGGTCCGACGCCGCTGCGTTTGCCGCGGCCGACGCGCATTCGGGTGAATTTCCGCGCTGGGCCGATGACGCTCCGGCCGCCGGCGAAACCGGCATGAAACTCGGTGCCGTAAGCAGTGAAGAAAACCTCGCCGAAATGCCCAGCATTGAATTGACCGAAGAACGCCTCGACGAATACATCTCTCGTGTCGGCATGCTTGACGACGCCGCGACAAACCCCGCGACCGTACCCGAAGCACCGGCAGATCCACATGCATTGATGGATGCCGATGAGCAGCCGAGCGTGGACGTGGCGCCGGGGTACGGACTTGAAGACCTGATCGTTGGCGAATCGGACACGCATGAACCTCCTGTGCAGGATCTGTCGGGTTTGCGCCTGGTCGAAACGCAGCCCACAGCAACGCCTGAACCGAAGGTCCGCTACGTCGAAATTGAGGAAGAAATCGAGGAAGAAGTACCTGACGTCGACGCCGGATCGCCGCTGGCCGATGCCAGTTTCAGCGCCACGCCTTCGGATGACATCGACGAGGAGATTCGCGAAGTCTTCGTCGAAGAGGTGCAGGACGAAATCGACAATCTCAATCGCAGCGTGCCAGCGTGGAAATCCGACCTGCAGAATTTCGAGTTACTCAAGCCAATTCGACGTTCGTTCCATACCTTGAAGGGCTCCGGGCGTCTGGTTGGCGCGCTGGCTCTGGGTGAGTTCAGCTGGAAAGCCGAGAACACACTCAACCGCGTGCTCGACAAGACTATTACTGCGGGCCCAGCCGTGGTCGCGCTGGTCGAAAATGTCGTTGGCGTGCTGCCCGAATTGCTGACCGCCTTACGCGGCGATGGTGCGCCGAAAACCGACATTGGCGCCATCATGATCGTCGCCGATCAGGTTGCCGCCGGCGAAGAAGCCTATGTGCGCAGCGGCGCACCCCAGCGCATGAAAAAGGTCAGGCGCCTGGTCAAGCGCATGGTGCCGGTTATCGACGAATTCGTGGCGGACAGCGAATCGGTGCCGCTTGCCGATACCGATGTGGTGCTCGGCAGCAGTGGCACTATCACCTCGCCCTTGCTCGTGGCCGAACCGGTCGAATTGGATAGTTCGCTCGACATTGAAAATGCATTCGCTGCATCCGACGAACAGGTTGCAGCCCACGCTGGCGGCGATCCCGATTCGCTGGCGGCCCTTGCCGAAGGACCCTTGCCGAACATCGATCCAGTATTGTTCGAGATCCTCAAGAGCGAAGTGGCCAGCCACCTCGGCGTGATCGACGTTTACCTGGGCGACTTGAGTGCAAACCCGTCGCTTGCGGCCAGCGAGCCGCTGCTGCGCGCGGTGCACACGCTCAATGGCGCCATCGCGATGGTGGACATTCCCGTCATCACCCATGTGTTGGCGCCACTGGAAAGTTATATCAAGCGTTTGCGCGCCGGTCGCCAGGCCCCCGATGTTGCCGGAGCGCAGGCGCTGTCGGACGCTGTGGCGTTGATTCGCGTTGCCATCCTCGCACTGGAAAGCGACAGTGCGAACCTGCCCAATTCCGACGAACTGGCTGCGCGGATCGCGGAGGTTCGCGACACCCTGCCCGAACCGGACATGATGCATCCGTTGTTTTCTGTGTCTGCCGAAGACGAAGCCGCGCTTGCGATCGAAGACGCGGGCGAAGAAATCCAATTGCAATCGCCAACCTTGCACGATAGCAGCCTCACGCCGGTTGCAGACGAGGTCAGGATTGGCGAAGACGACGACGTATTGCCTGTCGACATTGAAGCGATTGAATTGGCGTCGCCCACGTCGCATGACGGGCAAGGCCAGACTGCCGAGACTGAGGTTGCGGAAGACGATCTCACGGCGGCATGGTTGCGCGACTTCGAGCAACAGGAGCACGCTGAACCGGCTGCCAGCGAAGCGCTGCCGGTACCGACCGACGAAACCGCGCAGTTGCCGCCGGCAAGCGAATCCGCCGATGCAGACGACATCGCCCAGCCGGAAACCGAATTGCTTTCGTTCGACGATCTCGCCGAAGCCGAATCGGTAGTCGCGGCGCAAATCAACAACGAAACCGTTTCATCGAACGCATCCGAGCCGGTTGCGGACGACGAGCTGGTGATGAACGATGCGGAGAGCGACTCCGAATTTGCCGCCATGCCGGAGTTTGTCGCCGATGAAGTGGTTGCCGCACCGCGGGCGAGTGTGCTCGAGATGGCAACCCTGCCGCCGATTCAGGATGACCCGCAGCCCGACGGCACGCTCGAATTGCCGGATCTTGATGAAGACCTGCTCGAAATATTCGTGCAGGAAGGAGCAGACATTCTCGACAATTCCGACTCGTTGATGGCGAAATTGCGCGAAGCGCCGCATGATCGCAACCTGGTCAGCGGCCTGCAACGCGACCTGCACACACTCAAGGGCGGCGCACGCATGGCCGGTCTGGCGCCGATCGGCGATCTGAGCCACGCCATGGAATCGCTGTTCGAGGCACTCAGCGAAAATCGCCGCATGATGGACGGCAATACCATCGAATCGCTGGAGCGAGGGTTCGACCGCTTGCACGGGCTGGTGCAGCGCGTGGCCCATCGCCAGTCGATCGCCATGCCGCAACATGCCATCGCACGCTTCGAAGGTCTGGTGGCGGGTGACTTGCCGGCGGATGAAGTCGCGTCGCTGCATGAAATCAACATCGCGCCAGTTGCGTTTGAACCCGCCGCCGTCGTCAGCGAAGCGGAAACGCCCGCAGAAAAACCCGTGCGCCATGTTCCGCGTCCGCCGCGCCTGCCGGTCATGGAAGAAGAACAGCCGCAGATGCGCGCGCCGCAGGAGATGATCCGGGTGCGTTCGGACCTGCTCGACTCGCTGGTCAACTACGCAGGCGAAGTCTCGATTTACCGCTCGCGTCTGGAACAGCAGATATCCACATTCCGCTTCAACCTGGTCGAATTTGAGACCACGGTCAGTCGTTTGCGCGAGCAGTTGCGCAAGCTCGAACTTGAAACCGAAGCGCAGATCCTGTCGCGTTACCAGCGCGAAGCCGAATCCGGTGAATCCTCGTTCGATCCGCTGGAACTGGATCGCTTCAGTCAATTGCAGCAGCTCTCGCGCGCACTGGCCGAGTCGGTATCCGATTTGGTGTCGATTCAGGGGTTGCTTGACGATCTGACCCGTCAGTCCGAAACGTTGTTGTTGCAGCAATCACGCGTTAGTTCGGATTTGCAGGAAGGCCTCATGCGCACACGCATGGTGCCGTTCGATTCGCTGGTACCGTCATTGCGGCGCACCGTGCGCCAGGCGGCGCAGGAAGTCGGCAAGCGCGCGCAGCTCAAGGTCGAAGGCGCGCAGGGCGAAATGGATCGCAACCTGCTCGAGCGCATGAAAGCGCCATTCGAGCACATGCTGCGCAACGCGATGGCTCACGGCATCGAGAACCCGGACGAGCGCCTGGCCGCGCACAAGCCTGGCGAGGGCACGGTCACGATCCAGGTCAGTCGCGAGGCGACAGAAGTCGTGTTGCGCGTGTCCGACGACGGCCGAGGAATGGATCGCGATGCGATCCGGCACAAGGCGATCGAACGCGGCCTGCTCAAGCCCGACGCGCAATTGTCCGATCGCGATCTGTACGGATTCATCCTCGAGACCGGTTTCTCCACGGTCGAACACGTGACCCAGTTGGCCGGCCGCGGTGTCGGCATGGACGTAGTACACAACGAGATCAAGCAGCTCGGTGGTTCGCTGGCGATCGAATCCAAGCGCGGCAGCGGCAGCACGTTCATTATCCGGCTGCCGTTCACCCTGGCTGTCACGCAGGCGATTTTGTTGCGTCTTGGCGAAGCGACGTATGCCGCTCCGATGTCTTCGGTGCAAGGTGTGGTGCGTATTGCGCGCGACGACCTGGAACGGCGCATGAACCAGCCGAATCCGAGCTACACCTACGCTGGCGAAGAATATCTGATCTACGAGATGTCGCAGTTGCTCGGCCTGCCGCCCACGCGCATCAGCGATGAAGCACAGTTGCCGTTGCTGATGACCCGCACCGGCGATCAACGCGCTGCGGTGCGTATCGATGCAGTGGTCGGATCGCGTGAAATCGTGGTCAAGTCGGTGGGCCCGCAAATAAGTTCCGTGCCCGGCATATTCGGCGCTACCATCATGGGCGATGGCTCGGTGGTGATGATTCTCGATCTGGCTCCGCTGGTACGCCGCGTCGCAGCACTGCGCGAGCGTGTGGAAGCCGGCGAAGTGGTTGCCGCACCAGTAATGCCGGCGCCAGCGCCAATCGAAGAAACGCGCGCGCACCCGCTGATCATGGTGGTCGACGATTCAATTACCATGCGTAAGGTCACCACCCGCGTGCTTGAACGCAATGATATGGACGTTGTCACCGCTAAGGATGGCCTCGATGCTGTCGAGAAGTTGCAGGACAAGGTTCCCGACCTCGTTCTGCTCGACGTCGAAATGCCGCGCATGGACGGTTACGAGCTGGCAACATACATGAAGAACGATCAACGCCTGAAGATGGTGCCGATCATCATGATCACTTCGCGTACCGGTGAGAAGCATCGTCAGCGCGCGCTGGAAATCGGGGTCGAGCGGTATCTTGGTAAGCCGTACCAGGAATCTGACTTGTTGCACAACGTGCAGGAAATCTTGAGGTTGAGTCGTGCCTGAAGCCCGCAGCCCGTTAGCCGTAGCGCTGTTATATCCATCGTCGCAGCTCGGTGGACCGATGCGCGATGCCCTGCGTGAGCTCGGCGCGTCGGTCGTTTACGAGGCGATGGCGGCGGACATCGATCGCGATGCGCTCGAAGGTTCCGGCGCGCGCGTGGTAATCGTGAATCTTGGCGCCGACAGCGACGACTACATCGATCAGCTGTACGACGTTCTGGATGCTGGCGACTACCACGTCGTGTTCAACGAAGCCCAGGTTTCCGACCAACTGTCTGGATGGGACCATGCGCGCTGGGCGCGCAATCTGGCTGCGAAAATCATGAGCCAGCCGGATATCGCCGAACCGCCGCGTCCGCCGGGCTCCGTGCCGGTGCCAACGCCGGTGCAAACCTCTGCGTCGAATGTGCCGACGGCGGAAAAGCCCGGCCCGGCACCGAAGCAAGTGTCCGCGCTGACATACAACGTAGACGCGTCGGCAACCACTGACGCCGTCAGCGCAGCGGCGCCTGAAAAACCATCGACGATGGACGCACCGACAGTTGTATTGCAAGTGCCCGAACAATTCAGGACTCCGCCGAGCGCCGACGATGGTGGCATGGATATCTCGGAATTGGAGCAATTCAGCGCATTGAGCATGCCCGACGCGGATTCGCCCGCAGCGCTGGACACCGCGGTAACGATGCTGCCCAGCGTAGAGCCGGTTGAGATATCTGCGGATACGGATACGGATACGAGCTTTGCGGCGGAACTCGATGCGTTGTTTGCATCGGCGGACAGTACCCCTGTACCAGTTGAACCAACGCCAATGGATTTCGCCGACGTTGCGAAGATGCAAAACGAATCAACGGAATTGGAACTGGATATCGACCTGCCACCAGAGTTCAATCTGGCAGACATTCCCGGAGGCGAAGACACAACCTCGATACCAAAAGCCAACGCCGAGACCAAAATCGCCGAACATGATGATGAGATCAGCTTCAGGATGCCGGAGGGATCCGGGCACGCTGAAGAGATCAGCTTCACCATGCCAGAGGAATCCGAGCACGACGAAGGGATCAGCTTCACCATGCCGGAGGAATCCGAGCCGGCGCAATCGCACGAGTTTGACGCAAACGCGGCAGCCGAAGAATTGAGCATCGATTTTCCGGCAATTTTCGATCAGTTCGATGTGTCGGCTGCCGAAATTCCCGTCGCCAGCGACAATACCTTCAAGCCTGCCACAAGACCCGACGAAAAAGCCGACATTGCGAAGGCCGTAATACCTGCGGAATGGAATCTCGAACCGCTCCACGATGAGGTGCCTGCCGCCTCGGAAAGTAGCGCGAAGCCGGAGGATTTCGGTATCGAAAAAGTCAGCGCTCAAGATTTTCTGGCGCCCGAGGTGGAGGAACCTTCACAGCAGCAAAGTGTCAACACGCCCGTCAGTGACGGACTGTCTCTGGAATTGATGCCGATGGAAGACGCGATCGCGCCGCCGTCGAATTATTCCCACGAAAACTGGCTGGACGAAGGTCGTCCCGCGCAGAAGCTCAAGACGGGAGATACGAACATCCAACGCGTCGTCGTGCTCGGCGCGTCGATCGGCGGCCCGGAAGCGGTACGCGATTTTCTCACCCCGCTACCGGCCGGATTCCCGGTATTGTTCATTGTGGCGCAACATATGGGCGAGGAATTTCTGCAGTTGATGGCTGCGCAATTGCGCCGCTCGATCACGTTGACGGTACGCGAACCGACCCATGGCGAACAGGTCGGCAACGGCGAAGTATTGATCGTGCCAACCACGCATCGGTTGAAAGTAAATGTCGATGGCGTCGTCACGCTGGAGCACCTGCCGGAAAAAATGCCCTACAGCCCGTCGATCGACCAGGTGTTGCGCGACATGGCCGAGCGTTTTGGCAACAAATCCAGCGCCATCATTTTCTCCGGCATGGCGCACGATGCGATTGAAGGCAGCCGGCACATGAAATCCAAAGGCGGCACGATCTGGGCCCAGCAGCCGGAATCGTGCGTCGTCAGTTCGATGGTCGACGGCGTGCGTGCAGCGGGCCTGGTCGAATTTACCGGTACACCGGCGCAGCTTGCCGAGAAGATGATTGCCGAATACGGCGTGAAATAAATCCGCGCACCCCGGTGGGTGCAACGCACAAGGATACGAACATGGCAGAGTCGGTCATTCATGAAATTCGCGGGCTGATGATTCCCGTGACGGGCGGTCGCGTGCTGCTACCCAACGCCACCGTCGCCGAGGTAATCACGTATTCCATCCCGGAAAAAATCCCCGACGCGCCGGAGTGGATTCTCGGCCGACTCTCCTGGCGCGGTTGGCGCCTGCCGCTTTTCTCGTTTGCGATGCTTGCCGGCACCGCGCAAAAGGAAAGCTACAGCAACGCCAAAGTAGCCGTACTCAAGGCGCTAGGCGGCAACGGCAAATTGCCCTTCATGGCGCTGCTCGCGCAAGGTTTTCCGCGCCTGACCACGATCACGCCAGATTTGCTGATTCCCACCGGCGACGAAAACGAGCATCCACCTGGCGTGCACGCACAGGTACTCGTGCGCGACGACCAGGCCGTGATTCCCGACTTGGGGCATATCGAGAAGTTGATTAGTGAGGCGATTGCGGCGTAACGACTGTCTGGCTGGCGCGGGGTTTTTGATTGCAAAGCACCCAGTAGTAGACCGATGGTCGTTTTCGAAACTGCTGCCTTGCTCTGTGTTTGTACGCCCCTTGTCACGTTCGCATCCCTCGCGTTCGCGCTTGGCGGTTTCACTATTTCGTCTCACTGGCGCATGGTGTTTTTGCAGACGTTGGCAGTTGCGGGCGTCGCATTCTTGTTGATGTCTGTTCTTGGTTTGCGCAAAATCAGCACGACGCTGAGCGTCACACAACGCTAACGACAACCCATTCTACAACGCGGAAAGTTACCCGCTCGACGCAGTCGAACGGCAGCTCTGCCCTTGCCAAAGATCAGACGGCAGAAGCTAAAGATCCCCGTGCAGCGCCTGCAACGCCGCGAGTGCCGCGATGCCGGCGGTTTCGGTCCGCAGGATGCGAGGTCCCAGGCGCAGGCCGCGAAAATTGGCCTGATCGAACAGCGCGATATCCTGTTCGGAAAACCCTCCTTCGGGTCCGACCGCCAAAATCGCGCCGTCAGAAAGCGACGAAAGTTGGCGAACTTGCAGCGTGCCTTGCGGCAGCAGCGCCAAGCGCAGCGTGCCGTCGTCGTCGAGCGTTTCCAGCCAGCGATCAAGGCGCAGCGGAGCATCCATTGTCGGCAGGTAATTGCGCCCGCATTGTTCGCAGGCGCTGGCGATGACGTATTTCCAGTGCGCCAGGCGACGCTGCGCGCGTTCGTCGTCGAGTTTCACTTCGGTGCGCTGGGTGATCAGTGGCACGATGTGGCTGACGCCGAGTTCCGTAGCTTTTTGCAGGATCCAGTCCATCTTTTCTCCGCGTGCAACGCTTTGCGCAAGGGTGAGTCGCAACGGTGATTCACAGTGCACATCGCGCATAGCAATGATTTGCGCGGTCACGGCGCGCTTGGCGACAGTTGTCAGTTGCGCGTCGTATTCGCGACTGTCGCCATTGAACAGAACCAGCGCTGCCCCGCGTTCCAGGCGCAGCACGCGCGCGACATGTTCGCCGGCCTGTTCGGGCAACAATACGGTCATGCCAGGCTGGAGCACGGATTCGACGTGGATACGGGGAGTTCGCATGGCATGTGCTCAGGCGATCGCGCGTTGAATGCCTGCAATCGCGGTATCGACCATCAGATCGATTTCAGTTTTGCTGACCACATAAGGCGGCATGAAGTAAACGACATCGCCAAGCGGACGCAACAAGACGCCACAATCCAGTGCATGCAGGTACACACGCAAACCGCGTCGCTCAGCAGCCGGAAACGGCACGCACGAGGCCTTGTCGCGGACGAGCTCCACGGCCGCAATCATGCCGGTCTGACGTACGTCGGCGACATGCGGATGGTCATTAAGTGGCGCGAGGCGACTTTGCAGGTGAGCAGCCAACTCGCGGTTGCGCGGCAATACCGGATCGTCGCGAAAAATGGACAGCGTGGCCAGTGCGGCGCGGCAGGCCAACGGATTGCCGGTGTAGCTGTGCGAATGCAGGAAGGCTTTTCCACTCGAATATTCTGCATAGAACGCGTCGTAAACTGCACTGGTTGTCAACACGGCGGACAAAGGCATGAAGCCACCGGTCAAGCCTTTCGACAGGCACATGAAATCCGGTGTGATACCGGCCTGTTCGCAGGCGAACAAGGTGCCGGTGCGACCAAAGCCAACGGCGATTTCGTCGGCAATCAGGTGGACGTCGAATTCGTCGCACAGTTCGCGCAATCCTGAAAGGTAGACGGGGTGATACATGCGCATGCCGCCAGCGCATTGCACCAGCGGTTCGACGATCACCGCGCACACTTGCGCAGCGTGGCGTTCAAGCGTGGCACGCATGTCGGCAAGTCTTGAGCGTGAATACGATTCCCAGGATTGCCCCTGCTCGCGGTCGAAGCAGTCCGGCGATGCGACAAAAATCGGATCGAGCAACAAAGGTGCGTAAGTCGCGCGATAAAGCGGAATGTCGGTGACCGAAAGCGCGCCCAGGGTTTCGCCGTGATAGCTGCCGGTCAAGGCGATGAAACGCGTCTTGCCCGACTTTCCGGCATTACGCCAATAATGAAAGCTCATTTTCAGCGCGACTTCGACGGCGCTGGAGCCATTGTCGGCATAGAACACTCGCGCCAGGCCCGGCGGCGTCACGCGCAGCAGTTCTTCAGCCAGCTCGATCGCGGGTTCGTGGCTGAATCCGGCAAAAATCACGTGTTCAAGCCGATCAAGCTGATCCTTCACCGCAGCGCCGATGCGCGCATTGGCGTGTCCGAAGATATTGGTCCACCACGAGCTGACCGCATCCAGATAACGCTTGCCGTTGTGATCGACCAGCCATGCGCCTTCGCCGCGCGCGACAGGAATCAGCGGTACGCGCTCATGGTCATGCATCTGCGTGCAGGGATGCCATAACGTGGCCAAGTCGCGTGCGCGCAGGGCGGCATTGCGATCGATCAGGGATTGCGTATCCATTTTGCTATGATCGACGCCATTGCCATTCAGCACAAGGCGCAAGTCATGTTCAACACACTACGAACGCAGTCTTTCGGACTACAACCACCAATCTCAAGCCCCGGCATCGCCATCAGTCCGAACGCGAAACCACCGGCGGCGCGCGGATTCACCTTGATCGAAATCCTAGTGGTCGTGGTCATCCTAGGTATCCTCGCCGCGATCGTCGTGCCGAAGGTGATGGAGCATCCGGGTGAAGCTCGACAGGTACGCGCCAAGCAGGATGTCCAGGCAATCGTGACGGCCTTGAATACCTATAAACTCGACAACTTCACCTACCCCGGCACCGAACAAGGCATCGATGCCTTGGTCCACAAACCCAGCGGCACGCCGGACGCGCCGAACTGGCATGGCTATCTGGACAAGCTGCCGAAAGACCCATGGGGGCGGCCGTACATGTATCTGCATCCGGGCGCGCATGGCGATATCGACGTGTTTAGTTACGGTGCCGATGGCAAGCCCGGCGGCGAGGGCGAGGACAAGGATGTGGGGAATTGGGATTAGAGCCGTGAGACGGAAGACGTGAGACGGAAAGCGAAATACGTGAGACGTGCGACGTGAGCGGGAAAAAGCATAGAGGCTTCGTGATTCACGCGCAGGCGGGAATCCAGTTCTTTCCTTCTACTTTTGCACCTTGGAAGTCAGAGCAAGAACTGGATTCCAGCCTGCGCGTGAATGACGAGCTTTTGCATGGTCCGAATCCCCATTCCCGAATCCCCATTCGCGGCCCTCAAGTACCCAATCCCCAATCCCGACTCCAAACCGGCTTCACCCTGATCGAAATCCTCGTCGTCGTAGTGATTCTCGCCGTACTCGCGGGCGCACTGACGCTTGCAGTCGGCGGTGTTGGTGGCGCACGCCAGCTCGCGCATGAAGCCGCGCGCGCGCAAGCCTTGATCGGTTATGCGTGTGAACAGGCGGAATTGACCGGGCGCGAAATTGGCTTGAGCGTGAATACCAAAGGCTACCGTTTCAGCCGCCTGGATCGCGGCAATTGGTTGCCGATCGGGGCAGACGAATTGCGTCCGCGCGACTGGTTACCGAGCACGACGGTGCAGCTTGAGCGCGACGGTCATCGGGTCGACATTGCCAGCGCGTTTCCCGAAAAGCCGCAACTCGTTTGCTTTTCCTCGGGTGAGCTGACCGCATTCCGTTTGCAGTTGCAGTTGCCCGACATAGCCGACCGTTACCGCATCGAAGGTCAGCCCGATGGCAACGTCACACTCGCGCAGGTCGATGCGAATGCACGTTGACGCTTTCCCATTGCAACATGTTGCGTGC
>JBDTLA010000122.1:0-13422 GCA_039935035.1 Rudaea sp. | reverse complement strand
GGCGAGGAACTGAGCTATCTGAAATCGGGCCTGTCGCCACGCCTGCTGCGCCGCCTGAAACGCGGTTACTTCAGCATCGCCGACGAAATCGACCTACATCAGATGACGAGCAAAGTCGCACACGGCGCGATCAAGCAATTCCTCGACGAGAACGCTCGCCACGGTCGCTTGTGCGTCAAGATCATTCACGGCAAAGGGCTGCGCTCGCGCGCCGCGGGCCCGGTGCTCAAGCGCATGGTCGACAGCATGCTACGCCATCGCGGTGATGTACTCGCGTTTGCCTCCGCCAAACCAGCAGAGGGCGGCAGCGGCGCCACGATCGTGTTGCTGCGCGAACGTTAGGCTCCCAACGCGGAATTGGTCCGCCAAAGACGCAAACTACGCGAAAGGTAAAGCCAGTGATCGGCTTGCTTTGCGACTCTCGCCATCGTAGACCCTGCAGCAGGCAGCAGATATGCGTACATGTATTGCGGATTGGCCCGTTGGCTCGACCCGTCAGTCCCGAGTAGTAAGGAGGCGTCCTACAACCGCCGGAGGGCGGGTCATCCAGTTCCGTAGCTTCGCATTGCGCCCTTATTCGGCGAAAGAAGGCGGATGTCCGTAGTTGAGAATTTCCCGAATAACTACCGTCGCATACGATCCGGCATTCAAGTAGAAACGTAGCTCCAGACTGTCCTCGGTCAACCATTGCGTAGCAAGATTCTGCGGGTGCAGGGCCAAAGCGCGGCGTTGTTGGCGCAAGTCATTTGCGACGAGGCCAGCGATCAGTTGCGGATTTGCGTCGGCGATGGCACTTTCGAGCTCACGGACTTGCGCAAGACTGCGCAACTCTCCTTCGCCCCACAACGGGCCGGTGAGATCGAGATCGCCGCGCGCATGGCGATCGCTCAATTCTGGCGTCAAGGTCTCCGGTCCAAAAATACTGTGCGTACCGGCCAGCATCCACACTTCGCCATCCAGCGGCCGGTTCCAGTCGCCACGCTGCACCCGTCCGCCCAACACGCAATTGAACAAATACGAGCGTGCCGCGGACAGCAACAGCGAACGTTCGTGGCGCGCGACGCGCTTGCCCTGGAACATCGCCACAGCGCGTCGCACGTTGTCACCACCGCGTCCGAAACGCTGCTCGCCGAAATAGTTCGGTACTCCAGCGGCGACTATCGAGGCGAAGATGCGTTCGAATGCTGCGTGATCGCCCTTGATGTCGCGCATCACGACGCGAAAGTGGTTGCCCTTCAAAGCACCGCGCTGCAATTTTCGTCCATGCCGCGCGAATTCGAGGATGCGGAACTCATCGTGCTGCAAGGCCGCCCAATCCGGATCGGGTTTTCCTGGAAGATGCAGGGAAAATGACTGTCGCGCCACCGCGTGACGATCCTTGAGCCCGGCGTAACTGACCGCACGCTCGTCGACGCCGGCAAAGCGCGCCAGCTCACGCGCCACCCAATCGGTATTCGCGCCACGCTTTTCAACGCGAACGAAACTGTGTTCGCCGGCGCCATCGGTTGCAAACCCAAGATCCTCATCGACGACGAAATCCTCGGGCGTAGCGCGCAAAACACCACTCAGTGGCGGGCCACCGTAAGCGAAAGGCATAGGCTTTTCGACGGATTCGCTCATGCTTGCCGATTCCAAGGCAGAATATTCAAACGCAATACTTTGCAATTATTGAGACGTGTCATTCGCCAAGCGCCCTACTGCCAAGCAAATACATGAACTCCTACAGAATTTTATCGTCGCATTCCTCGATCAACACGACAGCGAAAGCGGCAAGCCCTTCACCGCGTCCGGTTAATCCGAGCTTCTCGCTCGTCGTTGCCTTCACGCTAATCCGGTCGAAAGCGCAATTCAAATCCGCAGCGAGATTTGTGCGCATTGCCTGAGCGTGCGGCGCAATCTTTGGCAGTTCACAAACTATGCTGATGTCGGCGTTGCCGATCACGAAACTGGTTTCCCGCATCAGTTGCGCGCAGTAACGCAGGAACGTGCGGCTATCAGCGTTGCGCCAGCGTTCGTCCGACGGCGGGAAGTGGGTGCCAATATCGCCCAGCGCCAACGCACCGAGAATCGCGTCGCATAACGCGTGGATGGCTACGTCACCGTCGGAATGCGCAACCACGCCCTGCGTATGTGCGATGCGCACGCCGCCGATGACGACATGATCGCCGGGGCCGAATGCGTGTACGTCTATGCCTTGGCCTATGCGCATGGGTCAGGGCTGAGGGCTGAGGGCGGAAAGGTCATTATCGATTCGATGCCTGGCGGGAGAGTATGAATTCCGCCAAGGTGAAATCCTCTGGCGTGGTCACCTTGATATTACTCTGCGAACCTTCGATCAACTTGGGGCGGCTACCCATGCGTTCCATGGCCATTGCCTCATCGGTTACGACAACTCCCACCGCCGAAGCCGCATCCAACGCTGCAAGCAATTCGCCATAACGAAACATCTGCGGAGTCAGCGCGCGCCAATATGCATCGCGCGGCTGGGTTGCAACTACTTTTGCTTCGACATCTGCGCGCTTTAGCGTTTCGCGCACTGGCGTGGCCAGCAAGCCGCCATCAATCGCCGATGCAGTTTCGATCAGACGTGAAATATCCTCCAACAAAACACACGGTCGTGCCGCATCGTGCACAAGAATGAAATCATCATCGACAACCTGTTTCCGCAGTGCTCGCAAACCGGCGGACACTGAATCCGCACGTTCGCCTCCGCCATCCGCGGTCAGCACCGGTTTGCCCGCGACGGCGCATAACCCGGACCAGTGCGTATCGCCTTGCGCGAGCACCACCATCAATCCCGCTATGCGCGGATGCGCAGCGAGCCGCTCCAGCGTATGCAGCAACAACGGCTTGCCGGCGATCGGCAAATATTGCTTTGGAATTTCTCCACCGAAACGCGTACCACGACCAGCCGCTGGTACCACGCACCACAGCGCCTTGTCAGTTGTGGCCATCGCCATTCTTTTTGGAATCGGATTGTGGCGGAACCACCTGGTAGAACTTTTCGCCCGGCTTGATCAGGCCCAGTTCCGAACGTGCGCGCTCTTCAATCGCGCCGGTACTGTTTTTCAAATCCTGCACTTCGGCGGATAGCTTGTCGTTGCGCTGTTTGAGTGCCTGGTTTTGCGCCTTCTGTTCGGACAATCGCTGCTGCAAGCGCCAGACATCGCGCATGCCGCCCTCGCCCGCCCAGAGCTTGACCTCAAGCGCGATCAGCAACACCAGTAGAATGAGAGCGATATAACGCAGCACACGCCAGACTCAGCCGCCCAATCCGGGAACCTGTGGGAACGCGGTGCGACCGGCGAATTTCGCGGCCGACCCCAGCGCTTCCTCGATGCGCAGCAACTGGTTGTACTTAGCGATGCGATCGCTGCGGCACAACGATCCGGTCTTGATCTGCGTCGCCGTCGTCGCTACCGCGATATCGGCGATGGTCGTGTCTTCGGTTTCGCCGGAACGGTGCGAAATCACTGCGGCGTAATTCGCCTGATCTGCGATGGCGATGGTTTCCAGCGTTTCGGACAACGTACCTATCTGATTCACCTTGATCAGGATCGCGTTGGCGATGCCATCGGCGATGCCTTCACGGAAAATCGCCGGATTGGTGACGAAATTGTCGTCGCCGACCAACTGGATTTTCTTGCCGAGTTTCGCCGTCAACGCCTTCCATCCATCGCGATCCTGCTCGGCGATGCCGTCTTCGATAGTGACAATTGGATACTTCGCGCACCAGTCCGCATAGAGGTCAATCAATTGCCCTGAGGAAAACTTCTTGCCCTCGCCAGCAAGGTCATAAACGCCATTCTCGAAGAACTCGGAACTCGCCGCATCCAGGCCAAGGTAAATATCCTTGCCTGCCTTGTAGCCGGCTTTGCCGATCGCTTCGAGAATCGTTTCGATCGCCTGCTCGTTTGACTTCAGGTTCGGTGCGAAGCCGCCTTCGTCGCCAACGGCTGTACTCAAACCTCGCGCCTTGAGCACAGCCTTGAGCGCGTGAAAGACTTCCGCGCCTGCACGTAACGCCTCGGAAAAGCTCGGCAAGCCCAGCGGCAGGATCATGAATTCCTGCATGTCGACGTTGTTGTCGGCGTGCGCACCGCCATTGACGATATTCATTTGTGGGGCAGGCAATTGCGGCGTCGTGGGTTTAGCGCTCAGGGTGGGAAGGAATTTCCACAGCGGAATTTTTTTCGATGCTGCCATCGCATGCGCATTTGCCAGCGAAACGCCGAGCAACGCGTTTGCGCCCAGGCGCGCCTTGTTCGGCGTGCCGTCGAGCTCGATCAGTTTCTTGTCGAGTCTACTTTGATCGCCGGCATCAAAACCACTGAGTGCTTTGGCAATGGCGCCGTTGACGTTGCCAACCGCATTGCGCACGCCCTTGCCACCAAATCGCGATCTATCGCCATCGCGCAATTCCACCGCTTCGCGCGAACCGGTGGACGCGCCGCTCGGCACGATGGCGCGGCCGAATGCGCCATCGCTCAGCGTGACTTCGGCTTCGAGGGTCGGATTGCCGCGGGAATCGAGGACTTCGCGGGCGTGAATTTTGGCGATGGTCTGGGTCATTGCGTGCTCGTACGGTGTATTTGATCTTAAGAAAATTTCGGAATTCGGTGCGCTTGATGGGTTTCGCGACTTTCAGCCCATCCTACAAACCTACTAATTTTTCGGCGCCGAAAGGTAGTCCTGCATGCGCGTGGTTTCTGTGCGCTTCCATAAAAAATAATCACGCAAGCGCGATATCGCAATAAGCAAAGCTGCATAAAGTATTCCGCCAAACGCGCAACCGAATCCGATCATCGGCAGCATCGCGTCGGCATTGCCGTGAATCGAGCGCACGTACCACTGCAAAAGAAACCCAATGCCCATCGCTCCGATTAAGAATCCAAATGTGCCGAGTGAAGCATCCTGACGGCACCGCTTCAGTTTTCGCGTCAACGATTTAATTTGCTGTTCCTGCGAAGTATCCATTGCTCACAATCTCCTGATTGGTCAAATTATTGACTGCGATTTGACCGTCCTATCCAATGCAAGCAATGTTTCCAGCAACCCCGCCATCTTCCCCAGCGGCCACGCGTTCGGACCGTCCGACAACGCCTTGTCTGGATCAGGATGCGTCTCCATGAAGATCCCGGCTATGCCAACTGCAACGGCTGCGCGTGCGAGGACGGGAACAAATTCGCGTTGACCACCAGATTTACCATTGGCACCACCGGGCAACTGCACCGAATGCGTCGCATCGAACACGACCGGGCAACCCGTATCGCGCATGACCGCGAGGCTGCGCATGTCGGATACCAGATTGTTGTAGCCGAAACTGGCGCCTCGCTCGCAGACCATGATCTGGGTGTTGCCGGTTGCCAATGCCTTTTCGGAAACGTGCTTCATTTCCCACGGCGACAGAAACTGGCCCTTCTTGATGTTCACCGGCTTGCCGGCCTTGGCGACGTTCTGAATGAAGTCGGTCTGGCGGCACAGGAACGCAGGCGTCTGCAACACATCGACAACGCTGGCGACTTCGTTCAACGGCGTGTATTCATGCACGTCGGTCAACACCGGAACGCCAAGCTGGCGCTTGACCTCCGCGAGGATGCGCAGGCCTTCTTCAATTCCCGGGCCACGGAAACTTGATGCAGAGGTACGGTTGGCCTTGTCGAAACTGGATTTGAAGATAAACGGGATGCCGAGCTTTGCGGTGATTTCCTTGAGCGTGCCGGCGGTGTGTATCTGCAATTGCTCGGATTCGATCACACAGGGGCCGGCGATCAGGAACAACGGTTGGTCAAGCCCAACGGTGAAGCCACACAAATTCATGCCGCAACCCCATCGGCGAGCTTCATCGCCGTGCGCACGGATTTGAATTCGCGTGCTGCAGCTACGAAGCCGATGAACAGCGGGTTGCCGTCGCGTGGCGTGGAGGTAAATTCAGGATGGAACTGACAGCCCAGGAACCACGGATGCTGTTGCTGCGGTAGTTCGACGATTTCCACGAGCAAGTCGTCCATCGACTTGCCTGCAACAACCAGGCCCAAATCCTCGAAGCTCTGGCGATAGCGGTTATTGAATTCATAGCGGTGCCGATGGCGTTCGCGCACGACGTCGCGTCCATAAAGTTCGCGCGCAATGGTGCCCGCTTTCAATCGGCATTCTTGTGCACCAAGACGCATCGTTCCGCCAAAATCCGAAGCCTCGTCACGACGTTCCACATCGCCGCTGCTGGTGGTCCATTCGGCAATCAGCGCAATCACCGGATCAGCGCAATGCTTGTCGTTCTCGCTCGAATTGGCACCCGGCAGGCCGGCTACATTACGCGCAAATTCCACCACGGCAGCATGCATGCCATAACAGATACCGAAATATGGGACGCGGTTCTCGCGCGCATATTTCGCCGCCGCTATCTTGCCTTCGAAACCACGCTTGCCAAATCCACCCGGCACGAGAATGCCATCGACATCGCTGAGAATTTCCGCACCGCGCGTCTCGACATCTTCAGATTCGAACCAGCGTAGATTTACCCGCGTCGACTGTTTCAGGCCGCCATGGCGCAGCGCCTCGCCGAGAGATTTGTAGGCGTCCTTGTGCTCGACGTACTTGCCGATGATGGCGATGGTCACTTCGTCTTTCGGATTTTCTACCGCATCGACCGTGCGTTCCCACTCGATCAGGTTTGCCGGTTTCGCATCCAGCTTCAGATGCGCCACGACAATGTCATCGAGTCCACCTTCATGCAGCCACAGCGGCAGTTTGTAGATCGAGTCCGCATCGACCGCGTCGATAACCGCCTTTTCCGGCACGTTGGTGAACAAGGCGATCTTGCGCCGGTCCGATTGCGGCAAGGGCTGCTCGCAGCGGCACAAAATGATGTCGGCCTGGATGCCGAGCGCGCGCAATTCCTTGACTGAATGCTGGGTCGGCTTGGTCTTGATCTCGCCGGCGGCCTTGATGTACGGGACCAGGGTCAGGTGCATGAACACGCAGCGATCTGCGCCTTGTTCGATGCGAATCTGACGGATCGCCTCGAGAAACGGTTGCGACTCGATGTCACCCACGGTGCCACCAATCTCGACCAAAGCAACGTCGTAACCACGCGTGGCCTCGTCGATGCAGTGCTTGATTTCATCAGTGATATGTGGAATGACCTGGACCGTCGCACCCAGATAATCACCGCGGCGTTCCTTGCGGATCACCGACTCGTAAATTTTACCCGTCGTGATCGAATTCTTTCCGGTCAGGCGCGTGCGCACAAAGCGCTCGTAATGACCCAGATCCAGGTCCGTTTCAGCACCATCATCAGTGACGTAGACTTCACCGTGCTGGAACGGGCTCATCGTCCCCGGATCGACGTTGATGTAAGGGTCGAGTTTCATCAACGTCACACGCAAACCGCGCGCTTCGAGGATAGCCGCAAGCGAAGCCGCAGCGATGCCCTTGCCGAGAGAGGACACCACGCCGCCGGTAACGAAGATCAAGGGAGTCATGACGCAGCAAAATCCGACGCTGGTAAAGGCGTAGTTTACCGGCTGGACTGGTTTGCCGCGAGCATCTTTTGCGCGGATTCGTTATTTCACTTCGCACCGCATGCTCGCTTGCTTTTATCGCCAGCAACATCGACCATCGCCGCCGTCGCGCCTCCCTTCTCCCGACGGGAGAGGGGCTCCCATGGCAACACGAGCAAACTACACCAACACATGAGCAGCAAATACAACGCCGCCGATATCGAAGTGCTATCCGGACTGGATCCGGTCAAGCGCCGACCCGGCATGTACACCGATACCTCACGCCCGAATCATCTGGTGCAGGAAGTCGTCGACAACTCCGTCGACGAAGCGCTGGCCGGTTATGCCAAGAACATCGGCGTGATCCTGCATGGCGACGGTTCGATCGAAGTCAGCGACGATGGCCGCGGCATGCCTGTCGACATTCACCCGGAGGAAGGCATCCCGGGCGTGGAACTGATCCTCACGCGCCTGCACGCTGGCGGCAAATTCTCCAACCGCAACTATCAGTTCTCGGGCGGCTTGCATGGCGTCGGCGTATCCGTGGTCAATGCGCTGTCGCACAAGGTCGATGTATCGATCCGGCGCGACGGCCAGATTCACAACATGCAGTTCAAGAATGGCGATCGGTCCAGTGATCTAACCGTAACTGGAAGCGTACCGAAGAAGCAGACCGGCACCACGCTGCGCTTTTGGCCGGATGAAAAATACTTCGATACATCAAAGATTTCGCTGCCAAAGTTGAAGCACGTTCTACGCGCAAAGGCCGTGCTCTGCGCCGGCTTGACCGTGCAACTGACCGACGCCGCCAGCGGCGAAATGCAGCAATGGCATTACGAGGACGGGCTGCGCGATTATTTGCGCACAATGCTGGGTGCCACCGAATACCTGCCATCCGAGCTTTACCTTGGCACGTATACACGCGAGACTGGCGCAGTCGATTTTGCGTTGGCTTGGCTACCGGAAGGTGAATTGACCCAGGAATCCTACGTCAACCTGGTGCCGACGGCTCAGGGCGGTACCCACGCCAACGGCTTGCGAACCGGCTTGACCGTGGCTCTGCGCGAATTCTGCGACCTGCGCAATCTGTTGCCGCGTGGCGTGAAGCTGGCACCAGAAGATGTCTGGGATCGGCTCAGTTTCGTGCTCTCGCTGAAGATGCTCGATCCGCAGTTTTCCGGGCAGACCAAGGAACGCCTGTCCTCGCGCGATGCGGCCGGGTTCGTTGAAAATGCCGTGCACGATGGCTTCGCGCTGTTTCTCAACCAGCATGTCGCGCTCGGCGAACGCATCGCGCAACTGGTCATCGAGCGCGCGACGTTGCGGCTCAAAGCCGAGAAGCAAATCGTGCGCAAGAAGATCACCCAGGGCCCTGCCCTGCCTGGCAAGCTGGCCGATTGCGCATCCAGCGATTTGTCGCGCACCGAATTGTTTCTGGTCGAAGGCGATTCGGCCGGCGGCTCGGCGCGCCAGGCGCGCGACAAGGATTTCCAAGCGATCCTGCCGCTGCGTGGAAAAATTCTGAATACGTGGGAAGTCGAATCAGGCCAAGTGCTTGCCTCCGAAGAAGTGCACAACCTCGCCATTGCGATCGGTTGCGATCCGGGCAAGCCGGATATCTCCGGCTTGCGCTACGGCAAGGTCGTCGTTCTCGCCGATGCCGATTCCGACGGCCTGCATATTGCCACGTTGCTGTGCGCGCTGTTCCTCAAGCACTTCCCCACTTTGGTGCGCGAAGGCCACATCTTCGTCGCCATGCCGCCGCTATTCCGCGTCGATGTCGGTAAACAGGTTTTTTATTGCCTGGACGAAGCCGAGCGCGATGCGATGCTGCAAAAAATCGAGCGCGAGAAAATAAAAGGCGCCGTCAACGTCACCCGCTTCAAAGGCCTGGGTGAAATGAACCCCTCGCAACTGCGCGAATCCACCATCCACCCCGATACACGTCGCCTGGTGCAACTCACCATCGGCGATCCAGCCGCAGGCGACGACGGCACTACAAAAATCATGGACATGCTGCTATCCAAGAAGCGCGCCGCAGACCGCAAGGAGTGGCTGGAGACCAAGGGCGATCTGGCCTCGCTTGAGGTGTGATTCCATGTCCGTGTAAACGGCCAAACCCGAACTGAACAACTTGCAGTGTCAAATCCTACTTCGCCGCGCTAAGCTTCGCGACGATGAGTGTCAGCTACCATTTTGCCGAATACCGGCTCAATCCAGCGTTGCGAGAGTTATGGCGTGCTGACCAGTTGCTGGTACTGCCGCCGCATGTTTTCGACTGTCTGGCTTACCTGGTCGAACGCCACGAGCGCGCGGTCGGCCGCGATGAACTGGTAGCAGCCGTCTGGGGCAGAACCGAGATCAGCGACACACTGCTCGGCCAGACCGTATTGCGCATCCGCCGCGAACTTGGCGATGACGCCAAGGCGCAAAACATGCTGCGCACGATTCCACGTTTCGGCTATCGCTGGGTTGCGCCGCTTGATATTGCTGATAGCACGGAGGTCTCGCCGCCGGAATCTAATGCGCAAATACCGGAGGTTGCGGCGCTGCCGCCGCGGTCGCGCGTAACCATTACAACCGCGGCAATCGCGGCATTCGCCATCGTCGCCGTTTTGAGCGCAGGATTCTGGGCCTGGCGGTCACACCATCTCGTATCTGCAACACCCGTTTCCAATATATCGGCGTTGACCAGTGCGGTACTGCCCGCCGCGGTTGAATCCGGAAGCGAATGGGCGTGGATGCGGCTTGGAATCATGGATATCGTTGCCGGCCGATTGCGCAGCTCGGGTCTGCCAAGCGTCCCCAGCGAGGCTGTCGTGACGCTGCTGAATGCACCTGAAGCTAATCGCAGCGGTACGTTGCGCGATGCGCTTGCGGCCCGGCTGCTGGTGACGCCGCACGTACGTCAAGTCGACTCGAACTGGCAAATCGATCTGAGTGCCGATGACGGCGCGGGTCAGCGCTTCGCCGTCTCTTCGCAATCTCGCGATCCCACCGCGGCAGCACGCGACGCTGCGGACAAACTTTTGGTAGCGCTTGGGCGCCAACCGCCAGCGGCATCTGCCGAGGCGGAACCCGACGCGATACTGATCAAACGCATCGATGCGGCCGTGCTTGCCGACGATCCCGACGGCGCGCGTACGTTGATTGCAAAAGCTTCGCCCGAGCAGAATCAGTTACCGGAAGTTCGCCTTCGCCTGGCCAAGATGGACTTTCGCAGCGGCAAACTCGATGCGGCGCGCGAGCGCCTGCATGGGTTGCTTGACGAAGCGCCGGCGAAAACAGAACCGGTGTTGCGTGCCAGCGTCCTCAATGGCTTGGGTGCTGTGGCGATTCGCTCCAACAAGCCGCAGCAAGCTGCTCAAGCATTCGGTGAAGCCATCTCACTGCTCGAATCGCAACAAGAGCCGGCGCAGCTCGGGCAGGCGTATCTCGGCCGCGCGGCCGCGGCCACCGATGAGCGTCGATTTGGCCCGGCGTCGTCGGATTATGCCCGCGCGCGCATCGCCTTCCGCCAGGCGAACGACACGCTGGCACTGATTCGCGTGTCCGCCGATGAAGGCTTTCTCGATCTCGAACAGGGCCGGCCGGCACAGGCATTGCCGCAATTGGCAACCGCCACCGATGGATTCAAGCGCTGGGGCGCACTCAACGAAGCCATCCTCACCTTCATCGGACAGCTTCAATGCGATCTGGACCTGCTCGACAACCGCGCCGCGATGCAGGTAGCTGACATGGCTGCCGCGCTGGCACAACGCATCGACAATCCGGCAACGCTGGCGTCACTGGACCTGGCACGAGCAAGCGCACTCGTGGCGGCGGGTCGAATACACGAAGCACGCGACACGCTCAATCGGCTGCGCAGCGCGCCATTCGATCCAGCCACGGCCGCGAACGCGGAGGTTACCCTGGCGCGCGTGGACCTGGACAGTGGCAACTTCGCGTCGGCAGCTGATTTGGCCGAACACGCAGTAACCGTACTGGACTCCGCAAACTATGCGGCGGCTCGGGCTGGGGCCTGGCTCACGGCGATTCGCGCCGAACTGCATCTTGGTAATCCGACCAAAGCCAATGACGCGATGCGCGGGTTGGATGTCTGGGCCAGGCGCGTCGACGACCCGCGCGTGCGCCTGTACGCAAGCCTTGCACAGGCTGAATACGCTAGACGCCATGGCAGCGCGGCGCAATGGCGACAGGCGTTCGCGGATGCGCGCGACCTCGCCATGCACGATGCTGTCCCGGCAGATATCTCCGAAGTCGCGCGAAGCTTTGCCGACGCCTTGCTTGCCGATCACGATACCGCCGCCGCTGCAGTGGAAGTCGGTCGGGTTTCACGCTGGTCCGACCAGGATTTCGATTGCGCCGTACTTGAGGCACGCCTGTACGCCGCACTCGGCCGCAATGAGGCGCGCCAGACAGCGGTCGCGAGGGCGCGCGCGCTCGCAGGCGAGCGCAAAATCCCCGCCGACGCGCTTTCGATTCCGATATCGAATGGCGCAGCAGCCCATTGACTGGCCCGGGCCGAGCCAATATTTCTAGCATTATCAAGCACACAAACAGAGATTGAATGGAATTCGAATAGCTCTTGAATGGCGCGAGCAACGCGCGCGGGTGAGGATCGCGAGTCGGCATTGCCGTCGATTCCCATCACTGCCAGGAGCCAATCCGTGCATACGTCGAATCTCCGCAGCCGGTTATATACCGGCGCCTTGCTCGCCTTCGTTTCATTCGTGACGGCCGCCGCCGGTATCGCCGCGCCAGTCAATCTCGAACAAATCCCGTTGCAGCCGCTCAAGACCAAAGCAAACGCGCAAGCCGCCGTGATTCATCAAGGCATTCCGGGCGGACTCAACCAACAGGTACGACCCGCATCAAGCCGCAGCAAATTCGTGGCCGAACCGGATCGGACCGGCACCGATGTTTACATCGTGCGGCTGCACGACCTACCCGTTGCGACCTACGACGGCCGTGTGCATGGTTATGCCGCAACCCGCAGTGCGATGCGCCATCAACCTGGCGCGCGGCGTTCGGCATATGCCCAATCTGCACCGATCACGAATTATCGTAGCTATCTGAAAAACAAACAGAGCGCCTCCCTCGCGGCGGTGCGCAGCCAGGGCATCCAATCGGCAATCCGCCACCAGTTCACCGACTCCATTAACGCGTTCACCATCGAACTGACCCAAAAGCAGGCAGCGGCCATTGCCAGGTTGCCGCAGGTAACGTTCGTACAGCGTTCGGGGCTTCGCCCACTGCTGACCGACCGCGGCCCGGAATTCATCGGCGCCAAGACCGTCTGGGACGGCGGTTCACACTCCGGCGTGCCCTATGAGGGTGAAGGAATCGTCGTTGGCATGCTGGATACGGGCGTCAATACGGATCACCCTTCGTTCGCTGCGACCGGTGGCGATGGCTACACGGCAACCAATCCGCTCGGCGATGGCAATTATCTCGGCGACTGCGCCACCGGGCATTCGACCTGCAACAGCAAGCTGATCGGTGTGTGGAGCTGGCCGGTGATCACCGACACCTATCAAGGTGTGCGGCCACCCAGCGGCGAAGACTACAACGGCCACGGCAGCCACACCGCGAGCACGGCCGCAGGCAACGTCGTTCTCAACGCGCCGTTGGTCGGCTCGATGCTTGGCGACGGCCACGGCACGCCAACCGGATTTACGTTCGACAAGGTATCCGGCGTCGCACCGCATGCCAACATCATCGCCTATCAGGTGTGCTTTCCAACCAGCGGCTGCCCGGATGAAGCAATCCTGCTGGCTGTCGACCAAGCCATCGCCGATGGCGTCGACGTGATCAACTTTTCGATCGGCGGCAGCGAGCGTTTTCCGTGGCAGGATCCGCTGGCACTGGCATTCCTCTCCGCACGCGATGCCGGTATCTCGATTGCCGCAGCGGCAGG
>JBDTLA010000121.1:0-16106 GCA_039935035.1 Rudaea sp. | reverse complement strand
TTGCGTTTTTAAGATTCATTTTCTGGATTTCCTTGTCTGAGAAATAGAGGTCAGGTTCACTTACGAGCAGCCAGGGATAAACCTGATCCCGTTCCACCGTTCAAGCTTCGCCATGCAAACGCCACCGCGCGCCGCGAAACAGCCGGCATCGCGCTGCCGCACCACCGGCAAACACGGAAAGGGTGTCAGAACCGGACAATGAGCTACAGCGTCGCGGCAACATCGGGCGGACTTGGACCGTCGTCAGCATCGTCACGGTTGTCGCCGCCCAGCACCTCGAAGTCGACAGCCGACACCGATCGTGGCTGGAGTTCGCCTTGCAGCCATACGCTTGCATCGAGGCGATGTCGGCCCGGCGTCAGCGTCCACTCGGCGGTATTTGTTTCGGAACTGGCGATCGTCTGGCCATCGACCCGCCATTGCACTTTGTGTATTGCGGCGTCGCCGACGTCGAGGCGCAAGAGCAGGCGTTGCCGCGCGCGCGCAACGCGCGGGTTGATAGCCAGGATTTCGCCCGTCACCGGCTCGGCGATGGCGATGCGTTGGCGTAACGTCGGCGCCGCTGCGGGCCCAGGCAATTGCCATTCCATGCGTTGCACGCAAGCTGGCGGGCCGATCCATTCGCAGGCCGATACTTCGTGCAGTTGCGGGCTTTGCCACAAACCGGCATACGGTGCGGTGCTGCGCAGGTGATCGAAGATCTGGCGCAAGGCCGGTGCGGATCCGCTCGACCCGGTCAGCCGATCGGTAGACCCACCCTCCAAGCGTCCCACCCACACGCCGACGGTGTAGCGATTATCGAAACCCACCGCCCATGTATCGCGATAGTCGCTGGATGTGCCGGTCTTCACCGCCGTGGGATACGGCAGGTCGAGAATGCTGTTCGCGCCGAACTCGGCGCTGCGCGCGTTCGGATCGGAAAGAATGCTGGCGAGGATCGAGGTAACTTCTGGCGAGAGCACCGGTATCGGCTTGGCCGGCGGTGCGTCGTCGAGCACGCGCAACGGCAGAAACTGACCGTGGCGTGCCAGGCTGGCATAGCCCTGCACCAGATCAAACAAGGGCACGGCACCATCGCCCAGTACGATGGCCGGCCCGTAATGGTCGGCACTTTTATCCAGTCCGGTGAAGCCCAGACGTTGCAGCAGATCGACGATGGGCGGTACGCCCACGGCTTGCGCAGTACGCACTGCCGGAATATTCAGCGAATTGGCCAGCGCATAGCGCAGGCTGACGTGTCCGTAATGCCGACCGCTGTAGTTGCGATAGCGATGCACGCCTTCGTCCACCGATTCGGCCAGCGGCGTGTCTTCAATCAGGTGATCAGGTTGCCAGTCGAGGCGTTGCATTGCGAGGCCGTATACAAAAGGTTTGAGCGTCGAACCCGGTTGCCTGGGTACGATGACTGGATCAAAACCCAAGCCGTTGTCAGATGGTGCCACTGCCCATGCCAGCACCGCACCGGTATCGTTGTCCACGACCAGTGCCGCCGCGTTGCGTGCGTCGCGATCTGACAGCACGGTTAAATGCCGGCGCAGCACCTGTTGCACGAAGGTCTGCAAGCCCGGGTCGAGCGTGCTGCGCACTACCGGCGCATCAAGCCCAAGCGAGCGTGCGTGCTGCCTTGCGTAAACCACGAACGCCCCAGCCTCCACGCTGAGTGGCATGTGACCCAGCGTGATCGGTGCGCGCTGGATCGCCTGGGCGTCGGCGTTACTAATTGCAGCCTGCGCGCGCATGCGACCGGCAAGCTGGTCGATCGCGCCGCGCAATGCGTGAGGATGCGCGCGCGGATCGTAGCGGCTGGGTGAGCGCACCAATACCGCCAGTGCGACCTGCTCGGCGGGGTCCAGCGCCGCCGGTTCGCGACCGAAATAGTAGTGTGCCGCAGCGACGATGCCGCGGCGCTGCGCACCGTAAGGCACCTGATTGAGGTAGAACTCGAATACCGCGGCATGCCCGAAGCGATGCAGCAAGCGCGCGGCATCAAAGCCGGCCATCCAGTGACTCCAATAGGTTCGTGGACGCGGATCGAGGATGCGTGCGGCCTGTTCGCCAATGGTGCTGGCGCCACGCTCGACCTGCCCGGCGCGAAAATTGCTCCACAACGCGGCCAGTCGCGCAGTCCAGTCAGCGCCGCCGTGTTGCCAATAATGTCTATCCTCGGAAACCGTGAAGGCGGCGCGGATGAGCTGGGGCATCTGCGACATCGGCAACGTCGCGGTCGCATTCAGCTGCCCGCTGAAGCTGAGGTTGAGCGGCGTGCCGTCGACCGCGAGCACTTGCTGCGCAATGATCGGATGTGCCGGCGACAAGGCAGCTGGCAGTGGCATCAGCGCCTGCCACGTAGCGACAGCAAGGCCGGCGGCGGCCAACACCCCGACCACCACTGTGCCGGCTAGCAACCGCCGCCAGCGCATCTTCAGTGCTCCGGCGGCGCGACGATGATGTGCTGGGATTCGCCGCGGCCGAACACATCTGGCTGGTAAATTTCGTGCGCGCTGGCGGCCGGCGCGATGAAGTGGCCGGGACCGACGACCTGGGCGCTGTAGACCAGCATGTAGCGCCCAGCCGGCAGGGTGTCGGCGTAAAAGCGCACTGCATCAAGCGCGGTTTCGCGATGGTAGAAGCCGCCGGTGACGATTTCCATGTTTGGCCATGCGCCCCCGTCGAACATCAGGATTGCAACTTCGGGTTCAGCCATCGGCGTGCTGGTCATTGCTGTGGCCAGTTCGCGGTTGACCGCCTCGAACGCGCCCGGCAGTGGATCGCTGACCACCACGAAGTGGCGTTCGGTGGGTGCATCCACGGTCAGGTTCACGCGCACGATGTCGCCGCGCTGTAGCTGCGTGTCGGTCTTGACTGGCTCCCAATGATTGTTGCGTTGGACGAAGTAGGCGCGACTGACGGTCATGCCGGCGTCGGTGGCGCCGAGCGCATCGGGCGGCATCGCGTAGGTCAGCAGCACGTTGTAGTACAGCCGCCCGTCGCCCGCATGACTGACGCCGACGTCGAACGGATGCGTGAGTTCGCCTTCGTCCAGCGCATGGTCGATAGTCTTGGCGGGATTGCTGCGCGAAGAAAACTGCGCAGCGCCCACGGGTTTGCCGGCTACGCTGACGCTGCCGCTGAGTTTTTGCACCGGCGTTTCATAGACATTCGAGTAGTGCACGATTGCGGTGGTGCAGAACACGTTTTCCTGACTGTTCGGCCATCCGCCCTGGTTGCGCCGCCGGTGCGTGACCCAGCGCATCAACTTGGCCGGGGTATCGCCGAGCAGACTTTGATCGCCGATCTCTTGCTTGTATTCGACCAGCGCATCGAGCACCGCGCAATTGGAACGCAGCGGCGTGGCGAGCAGGCTGTAGTAGTCATCGCTCACCTGTTCGTTGAACGAGATTTCGCCGCCGGATTCTTCCGCGTACGAAAACAATGACTTCGCAATCTGGCGCGCACTGTCATGGTCATGCGTGTCCAATGCCGCATCGAGCAACATGGCCTGACCGAACAGATCGAGCTTGTGCAACTTGGGCAACATGGCGGCAACGGCGCCCTTGGGCAGCGTGCCGGTCGGCGCCAATGACGCCAATGCGCCAGCACGCAGAACCAGCCAGATATCGGCGTCATCCGCGCCACCGAGGATGTGCGTGCGCAAGTAGCCATTCAGACGTTCGCGGACATCGGCCGGCGGCGCGTGGCCGTCGCGCTCAAGCCAGTTGAAGGCCAAGGCGGTGTACACCGACAGATAAGGGCTGACGAATTCTTCTCTCGGAATCCAGAACGCCATGCCGCCGCTGGGAGCCTGGAATGCGGAGGCGTGACTCAGCATCGAGACCACATCGTCGTTCGCATTGGGCCACTTGAAGGAATCGCCAATCACCTCTTTCAGACGCAAGTAATCCGAAGCCAGCACGCCGCGGCTCAGGCGAATCTCCCAGGTCTGCAATGGATCGTCGCGCAGGCTGACGAAGGCGCCGTCGAGGCCACCGATCAGCGTCGGCGACAGGTTCACCGCCAGCTTGACAGTGCTGGGCAACGCACCGGCGGGCAACTTGACCGGCACCTTGGCATCACCAGACGTGAGGCTGCCATATTCGGCGGCCACTTCGGTGGCACCGGCCAGACGCACCGGGATGGTGGTGGTCATGGCGTCGCCCAGCGATCCTGCGCGTGCGGTACCGGTGAATCGGATCGACCCGGTGCCGGTGGCATTGACGTCCATCCAGCTCAGGCCGTGTTCGAACTTGGCCAGTTGCAGCTTTCCGGTCTGCTCGACCTTGTCGCCGGCGATCGGTCCGCTGGCTTCCAGTTGGGTTTCGATGTTGCGTGACACTTCGGTACGGTTGGTCACGTTGAAGCCAGCACCGAAACGGTCGCCGACATGCACCTGATTGGGTAGCGCCGGCTCGATCTGGATGGGCAGATTCACGCGCACGCTAGCGTCGCCCAGGCCCATCGCATCACCCGGTGTCATCGCGACCACCAGAATGCGCCAGCGGGTGAGGTTGTCGGGAAGCTTGAACTGGAATGACGCCTTACCCTGCGCGTCGGTCACCAGCGTCGGGTTCCAGTAGGTTGCAGCCTTGAACTGGCTGCGTACGTTCGGACCGCTACTAACACCGCCACCGCCGCCAGGACTTTCACCCTTGCCGGTGCGCGGTTGCAGACGCGTGAGCAACTGGTTGGCGAGGCTGAAATTGGCGACATCCGGCCCCGTTGGCGGCGCGTAGAAGGTTGCCAGTGGGTCGTAGGTGGCGGCACCTTTTTCCAGCAGATCGAGTACCGATTGATCGACCACCGCCACGACCAGGCGCGTGGCTCCCGGTGCCTTGCCGTCGTGGCTGCTGACGTTGACTTCGACGTGCACCGTTTCGCGCGGCTTGTGCTCCGGTGCATCCGGGGTGACGGTGATCTTGAGTTCGCTACCCTTGCCATGGATTTTCAACGGCAGATAACCCAGTGCAATTTGCGGCTTGCCCAGATCGGGATAGGCCGGCGCACTGGCGCGCCCGGAGAAGATGGCTACCGACAGATAAGCGCCGGGGAAAAAGTGCTTGCCAATCGGCACGTCAATCACCGGCGCGCTGCCTTGCAGCGTAACCATGTGCTTCCACAACATACCGAAGCGTTCGACCGTGATCATCGCGCGCGCACCAGGATACGGGTTTTGCACCATCACATGAGCGACATCGCCCACTTCATAAAACGATTTGTCCGGCACCAGGGTGACACCCTTATTTTGTGCCCAGAGCACCTCACCCGGACCCGTGACCCAGGTTCCTAGTGCGCTCTTTTGTATCCGCCCGCGGGTGTCGCTGACACTCGCCAGCACCCGGTAGCCGCCGGGATGTTTGGGCGTGAGCGAACATGTGGCAGGCACCTTGGTCGACACGACCTTGCATTGATCCACGGTCGGCCAGGTAATTTGTTCTTCGGCGTTGAACTCGCCCGCAGCATCCTTGACCTGCGTGTTGCTAACCACCTCGCGCTGTAGTTGCAGCGTCAACGCGCTGCCGGCTTGCGGCTTGCCGTCGACATCGACCACCAGGTATTGCACCTTGAATGGTTTATGCGCGGTCTGCAGCCAGGAATCCGTGCGCACGCCAACGAACCGGTCGCGCGCGGCATACACCGCGCTGGCGTGAGCGGCCACGCGCGTGCTGCGCACCGACTCCACGGCCGCTTCAACCTGCAACTGACCGTAGGTGATATCCGTTTTGGCAGGCAGAGCGACTTGCGTTTTCGCGTCGCCAGCGTGGTTAAGCTGGCCATCGGTCTGCGCCACAGTAGCCGATTCAGCCACGTTCACTTCAGCGCCACCGAAGCGGAAGCCCGAGGCCAGCGGCGTGTCCGGCGCGAATACCTGCGCCATGATTTGCGTGGTGAACCGAATCTTCGCGTCAGTGTAGGGGCCGCCGGCATGCAGCCGCGCACTCGCACTGGCCTGGACCTTGTCGCCGGGACCGAACTGTTTGCCGTCGAGCATGGCCTTCACCTGGAACGGCGACGGCACGAATTCGGTGACCATGAAGCGACCGACCGACTGCGTATCCGCCCCGGTCACGGTGGGCCACGACAAGCTGACGTCATACCAGCCGGTGGGCGCGTTGGCACTCACGGGTAATTGCGCCTGATAGTCGCCGAACGCGGACAGCTTCACATGTTTGCGCGTCATCGCCACGTTGCCGGTGGGATCGGTGACGGTCAGGGAGTAATCAAGCTTGGGTGGCGCAATCAGGCTGTCGTTGTCCTGGTCGCGCACGAACACGCTGAACTTCACCTCACTGCCGGGGCGGTAAATTCCCTGACTGGTCACCAGCCAAGTCCGCATGTGTCCGTGCGGCGGGCGCACGTCTTCCCACACGGTGTTGTTGCTGGCCTCATACAGTGAGCGCTTGAACGTCCCATCCAGCGGCAACAAGGCCATGTCCTGTCCGTGCGTGGCCGATACATAGAAACCACGATATTGCCTGTCGGTATAGGGCTTGAACCAGCTTTGACCCAGCGCTTCGATACCCGGCAATACGGCCACACCGTCGGCGTCGGTGCGCAGCGTCGTCTCGATCGCCGGTTGCAACTGGTCCAGGTCGGCGTCGTTGGTCGTAAGCAACCGGATTTGGGCGTCGGCAACGGGCTGTCCGGTCTTGAACGAGGTGACCCAGACCAGGCTATTGAAGAAGCCCAGTTTGGTGAACACCTGATAGGGCGTGACTTGCATGAACGCGTGGTAGGGCCGATATGGGCCGTTGGGACTCCAGTCGAATTGACCCCAGACGACGCCGGAACGATGTCCCAACAGGTCGCGCAATCCAAGCGACTCACGCACGTTGCGATCGGGCGCAAGTTGGATAGCCGCCGATTTCAACCGGTCGATGCTGGTCAGGAGCAGGTCGCGCAGTCCCGACGATTCGGGTACGTCGTGATCGGTTGCGGCCTGCGCACCGGCCTGCATCAACAGGTCCAGGCTAACCGGTGGCGCAACGACGTTTGGCAGCTTTCCAGGTTGCAGATCGTCGGCGAACAGGCGTTGATAATCGAAACTGAAGCGGTTCAAATTGGTGAAACGAAACGGCACGAACGTGGGTTCGTCGGCTTCCAACACCGCCGGAAAGGGCGGCATATCGAGGAAAGGCGTGCGGTGAGCCGTCAGCAAATCGACCGACGATGTCTTCACCAGCGTACGCCCGAACACATCCTTGACGCCGGCCGGAATCTCTATTCGGTAGCCACTCACTGGATTGAGTGCGAAGGTCAGCGGATAGGCATCCGGCGAGTTTGCATCGCGCGAATAATTCCGGTTGCGCAGGAACCATTCCGGATAGTTCTTCCAACGCTCACGCAAATGGGTGGGCGGCGCTGGTTGCCAGATGCTGGCTGCCAGCGTCGCACGGGGTACTGGCGCACTGAACAGAAGACTAATCGCATGCGGGATGCAGCGCTGCCTCGGTTTCTCGCCCGGCGCGACGGTGATGTTCGGGCTGCAACCGATACCATGAAACGTGAAGTCGCCGTAGGTGTGCATGGTGTCGGCATCCCCGCCCGTGCCAGGCAATGGCCCCAACGGACTGGTGAGACCCGGTTGCATGGTCAGCGCGTAGTCGGTGTCGGGTTTGAGCGGGTGCGTTGCCGTGATCAACCACACGCGTCGCGCCTCGTTGGCAGGCTTGTGTGCGTCAAGCGGCGTATTCGGCTTGGGGTCGTCGATTTCGAGCAAGGCACCCGGTGCGCCCGGCACCGGCAACAAGATGGACCCTTCACGTTTTTTGGTGAACGGTTCGACTTTGGCGGTCACGCTGTCGTCCGGGCCTTTGAACACCAGCTTTGCCGCTACCGCGGCGGCGGTAACCGGCATGTTGAAGCGCAACGTATAGCTGGGTTGCTGCGGGCCGAGCCACTTCTGGAAATCGGCAGAATCCACCTGCGGCAGCCAGGTGCTGAACGTTTCCGTCACCGCCTCGTCAAGATGGGCCCCATCGTGTGCTTTCAGCGAGGTATCCACCGTCACGGCATATTCAGTGGCCGGGCGAAAATGTGTCTGCCCGGCCAATCGGCAGGCCAGCTCGCTGGTGTTGAGCCAACGCCATTCGCAGCCCGGATCGGGACTTACCTGCACGTGCGCTTGTGACGGCGCACGCGTCATGTCGCCCAACGCGACCATGGTGCGATCGAACTGGATCACCACTTCCTGACCCGGCTGAACCCCCTCGTCACTGGGTGAAATGCGGCGTATCTGCAACGGCCCGCTGGCCGCCTGCGCGATACCCGTTGCCAGCGCAGCCAGCGCCAGAATCACGCTACCCAGCGGCATGCTTCCCCAGTTTTTCATCATCAATCTCCGTTTACCAGACATGCGCACTAGCGAACGCGCATGAATGAAATCAGCGAATTCCAGAACGCCGCGTTTTCTTGATTAGCGCACCGCGCGATGGCGCGAAGCTGGCGAGTTTAAGGCAATACGCTGACACTGCAGCGCGCGATCATTGCGCTAGCACGCGTGTTCGGAACCAGGGCGATCCCAAAGTTGTGGATCGCCGAATCAAGAATAGGTGTCCATTTTTGGACAGGTATACTTGTATCCTGTTTTCCGGCGGCACCAGTTATTGACTCAAGCCTGTTACGGAATGATCGTCGATGAAACGATCCGCGTCATGTTGTCGCCAGCGCCCACTGCGCTGCCTTGCGTGCGTGAATGCTCGTCGTGTCGAACAGGGGAACGTCAGAATCCTGCTGCCCGACCAGGAGCGATATCTCGGTACAGCCAAGGATGACCGCCTGCGCCCCGCGCCCCACCAGCTCAGAGATGATTCTGCGGTATTCGGCGCGCGACTCGGGGCGAATGCTGCCAAGACACAGTTCTTCGTAGATGACCCGATGGACCACGTCACGGTCGTCTTGCTCGGGCGTCAGCACGCGCAGTCCGTGGCGTTCATGCAGGCGATCCTTGTAGAACTGCTGCTCCATGGTGAAGCGGGTACCAAGCAATCCAACCGTCAAAATTCCGGCTTGCCTGATTTCGTCGGCCGTAGCGTCAGCGATGTGCAGCAGCGGAATGCGAACGGCTGATTCGATCGCCGGCACCACCTTGTGCATCGTGTTCGTGCACAGCACGAGGAAGTCTGCGCCAGCCAACTCCAGCGCGTGCGCAGCCTCGCCCAGTATCTTGCCAGCCACGTCCCATTCTCCAGAACGCTGCAAGCACTCGATTTCATGGAAGTCGACGCTGTAGAGCACGATTTTCGCAGAGTGAAAACCGCCCAAACGCTGCTTGACGATTTCATTGATCTGGCGGTAGTAGGGAATCGTGGATTCCCAACTCATACCGCCGATCATGCCGATGACTTTCATGGCTACCTCGTGAAAACGCTCGGTGATGCCAAACGCCCAAACGCAGACCGCGTCCGTCCGAGAAGCCCGGATCATAGTGTACTAGCGTGTGTGCGCTCTGGTTCACCAAGCGCCAGGCGAACGTCGGAAGCCTCCAACGACGTTTGTTGATTTCGAGGTTCAGCACGTCGTTTGAAGTGACAATGGGTGGTTGCAAAACGGTGCTTGCAAACCGAGCTCAGGTACTTTCCGGCCTTGCGTAAGTGAACCTGACCTCATTGATCTTTGATTTTGATCGGAAACGAAATCGCCGCTGGGCAGGTTCTCTGCCCGCAACGGCGATCGCGTCAGCGGTGTAACTGGATGTCTACCGCTTGATCCATATGCTGGCAATCCACAAATTCAACTTGACCCAGTTTTCTCACTCGAAGCCATTTGCGAAGATCAGGTCTGGGTTTCCCGGCGTATTGGTCGCATTGGCATAACCAATGTCTTTCATCATGCCGACTTCGAAATTCGACAGTGTGCGGGTGCCAGGACCAGCAGCGGTTGCCGCTTCCATCAAGTAAGCCGCACTGGTAAAGAAGTCGTCGTCAAGATGGGATATTGAGCTACCGGCCTGATAGACAGTGGGTGAAAACAGTGGCACTGGCTGCCCACCATTGCCCGCTATGCCTTGAGGACCCTGCCATTCCGCGCCTGCAGTGCCCGTACCGCCGGTCACCACATTGCCCCAGCGAATGCCATCGAGTATGAACGTCGTTGGGTCGATCACTCGTGTGGTGCTATCGCCTATCCACTGGTCATAGGGATTGAAGGCGCCAGCGGTGCCAGCAGCTTGACTGCATGCACTGGAGCCATCCTGGTTAATCGAGTGCGCGAAGCCCATCGCATGCATCAGTTCATGCAGCAGGGTGGATTTGAAGTCGTAATCACCCGGGTCAATCGTGTCGCCCAATCCCCAGGTCTGGCCTGCGAAGTTGACCGTCACCGTACCGTCGGGTTGGCCAGGAGCAGGATCCGCACCGCCCAGTGCGATAACGCCAACATCGCCGCGACTGCCAAAACCAGGATCGCATGCGTTGGCAGAATTGGTATTCGAGCCGGCGGCGGCGAGCGTACCAACTTCAACATTGGCACCGTCGACCGACATGTTGATGGTCGCGGGGTAGCCGGGGAAGAAGCTCTCCAACAAGGCCGCAGTTTGGTCAAGCGCGGCCTTTCTCGCAGCGCCTAGTGTTGGGTCATTGAAGCCGACGCCAGCCGGGTCGGTATAGGTGAAGACAAACGTCAATTGCGTAGGCACCGCAAGCGGAGACAAGCTCGCTGCATTGGGCGGATTCGGCGTGGTGGGTAACAGATCGTCTCGAGCGATCGTGACTGTGCGTTTGCCGCTCTTTGCCGTTGAAATTGTCACGCTGACCGAGCGGCTTTGCTCGGGCTTGATGCGGGCAAAACGCACGTTGGCACTGCCATCGTTGTAAACAGCCGCGGACTGCAGATCATCAAGATCCAATCGCTGCACTCCGGGGTATTTACTTTCAAGCTCACTGTTGGCGAGATCCAACCAGCGGGTGGCCTCTTCCTGGCCACCCAGTCGCATCACCGACATGATTTGATCAAGGCGATTGCGAATCGCCAGCAACTGTTCGGTTTCTTGTACCGTTTTATCGTAACCCAAGCCGAAATAATGCACCGTTTTGCTGGCGTAGTTCGCATTCACTTTGATGACTGTCGTCGCCAAATCTCCGGGCAAGGTTGTCCGAGCGCCGGGCAAGGCGGCCACTTGCGCCTTCACCTGAGCTTCGTTGAAGTCGAAGAACTTGTTCTTGCCGATGATGAGACTGAGCAAACCCTGAAGTTCAGTCTGACTGAGAGTTCCTGAGTAGGCGTGCATAGGAGCGTAGACCTGCGGCATGACGACTCGGCCGTCCGCGTAGATCGACAGGGTCGGCTCATCGGTAAGCCGCTTCAATCTGCTGCCCTGATAGTCGAGTGAAACTACCGGTTGGTCGGCAGGACCTGAGTAGGCGTATGTTACAGGCGCGCCCTGCGCAGACACGGCTGCGGCAGTCGTCGCGAGCACGACGAACATTATAAAACGTCTCATTTGGTACTTCTCCCCAGGAAAGTAAGTATCGCTGACGCCAACGAAGTGCGTCAGGAATTTGTGTTTCTGATTTCAACCTACGACCGGCTGGGCCAGTCCGTCCCCAAGGGGCAATCTACACCTGTACTTTCATCGAAACAAGGAAGGATTCGGCTCCTAGACAGGAATCGATGGGGTCAGACGGATTGATCGCAACTTCAAGCGGCCATTGAGCAACACATGCTCTCATTGGAGCAGCAGCGCGGACGTCTGAGCACCAATATCGGCGACTCATGCGTGACGTATGCAGCTTGATCAATAAGTTTTGCCGGTTCAATGGCGACTGCGCTCGGACTGCCAAAAGTCAGTCGAACGACAAAAGCTGCTTGAAGCGGACATTGATTGCGGTATCCAGCCATTCAGGCGCAGGCATCAGGAAGTCGGATTCGCTGCGCTGCTCCTGCCCTCCCTGCTCAGTGGGTCTGACCATCGCTGCCCAATGCATCGAGCGCGGCAAGTTCCTCGTCGGTCAATTCAATGTCCGCCGCAGCGACGTTCTCTTCGAGATGGACACGCTGCGAGGTGCCGGGAATGGGCAGCATGACGGAACTGCAACGTAACAACCATGCCAGCGCGATTTGGCTATTGCTGGCCTGGTGTCGTTGCGCAATGGCGGCGAGAGGGGAATCCATCTGCGTCAGCGCGCCGCCGGATAGCGGATACCACGGGATGAATCCAATACCGCGTTGCTCGCAATAAGCCAGCACGTCATCGTGCGCACGGTAGGTTGCACTGTAACGGTTTTGCACGGTGGCCACCGGAAAGATTTTTTCGGCAGCCTGAATTTCTTCGACGTTCACTTCACTCAATCCGGCGAAGCGAATCAGGCCGGTGTCGAGCATCAATTTGATGGCGCCGAATTGTTCGTCACGCGGCACCTTGGGATCAATGCGGTGCAGTTGCCACAACGCGATCTGCTCCACGCCAAGGCGACGCAGACTCATGTGCACCTGCTGCAGCAAATACTCGGGGCGCCCGACCGGGATCCATTCATTCGGCCCCGGCCGCACCTGTCCGGCCTTGGTCGCGATCACCATGCCGTCATACGGGTGCAGTGCTTCGCGAATATAGGCCTCGGAGATCTCCGGGCCGTAGGAATCGGCGGTGTCGATGAAATTCACGCCCAACGCGGGCAAGCGCCGTAGCGTGCGCAAACACTCGGCCCGATCGATCGGTTCGCCCCACGTTCCCGGTCCGGTGACGCGCATTGCGCCATATCCCAGCCGATGGATCGCAAGCTTGCTGCCAAGCATGAAGGTGCCCGCGCGGGCTGCATCAGGTAGTTTCATGGTCGATTATCTCCGCCAGGTTGCAACAATTGCCGACTGCGCTCTGCGCTGGGGCGCGCTGCCAGGCGCTCGAACCATGGGCCGATGTTCGGCAGGTTGCGATCAAAAGGCTGCTTGACGCTCACGCCGAAATCCAGCCACACGTACAACCAGATATCGGCCGCGCTGAAGCGTTCGCCACACAGATACGGGCCGGCGCCGAACATGCCGTCGAGCCAGCGCAGGCGATCCTGCGCGATTGCCTTGAGGCCATCGGCAGCATCCGGCAACACCGGAATGCGTGGCTGGAAGCGCGCCAGTCCTTCGGCATAGTGATAGCCGTTGTGGATGAACTCGGTGATGTTGAGTTCGACCCGGCGCCAGCATTGCCGCGTCTGTGCACGTTGCTCGGGCGTGCTGCCAATAAGGGACGGCGACGGATGCAGCTCTTCCAGATATTCGGCAATGGCCACCGCTTCGCCAAGGGTGCTGCCATCGTCGCATTGCAGCGCCGGCGTCTGCCCGGCCGGATTGATGGCCAGAAACGCCGGTTCGCGGTTTTCGCCGGCAAGCACATCCACTGTCACCGCCGGTAACACCAACTTTTTTTCCAGCAGGAACATGCGCAGGCAGCGCGGCGCCGGACTCGTGGCGTCGTAGATCAGCATGCATCAATGGTCAGCCAAAAGCTGCCGCACCATGTACAACAGGATGCCGCCATGGCGGTAGTAATCGGCTTCAACCGGCGTGTCGATACGCACCACCGCGTCAAACTTTTTCACCTTGCCTTGCGCATCGGTCGCACACACTTGTACATGGTGCGCTGGCGCGTCAGTACCCGCCAATCCGCTGATTTCGAAAGTCTCCTCACCAGTCAGGCCCAACGAATCGGCAGTCTCGCCTTGCTTGTATTGCAACGGCAGCACGCCCATGCCGATCAGGTTGGAACGGTGGATTCGCTCGTAGGATTCGGCAATCACCGCGCGCACGCCCAACAGCCCCGTGCCCTTGGCCGCCCAGTCACGCGAGGAACCCGATCCGTATTCCTTGCCGGTCAGGATCACCAGCGGCGTGCCGGCCTTGATGTAGTTGACTGACGCATCGAAGATCGTGGCGACCGGTGTACCGGCGCGAGTGAAATCGCGGGTGAAGCCGCCCTCGGTACCTGGGGCCAACTGATTGCGCAGGCGGATGTTGGCGAAGGTGCCGCGGATCATCACCTCGTGATTACCGCGACGCGAGCCGTAGGAGTTGAAGTCCTTGCGTTCGACCCCGTGACTGGTGAGGTATTTTCCCGCCGGCGAATCGACCTGGATCGCACCGGCCGGACTGATGTGGTCGGTCGTCACCGAGTCCCCCAGTTTAGCCAATACGCGCGCATCCTTGATGTCGGTCAGCGCTGCCGGCTCACGGCCGATACCGTCGAAGTACGGCGGCTGACGCACGTAAGTGGATTCGCTATTCCATTGGAACGTATTGCCTGCGGGTACATGCAGACCGCGCCAGTTGTCGTCACCGGAGAACACGTCGGCATAGCCTTTGGAGAACATGTCCGCCCGCAGGCAAGCACCGATGACATCCTGGATTTCGCGTGCGGATGGCCAGATGTCGCGCAGGTAAACCGGCTTGCCGTCGCTGCCGATGCCCAGCGAGTCGGTCAACAAGTTGGTGTGCATTGTTCCGACCAAGGCATAGGCCACCACCAGCATCGGCGACATGATGAAGTTCATTTGCGTTTGCGGGTGAATGCGGCCTTCAAAGTTGCGGTTGCCGGAAAGCACGGCACTGACATTGAGTTTATGTTCGTCCACGGCTGCAGCCACTTCCGGAATCAACGGGCCGGAATTGCCGATGCACGTGGTGCAACCGTAGCCGACCAGGTTGAAACCGAGCTTGTCCAGGTACTGAGTGAGATCGGCGCGTTTGTAGTAATCGGTGACTACGCGCGAACCGGGTGCAAGCGAGGTCTTGACCCACGGCTTGCGCGCGAGTCCCTTCTCCACCGCACGCTTGGCCAGCAAGCCGGCACCAATCATCACCGACGGGTTGGACGTATTGGTGCACGATGTGATGGCAGCGATGACCACATGGCCATTGTCGATTTTGGCGCTGCTGCCGTCGGCCAGGGTGATTTTTACCGGCGCGTGCGGCCAGTCGTGATCCAGATCGCAACCGCACGGCTCCCTGGGGCCTTCGTCGACGTAGCCGGAGCCCAAAGCCATGGGATCGCTGGCGGGGAATGAATCGTCGATGGCTTCGTCGAGTTCGCTCAACTTCGCTTTGTCAACGGACTGGGCTTCGAGCAATGCGCCGACGGCGCCGGGGGCAAGACGCAACGGAATACGGTCTTGCGGACGCTTGGGACCGGCGATGGACGGTTCCAGCGTGCCCAGATCCAGTTCCAAGGTTTGCGAATATTCGGGCTCGTTGTCGGGGTCGTGCCACAAACCCTGTTCCTTGGCGTAGGCCTCGACCAGACGAATCTGATGTTCGGGGCGACCGGTCAGACGCAGATACGCCAGCGTCTCGGCGTCGATCGGGAAGATCGCGCAGGTCGCGCCGTATTCAGGACTCATGTTGCCCAGCGTCGCACGATTGGCCAGCGGAATGTTGGCTACGCCCGGTCCGTAGAAGTCGACAAATTTTCCGACCACGCCGGTTTTGCGCAGCAGTTCGGCAACAGTGAGCACCAGATCGGTGGCGGTGGTGCCGGGAGGGAACTCACCGGTCAGCTTCAGGCCGACCACTTGCGGAATCAGCATGCTCATCGGTTGCCCAAGCATTGCGGCTTCCGCTTCGATGCCACCCACACCCCAGCCGAGCACGCCGAGCCCGTTGACCATCGGCGTGTGCGAGTCGGTGCCGACCAGCGTATCTGGATACGCCATCATTCCCTCCGGTCCTTCGCGCGTGAACACGACGCGCGACAGATATTCCAGGTTGACCTGATGACAGATACCGGTGTCCGGCGGCACCACTTTGAAGTTGTCGAACGCCTGCTGCGCCCAACGCAACAGCTGGTAACGCTCGACGTTGCGCTCGAACTCCAGACCGGCATTGACGGCAAACGCATCCGCACGGCCAAACGCATCGGCGATGACCGAGTGATCGATGACCAGTTCGCTGGGCACCAGCGGATTGATGCGCAGTGGATCACCGCCGAGGGCGATGATGGCGTCGCGCATCGCCACCAGATCAACGACGCACGGCACGCCGGTGAAATCCTGCAACAGCACGCGTGCCGGGGTGTACTGGATTTCCTGCGCTGGTTCGGCAGTGGGCTGCCAGCCGGCCAGCGCCTTGATCTGTTTGGCCGTAACCAGATGGCCGTCTTCATTTCGCAGCAGGTTTTCCAACAGCACTTT